>JBBROG010000153.1:0-20753 GCA_038229635.1 Gemmatales bacterium
ACCTGGGCTTTTGCAAAGTAACAGGTTCGTGTGGCATTTGATCGCTTCGCGAGACATTATGCGAGACCAAGATGGGCGACCACGCGATCTTTGTCCCAAGCCTTGAGCGTCACACGATCAATCGCCCACGTCAGCGTCGTGCGCAGCGTCTCCTGCGACACCGCCCGACAGGCTTCGCCGATGGTCATCAGCTTCCGGTACGCCCACTCATACGCATGGCCCTGCCGCAGCTCACGCATCAGAAGGCTGTACGCCAGCATGACGAAATACAGGTGCCTTGTCTGGCCCTCGCCGTCACGCAGCTGACAATCCCCCATCCCCAACTGCTGCTTGCCATCCCGATGGAACGTCTCCGTGCCCGTCCAACGATGTCGATACACGCGCACAATGCGACTGACTTCCCATTGGATCCGATTCGTCACCAGGATAATTCGCGCCTGGTCGTCGTCTCGGTTCCGCCACAGGATCGCGATCCGAATGCGATGCGTCACGTCCGGAATGCGCAGCGTACAGGTAAAGTACCACTGCTGCTTGTCGCCTTCACGCAGGAGCTTGCGTGTCTTGGGTTCGATGTGGGCCGCGAGATCCGAGGCCTTGACCTCCTCGCCCTTGAACAGGAGCTTGCGGTTGAACTTCAGCGACCCGACGTAACCGCGTGGCCGGCCGTCAGCCAACGTCTTGCCGTGAATGTAGTTAAGGATGGGCGCGTTGGTGAAGTAGCTGTCCATGGCGAAGGTGCCGGGGATCGTCTGGTCCTGCGCCCAGTCGACCAATTCTTGGAACAGTTCGGTGTGGCCCTTGAAGGGCCGCTGGGCAGCCTCGCATTGGTCTCGCTTTTGGAAGCGACGGAACTCCAGGGGGAAGTGTTTGCCATTGGCGCAGACGTAGTTAGCGATCAAGTAGTCGTGGGCGACCTTGCAACGCTCCTCGGCGTGATCCCAAAACCAGCCGACATCCTCGATGCACTCGCCGTCGTGATCGATGAGGGTGTTGTCCAGGGCGATGGTACCGTGGTCGCTGTAGCGCAGGTCGGGATCGCGTTGCAGGACATCGAGGCGTCGTTGGTTGAGGGCGGAGACGTCCCAATCCTCATGGTGTATGAAGCGATTGAGGCAGGACTGGTCGGTGGCTTGGGCGAACTCGCGGTTGATGCCGGAGACGGTCTTGCGCGCGGCGACGAAGAGTCCGGTGAGGTATTCGGCGAAGTGGCGTCGCTGGGCGGCGGTGGTGAAGAGATCGCCGAACTCGTCAAGGGCTCGTTCGACAACCTGAGGAAAGGCGACGATGCCGGCCATGGCCCAACCTCCACAAAGGTGCAAGGCGATCAACCGACCCCGCCAGTGTACAAACGTAACCGCAATCGACCAGAGAAGCTGCTACTTTGCAAAAGCCCAGGTTTAAGGCGGCTGTAAGCCGTCGTGGGATCGACAGCGGCAGGTTGCCCCGTGCGCCGGCCGTGCGCTACCCAATTGCGATACCGGCGAACCTGATTGACTTGCTCGATCAGATTGGCGTCGCCGTCCTTGTAAGGTTCCAGCACTTTGAAGAAGCTGCCGTGCTCGATGCCTTCTTTCATCTCGTCGAGGGCACGCTTGATGGCCACATGACGTAGCGGCGGCAACTCCGCCTCCACCTCGGCCAGGACCCGCTCGCGAATAGCGGCCTCAAACACGGAGAAGAGCAGCAGCACGCACAGGTCATCGAGATCGTCAAGGACCGTCCGCGAATCGTCGAGGATTCCCGCGGAAGTCAGATCTTTAAGGTGGTGGTCGCGCCCGAGGCCGCCGTCCCACGGTAAGTCGTTCCAGTGTTTTTCGCCCAGGCGCCCCATCGTTCGCGCCAACCGGCGTGCCGATTCATACCAACGCCAGGCGTCGTCAAGGGAAGCAATCACGACAGCAAAGCCTGGAGGACGGCCTCGAACTGATCTCGGTCGAGCGGCCGAATGCCGGCACGTTCGTCTTGAATCAGCCATTGCTCGCCGGCGTCAGTTAATTTGCGATACAGAAAGTACTTGTACGCGCCATTGGTAATGTCCACGCGGCCTTCCGCGTTCTCGTGTCCGGCTTCCGCGTAGGGACCCAGGTGAGCGAGAACCAGGCGGCCGACCGGCACCACTTTCACGGTGCGCTCGCCGAAGTTGATGGCCAATCCCTTGACGTGGTAGGCGCCCAAGCCCTGCTCCCGTTTCTCGAACTCGAGGGGCTCAAGGTCGAGGAGTTCCGCGGTGCCCGTGTCAGTCAGCCAGGCACGCAGTTGCGCGAGCAGCCGGTCGATGGCTGCGATCCATTCTTCGCGGCACCGCCGCCGCGATACCTCCTCGCGGGGGGCATTTTTGAGAAGGAATTCACGAAGCGTCATCAGAAACCTCCAATACCTGCGCGTGACACCCCTGATCTTATCAGGGTGCGGGCAGCCTATAGGCGATCGCGCGCTTCGCGGATGAGATCGACGGCGCTGTTCTGCTCGCCGAAGAGCTTGCGGTTTTCCTCGCGCATCCGGTCCATGCGTTCGCAGGCCGCTTTCATCTTGTCGGGACGACGGATGCCTTTCACGAGATCATCGAGAGTTTCCCGCAACTCGGCTTTGACCTCTTCGGGGATGCCGGGGACGGTCTCGGTCGTATTCACAGAGTTGCTCCCTTCTCAGACGAGCCACTCACGACATTCTACCCGCCGGCAATGGCCCCGACGACCCAAAACGCTTCCGCCCCCGACGCGACCGCGTCGGGCAGCGGGGCATCCGGCGGCTCGTGGGACAGGTCCTCCTCGCAGGCGAAGAACCGCAACATCGGCCGGCGCTGTTGCGTGACGTGGTCGCGGATCGTGCCGCGCAGCGTCGGATAGCGGGCCTCCAGCGCGTCGAGGACCGAGCGCTGCGTGGCCGGACCCTCGACGGCGAGTTTCACCTCGCCGTCGATGTGCGCCAACGTCCGCAGGTGGGCCGGGAGTATGACTCGGATCATGGGAGGGTCTGGACCTCGACGGACACCACAGCCGGAAGATCGCGGACGATAGGAGTCCAGTTGTCTCCAGAGTCGGCCGACACGTACACCTGCCCGCCGGTGGTGCCGAAATACACGCCGCACGAATCGAGCGAATCGACAGCCATCGCGTCGCGCAACACGTTGACGTAGCAGTCCTGCTGCGGCAGGCCTTTCGTGAGCGCCTCCCACTCGTTTCCGCCCGTGCGGCTGCGGTAGACGCGCAGCTTTCCCTCGGGCGGGTAGTGCTCCCCGTCGCTCTTGATCGGGACGACGTAGACGGTTTCCGGCTCGTGCGCGTGGACGTCGATCGGGAACCCGAAGTCGGTCGGCAGGTTCCCGCTGACCTCATGCCACGAATCGCCGGCGTCGTCGCTGCGCAGGACGTCCCAATGCTTTTGCATGAACAGCACCTCGGGGCGCGAGGGGTGCATCGCGATGCGGTGAACGCAGTGGCCGACCTCCGCCGTCGGGTCGGGGATGTACCGCGAATGCAGGCCGCGGTTGATCGGCCGCCACGTCTGGCCGGCGTCGTCGGTCCGGAAGGCGCCCGCCGCCGAGATGGCGATGAAGATCCGATCGGGGTTGCTCGGGTCCAGGAGGATCGTGTGCAGGCACATCCCGCCGGCGCCCGGCTGCCATTTCGCCCCCGAGCCGTGGCCGCGCAGGCCGGAGAGTTCCTGCCACGTCTGCCCGCCGTCGGTCGTGCGGAACAGCGCGGCGTCCTCCACCCCGGCGTGGACGGTGTCCGGGTCGGTCAGCGACGGTTCGAGATGCCAGACGCGCTTGAACTCCCAGGGGTGGGGCGTGCCGTCGTACCACAGGTGCGTGCTGGGGACGCCGTCGTACACGAACTTGTTGCCCACCGGCTCCCACGTCTTGCCGCCGTCGTTGGAGCGCTGGATCATCTGCCCGAACCAGCCGCTCGACTGCGACGCATACAGCCGGTTCGGGTCGACGGGCGAGCCCTTCAGGTGGTAGACCTCCCAGCCCGCGAAGTGGGGGCCGCTGACGTCCCACCGTTCGCGCTGGCCGTCCGCCGTCAGGACGAACGCGCCCTTCCGCGTCCCCACCAGAACCCGTACTCCGCTCATCCCTTCCTCCTTCCAGAGCTTCCGGAGAGGCTCAAGGCGAGCCTCGCGCCCATTTCTAACCGAGAGGGCGCCCCCGAGTCCAGCCCGGTAGGACGACGAGTTAAGGGGGCGGGCTCGTCGCGCGGAACTCAGTACGCATTGCGATGAAATACCCCGTGCCGCACCGTCATCCACAGGATGCGCAGGTCGAGCCACGGCGTCCAGTGCGTGATGTAATAGAGGTCGTACTGGAGGCGCTTTCTCAGCGACGTGTTGCCGCGCCAGCCGTGGACCTGCGCCCAGCCGGTGATGCCGGCCTTGACGCAGTGGCGCGCCATGTAATTCGGGATCGTCGTGCTGAACTTCCGGATGAACACCGGCCGCTCCGGGCGCGGGCCGACCAGGCTCATGTCGCCCATCAGCACGTTCAGGAACTGCGGCAGCTCGTCCAGGCTCGTCCGCCGCAGGAACGTCCCCAGCCGCGTCCGCCGCGGGTCGTCCTTCACGGCCCACACCGCGCCGGTTTGCGCCTCGGCGTCGGCGCGCATACTGCGGAACTTCAGCATTCCGAAGGAGACGCCGTTCAGCCCGCAGCGCTCCTGCCGGTAGAACACCGGGCCGGGGCTCGTCGCCTTGATGACGGCGGCGAGCAGCAGCAGCAGCGGCGACAGGACGACCAGCGCCAACAGCGCCAGGGCGACGTCCATCGCCCGCTTGACGACGACGTTCAGCCCGAAGTGCGGGCTCTCGCGCAGGCCGATCACCGGCAGGCCGTCGAGGTTCGTCGTCGTCAGCGTCAGCCCGGCCAGGTCGGGCACGTCGGCCACCAGCCGCACCTCGACCAGCGACCGCGACAGGACGTCGAACACGCGCCGGGCGTCGTCGTAGCGGCTCATCGGCAGGGCGATGAAGACGTGGGCGACCTGATATTTCTTGATGAGCTGAGGCAGGTCGGCGAAGGTGCCGAGGACGTCGAGGTCGCTGGTCCAGCGGCCGACGCGCTCCTCGATAAAGCCGATGTTCTTGATCCCCATCCAGCTCGCGCGGCGCAGGGCGCGCGACGTCTTGCGGGCGACGCGGCCGGTGCCGACGACGAGGGCGTGCGTCTGGTTGTAGCCGCGGCTGCGCAGCGTGCGCACCGCCGACCAGGTGAAGCGCCGCACCGTCAGGATGCCGAGCGCCGTCAGCACCGAGAACAGCAGCATCGTCGCGCGCGACTCGTAGGGGTCGTGCAGGTAGAACGTCGTCGCCAGGACGAGCAGCGACAGGAGGGCCGTCCCCTGGAGGACGCAGACGACCTCCTCGCGGAAGCGGCGCAGCCGGCCGACGGCGTACTGCCCCGTCAGCCGGTAGGCGACGGCGGCGAGCAGCACCACCAGCGGCAGGTTGCGCAGGCAGAGGCCGACGTCGGGGCGCTCCTTCGTTTGCGGAATCCAGGAGGTGTCGAAGCGCAGGTAGTAAGCGCCGACCCACGCGGCCGCGGTCAGCAGCAGGTCCCAGGCGAGGAACCAGGCGCAGAGGATTTGGCTCCGCTGATGGATCATGACGCACCCCGTCCGTGGGGAAGTTCGCGCGCGAAGGCCCGTCGTTCCGAGGAAGGGACGGCTTGTAGCACGCGGCGGGGAAGGGAGTCAAGGCGGACCTACGGGCGCGACGTCGGCGCCGTGCGGTGCGTGCCGCGGTTGAGCCGGGCCAGCGTCGGCAGCGGCGCGTCGTCGCGCGCCGCCGGTCCGTCGCGCAGCTCGACGGCGTGCAGTGCCGCGCGTCCGCGGTTGAGGCGCGTCAGCGCGACCACCTGCGGGTGCGTCATCTCGTCGGCGTCGGTCACAAGATAAATCGTGTCGGGTTCGAGGACGAGCGCCCGGCGAAGCCCGGCGGCGTGGTCCGTCGCCCCGGCGCAGCGGACCTCTTCCAGCAGGCGCGCCGCCTCGCGCCGGTTCTCCTCCGTGGCGGGGACGAGGCCGACGTTCCCCCGGAAGGGCAACGGTTCCGCGCGGTGGTTGTAGAGGACCACCTGGAAGTGAGCCTCGGCAGGCAGCGCCTCAAGCGCGGCGACGACTTCCGCGCGTGCCGCCTCGAACGCTCCGCCCGGCCCCATGCTGATGGAGCGATCGACGACGAAGACGACGCGCCGCGCCTCGGCCGGCGGTCGCAACAGCCCCCGACTCCCCCGCCCGGCCGCCGTACCCGCTCCCGGTCGTCCTCCTTGCGGATGTCCGACAACCACGACGGGAGCCGCGCCGGTGACGCCGGGGCTCGGCACCGGCGCCGCGTCGGCGACGGTGGCGAGGAACGCTTCGGACTCTTCCGTGCCGGCGAGTCGCGTTTGTGCCTTGGCAAGACCGCCGCGCGGCGCCGGGTCGTCGAGGGTGAGCCTGCCTTCCTCGAAGGCGACCGCGTCCACGGACACGCGGGGGCCGGGCTGTCCTTCGGCGCCCCAGGCCCCCAGCGCCAGCGAGAACACCACCAGGCCGTGGGCCGCGAGGGACAGCGCCAGGGCCAGCCCGGCGCGGCCGGCGGGCGGTCGCGAGGCGGGCGACGGCATGGGGCGGCACTCTTCCATGTCCTGAATCCTTTCACGGCCGCGCCTCGGTCAGCGGTTGAGGGCGCCGTCGAGGCGGGCGAGGAGGCTGTAGCCGGTGCCGTCGTCGGCGACGCCTTCCCACTCCAGCCGCACGCGCGTCTTGCCGTCTTCGCCGCGCGTCAGGACGACGGCGAACTTCTGGCCGCCCGTCGTGCGGCTGTGGAGGCGTGCCCCTTCTTCGTCCTTGCTCACCGAGGCTTCCAGCCCCATCTCTTGCAGCACCGCTTTCGTGGAGCGCGTCACGCTTTCGACCGACCCGCTGACGGTGCGCTCGCGGCCCGCCGCCGTGCTGGCGAGCGACAGGTCGAGGCGGTCGAGCGTTTCGCAACCGGCCGCGCCGAGCAGCGTTAGCCCGACGGCGGCGATGCCCCATGTTGCCTTGCCCATCGCGGCGCCCTCCGTTGCCTCGCGGGATGTGATCGGAAGGCGGCGGACGATAGCGGCGCGGCGCGGGCGCGGCAAGGCCAACTTCGACGCGCGTCGTCGTTCCGGGGGTAGGCGTTGTGATCCGGGGGTAGGCGTCGTCGTTCCGGGGGTGCGCGTCGCCCGTCGTGGTGATCCGGGGGTGCGCTGCGCGACCCCCGGCTGTGGGATGTAACCCCTTCGGGGTAAAATGCCCCCGACCCTACCCCGAAGGGGTTACATCCCAAAGCCGGGGGTCGCGCAGCGCACCCCCGGACACGACACGCCGACCCCCGCGCCCGCGCCCGCGACGTCCTCGGAGTTCCTCTGGGCGCCGGGCGCGGAACTCGTTACTCTTCCTGCCCTGCCGTCGTCCTCAGCGGCCGCGGCGCCTCAGGGAGGAGGAGTGATGGCCGAGGAAGCGCCGGAGTGTGGGACGCCGTCGGGCCGGGCGCGCTTCCGCGTCGTCCTCTATCTTGTGCTGGGCCTGGCGGCGGTCGACGCCGCCGTGGCCGCGCGAAGCCGGGTCTGGCGCGCCTACGACCCCGACGAGTATCGCGAAAAGCCGCGCGCCTGCCGGAGTCGGGCGAACGACCTCGTAATCGTCGGCGGCTCGCCCGTGTGCGAGGGACTCGATACGGCACGGCTGGCGGGCGCGTCGTGGCGCGGAAAGACGCTGGAAACGGCCTACAACCTCGGCCTTTCCGGCGCCACCACGTCGGAAGTCTGGCACGCGGTCGCCCACGGCGTCGGGGCGCCGCCGCGCCTGCTCGTCTACGGCATCACGGCCAGCGACCTCAACGACGGCCGCGACGAGCCGGAGGGGCCGCGCGTCCTCATGACGGCGGGCGACGTGGCGGTCTGGCTGCGGCTGCGCCCGGAGGCCGCCGAGTGGTGTCTCCGCCACTACACGCGCGGCCGCTTCAACCGCGCCTGGAGCCTGTTCCACTTCCGCAACGGCATTCGCCTCTGGGCCGCCGATTGCGTCGAGCGGTTGCGCCCCGGCACCTGTCCCGAGGCGGCCGAGGAGGCGCGCGAAGGCTTGCGCTACGCCGACGCGCTGCGCCGCCCCGACGGCTACGCCCCGCGCCCCGACTTCCAGGCCGGCAGCCTCGTCCACATGCGCGCCGTCGGCAAGGTCCCCGAGCGCTTCCCGTTTCTGGAGAAGTACCGCGTCGGCGGGCACCTCCGCTACCTGCACCGACTGCTCGACTGGGCGGAGGCGGGCGGCGTGGACGTCGTCCTCGTCGACATGCCCGTCAGCGCCGAACTGGAGCGGCGCTTCGAGGCGGCGTTCGCGACCTACCGGGCGACCCTGGCCGAGGTGGAGCGGACGCGCGGCGTGACGGTGCTGCGCGCGTCGCGCGCCGCCGTCGGCCTGGACGATGAGGACTTCGCCGATCTCATTCACCTCAACGCGCGCGGCGCCGACCGCCTGAGTGACTGGGTGCGCGGCCATTTGTCGGAGTCGAGGGAGGGAACCCCATGACCTTCGACAGCAAGGCGGTCTTTTCCTTCCTCGCCTTCCTCGCCGTGGTGCTGACGGCCTACTACGGCCTGCGCGGCCGCGCGTCCAAGTACCGCATGTTGCTGGGGGCGAGCTGGCTCTTTTACATGGTGCTGTCGCCGAGCCCGCTGTTCCTCGGCGTCATCCTGTTCACCACCGTCGTCGACTACTACGCGGGCCTGCTCATCGAAGCGGCGCCGACGCCCGCCGCCAAGAGGCGCTGGCTGTGGGTCAGCGTCGCCTCGAACCTCGGGTTCCTCGGACTCTTCAAGTATCTGAAGTTCGTCCTCCGGAACGTCGCGTCGGTCCCCGGCCTCGGCTGGGAGACGCCGGCGTGGGTCGATCACATCGTCCTGCCCCTGGGCATCAGCTTCCACACGTTCCAGGGCATCAGCTATACACTGGACGTTTCCAGGGGGAAGATCCGGGCCGTGCGGAGCTTTACGGACTTTGCCCTGTTCGTCGCGTTCTTTCCGCAGCTCGTCGCCGGGCCGATCGTCCGCGCCGTCGAGTTCCTGCCGCAGATGGGGACGCCCCCCCGCGCGACGTCGCGGCAGCTGGTCGAGGGGCTGCACTGGTTCCTCATCGGCCTGTTCAAGAAGGGTTTTCTCGCCGACCGGCTGGCGCAGTACGTCGACGCGGTGTTCCACGACCCGTCGGCCTACGACGCGGTGTCGCAGCGCTGGGCGGTGCTGGCGTATGCGGCGCAGATCTACTGCGACTTCTCCGGCTACAGCGACCTGGCGATCGGCTGCGCCAAATGGTTCGGCTTCGAGCTGCCGCGCAACTTCGACTTCCCCTACCTCGCGGCGAGCATTACCGAGTTCTGGAAGCGCTGGCACATCTCGCTGTCGACGTGGATGCGCGACTACGTCTACATCTCGCTCGGCGGCAACCGGCGCGGCTCGCTGCGGACGTACTTCAACCTGTTGCTGACGCTGACCCTGTGCGGCCTGTGGCACGGCGCGAGCTGGAACTACGTCCTGTGGGGCTTCTACAACGGCGTGCTGCTGGCGCTGCACCGGCTGTACGACCAGGCGCTGGGGGACCGGCCGTGGCTGGCGAACCTGCGCGCGACGGCAGCGTTCCGCCTGCTCGCCGTGCTGGGCACGTTCGCCCTCGTCGCGGTGGGCCTGGTGATGGTCCGCGCGGAGAACTGGGAGAGTTGTTGGCGGATCGAGCGGGCCTGGCTGGGTTGGGACGAGGGTGGGGCGACGCGCTGGGTGCCGGCGTGGGTGCCGCTGCTGGTCGGCATGGTGGCGCTGGGGCACGCCTTCAGCGGGCTGCGCGAGCGCCGCTGCGGCGTCCTCGACCTGCCGCCGCTGCTCCGCGCCGCGGCTTACGTCGCGGTCGTCGTGCTGCTCGTCGCCTTCGGGCCAGGGGCGACGAAGGCGTTCATCTACTTCCAGTTCTGACGGCGCCCGACCGCGCCTCCTCGTACAGCGCCAGCATCTTCGGCAGGCACACGTCGAGGCTGTAACGCTCGCGGATCATGTCGACGCCCGCCGCCCCGAGGTGCTTGAACTCGCCCGGCGCGTCCAGCACCTTGCCCGCGACGTCGGCCAGGCCGTCGACGTCGAAGAAGTCGGCGAGCAGCCCGTTCTTGCCGTCCTCGACCATCTCGCGCACCGGCTCGGTGTCCGACGCCAGCACCGTCGCCCCGCACGCCAGCGCGTTCATCAGCGACCACGACAGCACGAACGGCACCGTCAGGTAGACGTGCAGGTCGGTCAGTGCGAACAGCCGCGCCAGTTCCGACGGCGGCAACAGGCCGACGAAATGAAAGCGCGCGAGGTCGTAATTGTCCTGAGAAAGAACCCACTCCTTGAACGACTTCCCGCCGATGACCTGCGCGTCGCCGCCGTAGCAGACGCGGTCCTGCCCGGCGACGACGACGACCACGTCCTCGCGGCGGTCGCACAGTTTCTTGGCGACCTTCATGAAGACGTCGAAGCCGCGCATCGACTCCATGCCGCGCGTGGCGTAGGTGACGACGCGGACGTCGTCGGGGAACGTCAGGCCGCCGAGGCGGCGCGGCCCGGGCGGACGGGCGGCGGGGTTCCACACCGACGTGTCGACGCCGTCGAAGACGACGCGCACCTTGTCGTGAAACAGCTTCGGCAGGCGGTCGCGCTGCCAGGACGTCGGGCTGTAGCCGAGGTCGCAGTTCTCCAGGTCGAGCAGCAGCATGGCGTTGCGGGCGCGGGCGCGCAGGCGGTTCAGCTCCGTCGACGGGAAGTCGGGGCGGAAATCCATGTCGGAGCCGGTCGGTCGGTAAAAAAACTCGAAGTAGTTGATGACCGGACAGTCGTACAACTCGCGCAGAAAGAGCGTCGAACCGAAGCCGGAATGTCCGACGATCAGGTCGGGCTTGAGGTCGGGGCGGGCCTTGAGGGCCTCGAAGACGGCGTGGGAGTGCCAGACGGCGTTCTCGAAGGTGCGGCTGCAATAGTGGTTTTCGGCGCGGGCGCCGCTCTTGACCTTGTACTGTACGCACTCGACGCCGCCGACGACGCCGGGCGGCTTCTCGGAGACGAAGGTGCAGCGGTAGCCCTTTTGGCGGGTGAGGTAAGCGGCGACGTGGCCGAACTGCGCCGGGAAATTCTGGTGGACGAAGAGGATGTGCATGGCCGAGTACGCTCCGGAAGAGCCGCGTTATGGGCGCATTGTAACCGCCTTCGCGTGGCGACGACCATAACGAAGTGCGGCGCGCGTCGCTGTCCTAGCCCGCGTAGCGGGCGGCGGATCGTAGGGGAATCCGACCGGCGACGTATGAATTGTTTTGAACCCGCGTAGCGGGTGACGGATCGTAGCCCCGGGTGGAGCGTACTCGCGCAACCCGGGGAACACACGCGCAACCCGGGGAACCCAACCGGGGACGTGTCGATATGTTGAACCCGCGTAGCGGGTGACGGAGCCGTGACCGTCCGCGCTTCCGTCACCCGCTACGCGGGTTCTAATAAACAACACGTCGCCGGCCGTTGTCCCCGGGTTGCGCTGCACCCGCTACGCGGGTTGCGCTCCACCCGGGGCTACGATCCGTCACCCGCTACGCGGGTTCAAAACAGGAGGATGTGCCCGGATGGGTTCCCCGGGTTGCGCTCCCCCCGGGGCTACGATCCGCCGCCCGCTACGCGGGCTAACGCAAAGCTGCCGATTTCCGCCCAATTTGATTGACCCGCCCGCGCGCAGTCGTCAGAATAGCCTCTGACTCGCCTCGCCCTCCCTCCCTTTACCGTCTTCTCTGTCCCTGACCGGGGGTCCTCGTCATGCGTTTCCTCAGTCGTCGTGATTTCCTCAAGGGTACGGCTCTCGGCGCCGCCGCGGCCGCCGGAGCCGGCTTCGGCGCCGAAGCTCTCCTCGCCGCCGAAGAGGCCAAGGCCAAGAAGCAGGCCGGCGACGGCGACCGGCTGCGCGTCGCCGTCGTCGGCGTCCACGGCCGCGGCATGAGCCACGTCGGCGGCTTCACCGGCAAGATCGGCTGCGCCGTCACCCACGTCTGCGACTGCGACACCGCCGTCATCGGCAAGGCCATGACCGCCGTCGAGAAAGACACCGGCAAGGCGCCCACATTCGTCCAGGACTTCCGCAAGCTCCTCGACGACAAGTCGATCGACGTCATCAGCATCGCCACGCCGAATCACTGGCACGCCCTCATGGCCGTCTGGGCGCTCCAGGCCGGCAAGGACGTCTACGTCGAGAAGCCGGTCAGCCACAACGTCAGCGAAGGCCGCAAGATCGTCGAGGCGGCGCGCAAGTACGATCGCATCTGTCAGACCGGCACGCAGAGCCGCAGTATGCCCGGCATGCGCGACGCCATCGCCTTCGTCCAGGCGGGCGGCATCGGCAAGGTGCGTCTGGCGACCGGCCTGTGCTACAAGTTGCGGCCGAGCATCGGCAAGACCGAAGGCCCGCAGCAGCCGCCCGCGACGATGGACTACGACCTCTGGTGTGGCCCCGCCGCCAACAAGCCGCCGCACCGCAATAGCAAGCAGCACGGCCCCGTCCACTACGACTGGCACTGGACCTGGGAGTACGGCAACGGCGACCTCGGCAACCAGGGCATCCACCAGATGGACATCGCCCGCTGGGGCCTCAACAAGGCCGGCCTGGCGAATTCGGTCGCCAGCGTCGGCGGCCGCTTCGGCTACGTCGACGACGGCGAGACGGCCAACACGCAGATCTGCGCTTTCGACTACGGCGACGCCGAACTGATCTTCGAGGTGCGCGGCCTGCCGACGAAGAACCACATGGGCGCCGGCGTCGGCGTCATCTTCCACGGCAGCGACGGCTACGTCGTCATGCCCAACTACGAAAGCGGCATCGTCTACGACAAGGACCGCAAAGAGGTCAAGCGCTTCACCACGCCGAAGGAAGTCAAGGAAGGGATTCACTTCGCGAACTTCGTCAAGGCGGTCCGCGCCCACAAGTCCGACCGCGCCCGCAAGTCCGACCTCAACGCGGACATCCTCGAAGGGCACCTGTCGAGCGCCCTGTGCCACCTCGGCAACATCAGCTACCGCCTCGGCGAGACGCAGCCGTTCGCCGTCAAGACGAAGTCGTTCGGCGACGACAAGGACGCCTACGAGGCGCTGGAGCGGATGCAGACGCACCTGAAGGACAACAAGGTGCCGCTGGACAGCACGAACTACCGCGTCGGCCGCAAGCTGGCGGTCGACACGAAGGCGGAGACGTTCGTCAACGACCACGAGGCCGACAGGATGCTGACGCGCGAGCCGCGCAAGCCGTTCGTGATGCCGGAGAAGGTGTAGCGCGCCGGCCGCTTGCGGCTTCGCAACTGCGAAGCCGCAAGCGGCTATTAGACGAGATCCAGCAACCTCTTGGTCACACGGGCGCGGTTGCAGTCGGAGCAGGTGCCCCGGATGATGAAACTGTGTCCGTTCGCCTGGAAGTTGTGGCGACGGCAGACGTCGCGCAGCAGATTATCGATCATCGGGTCCTGAAACTCGATCATCTTGCCGCACTTCTCACAGTGCATGTGTTCGTGCTGCGGGTAGCCGTAGTCGTGTTCGTAGAACGTGCGCGTCCCGACTTCGAGGCGGCGCAGGAGGCCGGCGTCGACGAGCTTCGCCAGCGTGCGGTAGACGGTCGCGCGGCTGAGCCGCAGGCCGGCCGACTTCATGTCGTCGATGAGCCGGTCGGCGTCGAAGTGGTTGTGCTGCGCGAAGATGTAGGCGACCATCTCGCGCTGCTGCCCGGTGAAGCGCTGCGGGCGCGAACGACTGGTCAGGTACTCGCGGAACTTGTCCTCCGGACTTTGCGACACTTCCACCGCTGGCAGGGACACGGCTGCTCCTCCTTCCTTCTCGCGGCGACGGGCGGGAACCGCGTCGCCGCGAGACTCCTCTCTCCTCATTCGTCGTCGAGGTCGGCGAGCATGCGCTCGAGGGCGGCCAGGAACTTGTCCGGCGTGTCGTAGGTGCCGGCGGCGATCTCGCGGCGGACGCGCTCGATCAGCTGACGCCGGATCGCTACCGGCTCCGGCCGCGCCGGCGGCGGCGCCGAAAACTTCCACCAACTCCGGCCTTTGCTGATGGGGCCTTGCAGGCGGCTCGGGCTGTGTGTGTGCATGGCGCTCATCTCCCCTGTGACGACCGGCCGGCGCGCACCTCGCCGGGGGCGGTGTGACAGGTCATCTTACTCTGTTGGGTTTGACAGAATCAACCCACCGGGCCGCCCAGACAGGTGTGCGCGGCCCATCGTCGGACGGGTCTCACGGATTCCGCGGGTCTTCGGAAGCCACACGGCCGAGTGAGCTACTGATCGTATGCTCACTCTTCGCGTTCTATTCTAGGTATCGTCGTGCCTCGGGGGAAGATTTAGGTAATTCCGGTGCCCGCGCGAGGCTTCCGGCACGGTAAATCGCGCGGGGGACGCATTGAGCCCAGGATGCGCGACACAAGGAGGGAGGCGCGTGCGACGAAGGAATGTCTCGTCCGCAACAGGCGGGCGGAATGGGTCGAGTGAGGGGAAAGGAGAAGAAGGCATCAGGCTTGGGCTCGGGTAGCAGAAGTCAGCGGACAGTGCTTGACCATCCGCAGCGTGTTGCCGCAGGCGCCGCGCGGCTGGCAGCTCAGTTCGTCCATCAGCTTGCGCATGAGGAAGACGCCGCGGCCGCCGACGCGCAGTTCGCCGGGGTCGAGTTGCGGCACGGCGGCGAGGTCGAACGGGGCGCCCTCGTCGAGGACGCGGATCTCGAGGCCGTCAGGACGGAGGAAGCACTGCACCTGAAGTTGCGCCTCGGGCCGGTCGTGGTGGGCGTGGCGGATGACGTTGTTGACCGCCTCGTGCGCGGCGAGGACGACGGCACTGGCCGCCAGGCGGTCGAGGCCGCACACCTCGCAGACGGCTTCGACGAAGGCCCGAGCCAGGGCGAGTTGACGCAGGTCGCTCGGCAGCGTGAGGGTCCAGTGCGGAGTCGGGAAGGGCATGCGTCTCTCCGGGGAGCCGCGCGGGAATGCGTTGGATTATAGGGGAGGCGGGAAAACCCCACAAGGCGGGACGGCCGGGTGTGGGCGCGGATTCGGCATTTATCGTTCCGCGAGGAACTCGTGAGGCGAATCCGGCGGCCGGCCATTTTCACGAATTCGCCTCTCCCGGCTTGCGGGGGCGTGTGGTAGCATGACGCCGGTTCCCGTAACGGCGCGGCCGGACCGCGCGGACCCGAGGCCCTCCGGGGCTCCCTTTCTGGCCGTGAGGCATGCCATGCAGGACGTCCTGAGCCTTATCCTGGGCGGCGGTCGGGGCACCCGGCTCTACCCGCTCACCAAGCTGCGCAGCAAACCGGCGGTGCCGCTCGCCGGCAAGTACCGCCTCATCGACATCCCGATCAGCAACTGCATCAACAGCGGCTGCAACCGCATCTACGTGCTGACGCAGTTCCTCAGCGTCAGCCTGCACCGCCACATCGCCAACACCTACAAGTTCGACCCCTTCGGCAAGGGCTTCGTCGAGGTGCTCGCCGCCCAGCAGACCAACGAGACGACCAACTGGTACCAGGGCACCGCCGACGCCGTCCGCCAGCAGATCCGCTACGTCCACGAAGACCCGGCCCGCCACGTCCTCATCCTGTCCGGCGACCAGCTGTACCGCATGGACTTCCGCAAGCTGCTGCAAACGCACGCCGACAGCCAGGCCGACGTCACCATCGCCGTCCTGCCGGTGCCGCAGAGCCAGGTGTCCGGCTTCGGCGTCGTGCAGCTCGACGACACCGGCCGCGTCGTCGGCTTCGTCGAGAAGCCGCAGACCGACGAGCAGATGGAGCCGCTGCGGACACCGCCGGAGTGGCTTCAAAAGCGCGGCATCGCCGCCCACGGCCGGCCGTTCCTCGCCAGCATGGGCATTTACCTGTTCAGCCGCCAGGGGCTGCTCGACCTCCTCGGCGCCATGCCCGACGCCACCGACTTCGGCAAGGAGATTTTCCCGCTCAGCATCAAGACGCACCGCGTCCAGGCGCACCTGTTCGACGGCTACTGGGAGGACCTGGGCACGGTGAAGGCGTATCACGAGGCGAACCTGGTGCTGGCGCGCGACACCCCGCCGTTCGACTTCCACAGCGCCGAGGGCGTGATTTACACGCGCATGCGCTACCTGCCGGCGTCGCGCGTCAGCGGGGCGACGCTGGAGCAGTGCCTCATCAGCGACGGCTGCGTGATCCAGCAGGGGGCGCGCGTCGAGCGCTCGGTGGTCGGCATCCGCAGCCGCATCGGCCGCAACACCGTCGTCCGCGACACGGTCATCATCGGCGCCGACTCCTACGAGACCGAGGCCGAGCAGGCCAAGAACCGGGCGCGCGGCGTCCCGGACCTGATCCTCGGCGACGGCAGCGTGGTCGAGCGGGCCATCCTCGACAAGGACTGTCGCATCGGCAACAACGTCCGCATCGTCAACCAGCGCGGCGTCGCCGAGGAGGAGGGCGAGAACTACGTCATCCGCGAGGGCATCGTCGTCATCCCGCGCGGCGCCGTCGTCCGCGACGGCACGGTGATCTGACATTCGCACCGAGGAGGTCCGCCATGAGTCCGATCCGACCGGCGTGGGCGTGCGCGCTCCTGATCTCGCTGCTGTCGTCGCCCGCCTTCGCCGCCGACACGCCTCGCGCCGACGTGAACGGCGACCCGCTGCCGGACGGCGCTTTCGCCCGCCTCGGCACGCTGCGCTGGCGGACGTCGAGCAACGTCGTCCTGGCCAGCTACCTTGGCGACGGCAAAACGCTGCTGACGGTCAGCCAGGACCAACTCGCCCAGGTGTGGGACGTCGCTACCGACAAGGAACTCCGTCGCTTCGACGTCTCGGGCGCCCCGAACGCGCCTCTGGCCGGCGCCAACCCCCCCGTGTTCGCCACGCGCATCAGCAGCGGGAGCGTGCTGAGCGCCGACGGCACCACGCTCGCCGTCCTGGCCCGCGACGGCAAGGCTCACGTCTTCGACACCGCCACCGGCAAGGAGAAGAGCCGGGTCCCCGGCGGCACCAGCCGCACGGCCCTGGCCCTGTCGGCCGACGGCAAGACGCTGGCGATCTTCGACGTCAACCGGACGACGACGCTGTGGGAGACCGCCGGCGGCACGAAGTCGGGAGAGATCGGTCGGGGACGCGAAGGGGACGTCATCTCGCTGATGATTACCAAGCTCGCCTTCGCCGCCGACGGCAAGACGCTGCTCCAGGCCGGGTACGACTTCGTCAACGGCGGCGGGGTGAAACTCTTCGTCGCCGTCCGCGACGTCGCCACCGGCAAGGAGCTACGCCGCCTGACGGACGTTCCGGCGAACAGTACGACCGCCCTGATCATCTCCGCCTTCTCGCCGGACGGACGGCTCTTTGCCGTTGCCGACCAGGCGGGCAAGGTCTACCTCATCGACGTGACGGAGGGCAAGGCCGTCCGCGCTTTCGACGTGACGGAGGGCGCCGCGTTCGCCAACGTCGTCTTCGCCGCCGACGGCAAGACGCTCTTCTCGTTCCGCCTGCGTCCTCCCGCCGCGCCGGTGCTGACGGGGTGGGACGTGGCGACCGGCAAGATCACTTACCGATCCGGCAAGGCGGAAGAGCCGCCAGCCGGCGGCGCCCGGCCGCTCCCCGCCCCGGCCCCCGGCGTCGTCCGGGCGGCTGCCCTCACCCCGGCGCGCCTCGTCACGGGCACTCTCGCCGTCGCCCCGGACGGCAAGTCGTTCGCGTGGGTGGAACACTCCGCGATCCGACTGCTCGACCTCGCCACAGGGAGGGAGCGACCTGGCCCGGCCGGACACGCGGCGGCGGTCCAGGAGATCACCTTTTCGCGCGACGGCAAGACGGTGACGACGCACGGCGGCGACGGTGCCGTCCTCCACTGGGAGGTGAGCAGCGGCCGCCCCGTCGACGGCCCTCCGCTGCCGCGCTGGCTAGGCGCCTTCAAGTTGCTGTCCCCCGACGGCCGGACGTTTGCGGGCTGCGACGCCAACGGCGCCGTCCACCTGGTGAACACGGCCAGCGGCGAGCAGTTGCACCCGGAAACCCCCGCCGACCCCGCGATGAGCCGAGCCGCGGCGTTCTCGCCCGACGGCCGCACCCTGGCCGTACTCTCGATGGCCCTTTCGTCCGCGGAGCAGACGGTGCGCCTGTACGACGTGGCGACCGGCAAGACGCGCGTGGCCTTTAAGCTCCCGCAGCAAGCGGCGCCCGGCGTCGCGGGCCTGACACTCGCCCGCCGCGCCCGGACGCGCAACCTCCTGTTCTCGCCGGACGGCCGCCTGCTCCTCGTCGATGGCCAGCCCGTAACGCTGTGGGAGACAGCGACGGGGCGCGAGTACCGGCAGCTGCCGCTCGGCGACGGCGCGGCGCTCCGCTACGCCGCCTTTTCTCCGGACGGCCGCGCGGTCGCCCTGGATACGATCGGCGGCGGCCTGGCCGTGTGGGAACTCGCGACCGGCAAGCGGCGCCTGCCCCTCGCCGAGGAGAGGGCGTTGACCCCGGCGGAAGCCGCCCTGGCGTCTCGCCTGCTCGTCATCGTCGATCCCCACGACCCGTCGTCGGTCGCCTACGCGCCCGACGGCCGGCTGCTGGCCCAGGCGGGCGACGACGGTAAGGCGCACCTCTGGGACCTGCGCACGGGCAAGGAGGCCGCGGCGCTGGCGAGTCACCGGGGCGCGCTGACCGCCATCGCCTTCGCGCCCGGCGGCAACACGCTGGCCACCGGCGGCGCCGATACGACGGCGCTCCTCTGGGACGTCGCCGGCCTGCGCGCCAAACTGACCGCGCCGTCCGCTGCCCTGACGGGCGAGAAGCGTGAGGCGTCCTGGGCCACCCTCGCCGACACCGACACCGCCCGCGCCTACGACGCCGTGCGTGCCCTCGCCGCCGACCCGGCCGCGACGGTCGCCTTGCTGCGCGAGCGGATCAAGCCGGCGAAGGCGCCCGAGGCCGCGCGCGTGAAGAAACTCATCGACGACCTCGACAACGACGACTTCGCCGTGCGCGAACAGGCACGCCGCGACCTGGAAAAACTGGGCGAGGCGGCGGCGCCGGCCCTGCGCGCGGCGCTGAAGGGCGGCGCGTCCGCCGAGCAGCGCCGCCAGGCCGAAGCAATCCTCGCCGGGGTGAGCAAGCAAAACGTCTCCGGCGAGTCGCTGCGGTTGCTGCGGGGGTTGGAGGCGCTGGAGCTGGCCGGCACCAAGGACGCTATTCGACTGTTTGAGGAACTGGCCGGCGGCGCCGCAGGCGCCCTGGCGACGACCGAGGCCCGCGCCGCGCTCGACCGCCTCGGCCGGAAATGACGGGTCGTCCTCGGAGGAAATGCCCCCGCGAAGGGTGTGAAGGAGGGAAAATCATGGCGACGGTCGAACAAGACGTGCCCGAGTTGGTCGCGGGAGATTTCCTGTCGCGCGACGAATTCCTGCGCCGCTGGGAGGCGATGCCGCACGTCAAGCGAGCCGAACTGATTCGGGGAGTCGTGTATATGCCTTCGCCGGTGAGTATGGACCACGGAGACGCCGAGAGCGACGTGGCTCGGGGTCTATCGCGCCGCCACGCGGGGGTGTGCCGCGGCCAACAACGCCACCTGGCTCATGGGTGACGAAGAGAGCCCCCAGCCAGACACATCTCTTCGCATCCTCCCGGAATACGGCGGGCAGTCCCGGAGGGAAGGGGAGTACGCGGCCGGCGCCCCGAAGTTTTTGGCCGAGGTGTGTCTTTCGAGTACCGCCTATGACCTGCACCAGAAGAAGGACGTTTACGAGGAAGCCGGCGTGCAAGAGTACCTCGCGGTGCTCCTGCGCGAGCGCGAAGTCCGCTGGCACCGCCTGTCTGCCGGGCGCTTCGAGGTCGTCGCACCGCCGGCGGACCGGGTGTATCGCTCGGCGATCTTCCCGGGGCTCTGGCTCGACGCGGCGGCGCTCCTGGCCGGCGACGTCGCGCGCGTCCTCGCCGTCCTCCACCAGGGGATTGGCTCGCCGGAACACGAGGCGTTCGTCACCCGACTCGCCGCCCGGCGAACGACGTCATGAGGATCCTGACAGGGGCCAAGGGAAACGCCCCATTCCCGCCTCGGAGAACTACCCTATAGAGGGAGGCAGGGAGGCGCCGAGGGCCAAGGTGGCGGGGAGCGGGGGAGCGTTCTGAGGCGCTTTCTTGTTGACACGAGCTTAGGCGTCTGTTCTGGTTGAGGTCGTGGCGTCTCTCGTCGCCCCGCAGGAGTGATCGCCCCCCTGTCGGACATGCCGTCCGCAGTCCGCGGGATCGCCTCGGTGGAACGGGACACGGGAGCGCCGGCGCAAAGGAACGCGGCGAAGAAGCGGGCCGGGCAGCGGCCGAAGACGAGAAAAGGGGGTGGCCTCGGAAAGAGCCGGCAGGAGGGTAGGTGTTACGCAGTTGAGGGATTTTCCTCTTGCGCCAGCGAACGAGGATCGGTAATCTTGGCGTCATGAACCCTCCGCGCGTGCAGCCTGCCGACTACATCGACTTCCTGATCGCCACCCCCGTTGAGGCCACTGCCACCGAGGCGGCCCGCGTCCAGCCGGCACGCCCCGGCGCTCCCGCCCACGACGCCTTCACCCGGTTGCTGCACCGTCTCGAGCCCGACCCCGAGGCCCTCGGGCTGGAGGCCCGCACCCAGATCCAACATGATGACGGTGTCCTGGTGCTGGACGACTCCACCCTGGACAAGCCCTACGCCCGCCCCATGGACTTGGTCGGCTGGCACGGGTCGGGCAACCA
>JBBROG010000154.1:0-20744 GCA_038229635.1 Gemmatales bacterium
GAAGCCGCAAGCGGGGGACAGCGCTAAGCCGCGACCGGCTCGCCGGTCACATGCACTTCTTGATGCGCTGAAGGATGAGTTGTTCGAGCTTCTCGTCCTGCCCGATCGGGATCCAGCCGGCGGAGGTGGCGTTGGGGTCGATGACCTCGTACTGTCGCTCCAGGGTCACGTCGCTGCGGAAGGCGGCGCCGCCGGCGGTGGCGCGCAGCGGCCGCGGCACGTCCTCCAGTTCCTTGAACACCTTCACGTCGATCCAGAAGCCGCCGTCGTCGGCGGGGTTGATCTTCACGACCGCGTAGTGCCGAATGCTCTGCAGGGTCGCCAGCAAGCGCTCCTGGTGGTCGGGGCTGCCGGCCTTGAAGAACTGCTCGTAGCCGGGGGCGACGCGCGGGTGCGTGACGACGCGCCCCTCGTAGCGGTTCGCCGTCGCGATGACGAAGTAGTCGCCGAGGACGCTCTGCGTTTTCTCGAACACGGCGCCGTAGGACGGCGGGCCGAGCGGGACGTAGACGGGGTTCTCGACGGTCACGGCCGCGTCGGGGCGCACAAGGACGGGGTTGTCCAGGAGCGGGCCGCTCGACAGGCAGCCGCCGGCCGCCAGCCCCAGCGCCGCCGCGCACGCCGTCACAAGTCGTCGCATGGTCCCCCCACCCGCTGTCCGCGCGGCCGCCGGCTCCGGCCGGCGTTCCCGCGGCCCACACGCGACCCGGAAGTCGTTGGTCTCAAGAAGGTAAGGGGTATGCCAACGCGGGCGCGATGTGTCAAGGCGAAACGGCCCGCGCCCCGGCTCCGCCGAAGAATTCTCGCCGACCCTTTTGACAGCCGCCCCCGCCCCGGTATAGTGGCGCTGTCTCGCCGCGACCGGCGGCTTACCCCTGACCGCGAGCCGGCAACGTGTTGATCGATTACAAAAGCCATCGGCGCTGGATGTGGTTCACCCTGGCCCTCGCCGCCGCCGCGTCCGCCGTCCACCTCCGCCAGCGCTGGGTCGCCCCGTCGACCCTCACGGGCGGCAGCGCCGTCGGCCTCGGCTTCGGCCTCCTCGGCTCCTTGTGCATGGTCTTCGCCGGCCTCCTCGCGGCGCTGCGGCGCGTGCCGTCGTGGTGGTGGGTCGGCTCGCGGCAGTGGTGGCTGAAGGGACACATCTGGCTCGGCCTGCTCAGTGGCGTGCTGATCCTCTTCCACGGCAACTTCCGCCTCGGCGGGCCGCTCGAACAGGCCCTCTGGCTGGTGCTGGTCCTCGTCCTCGCCTCCGGCGTCTTCGGATTGATCCTCCAGCACGTCCTGCCGCGCCTGCTCACGCTCCGCGTCCCGAATGAGATCCCTTACGAGCAGATTCCGCACGAGTGCCTCCTGCTGCGCCGCAAGGCCGACGCCCTCGTCGACGCGCTGTGCGGGCCGGAAGTGCCGGAGGGCGGCGCGGCGGCGGGGAAGGGTGATCCGAAGGCCGCCCCCGCCGCCCGCGCCGCCCTCCGCCAGGCTTACGAGACGGTGATTCGCCCCTTCCTCGACCCGCGATTCTCGGCCGCGTCGCCGCTCGCCCGGCCGGCGCCGGCGGAGGCAGTCTTCGGCGGACTGCGGGCGGCGCCGGGGCTGGCGTCGGCGGCGAAGGACGTCGAGCAGTTGGAACGCTTCTGCGCCGACCGGCGGCAAATGGGCGAGCAGGAGCGGTTGCACCACTGGCTGCACGTGTGGCTGCTAGCGCACGTTCCGCTGTCGGCGCTGCTGCTCGGCCTCGGGATCGCGCACGTCGTGACGGCGTTGTACTACTGAGACGACTTTCATGCTCTCCTCGCAGTCCGACCCGAAGGACCTCCCCGACTGGCTGGAGTTGGATTACTTTCGCCGCCGGCGGCCGCTGGCACGCTGGCGCCGCCGCCTCGTCCGCGGCGCGCTCGGCGCCGGCGCCTTGCTCTGTGTCCTTCTGCTGCTGCCGCCGTTTCTCGGCCCGCGCGCGCTGCTGCCCGTTTACGAGTCGCGCCCCGTCTCGACCGCCCACGCGATGTTCAACGACGACTGCGCCCAGTGCCATACCGAGTCGTTCCGCCCGCTCGGCCGCCTCGTCCACGGCGACGACGTCCGCTCCGTCGACGACGCGACCTGCCTGCGCTGCCACGACGGCGCGAGCCACCACCACAAGCAGACGCACACGCCCGACTGCGCCTCCTGCCACCGCGAACACCTGGGCCGTCCGGCGCTGGCGCGCGTCCCCGACGCCGACTGCGCCGCCTGCCACGCCGACCTGAAGACGCGGAGCGGCAAGGCGGCCTTCGCGGCGAACGTGGCCTCGTTCCCCGACCGCCACCCCGAGTTCGGCCGGTGGCAGGAAGGCGCCAAGGATACCGGCACGGTCCGCTTCAACCACCAGGTGCATCTGCAACCGGACGGCGTTCTCGTGCCGGGTTCAGGCGACAAACCGGAGCGGCGCAAGCTCGATTGCACCGCCTGTCACCAGGCCGACGCCGCCGGCCGCTTCATGAGGCCGATCAACTACGAGCGCCACTGCGCCGAATGCCACCCGCTCGGCGTGCGCGTCTCCGGCGAGACCAAGGACGACAAGGCTCGTCGCGCCGCCGAGGAGTTCGCGCGGGCGCCGGCGCCGCACCGCGCGCCGGACGTGGTGCGCGCTGTGCTGCGTCAGCGCTTCACCGACTTCGCCCTGGCGCACCGCGTCGGCGGCGACCGCCTCGCCCCGGAAGTGCCGCAGTCGCCGCTGCCGGGGCCGCGTCGCGCGCCGCCGATCACCGAAGAGCAGTGGCACTGGGTCGGCCGCGAGTTGGCGCAGGCGGAGAAGCTGCTGTTCGACGGCCCCGGCGGCTGCGCTTACTGCCACGCCGTCGAGGAACGCGCCGGGGCGAAGGGACTGCCGGTCTACCGCAAATCGAGCCTTCCCGAACGCTGGTTCCCGCACAGCCGCTTCGGCCACACCGCCCACCGTATGCTTAGCTGTGTCTCCTGCCACGCCGGGGCGCCGGCGAGCGCGAAGACGGCGGACGTCCTGATGCCGACAAAAGAGACGTGCCAACAGTGTCACGCGCCGCGCGGCGGGGCGCGGCACGACTGCGCCGAGTGCCACTTGTACCACGACCCGAAGGCGGGCCGCGGGCTCAACGGGCACCTGACGCTCGAGTCGCTGGGGAAGTAGAATCGGGTGAAGTTTCGCATTCCTTTGCGAAGCCGTAAGCGGCTTTCATCGAGGACCCCTTCATGGCCAAGGTCAGACCGCCGGCGGGCCTCGCCCCGCGCGACGACGGCGACGAGGAACTGACGGTCGAACAACTCGGCCAGATCGCGCTGTTCGCCCAACTCAACGAACAACCCGAGTTGGAGCAGTATCCGGGCACGATCGTCCTGCGCCGCTTCCGCGCCGGCGACGTGATTTGCCGCCTCGGCGAGCCCGGCTGGACCGCCTTCTACATCCTCACCTCCAAGGATCTCCAGGAGCTGCGCGAGAAGCAACTGGCGGCGCCCGACGGCACGTCCGCCGCGCGCCTCGGCCGTTGGCGCGAGGACGTCGCGCGCCTGAAGACCCTCGCGCCGTCCGCCGAGCCGCGCCCGGTCGCGACGGTCCACCTCGCCCGACCCGAACCGCGCGGCTTCTGGGAGGGGCTGAAAGACCTGCCGCTGCGCCTCGCCGGCAAGGCCGCCGCCGCGCCGCCGCGCCCCGGAGCCATCTTCGAGGGCGAGGTCTTCGGCGAGATGAGTTGCCTGTACCGCACGCCCCGCTCCGCCACCATCGTCGCCGACGCCGACTGCTGCATGTTGGAATTCCTGCGCAACATCTTCGACCGCATGCTCAGCAACCGCAACAAGGCGTTCAAGGAGCAGATCGACACCGTTTATCGCAAGCGCGTCCTCGACTTGCAGCTGCGCGCCCTGCCGCTGTTCCGCGACCTGTCCGACGACGTCCTCGACCTGCTGCGCCGCCGCGTCGAGCTGAAGGAGTTCGCCCCCGGCGAGTTAATCTGGGACGAGCACGACGCGCCCGATTGCATGGTCATCGTGCGAAGCGGCTTCGTCCAGGTGCGCAAGAACGTCTCGTACCTCCTCGACGAGGCGGCGGTGAGCGACTGGCCGGCGCTGGGCGTCGCGCTGGCCGCCGCTGGCGGCGAGGCGCCGGGGCCGCGCCGCAAGCTCTGGGACCTTCTGCCGGCGGAAGGGCGGGCCGCCTCCGGGCGCGTCACGGCCGAGTCGGCGCAGTCCGAGCGCGACGCGATTCTGGCGGCGCTCAACGCCCTGCTGCGCCAGCCGAAGCTCTCCGCCGCCCCGGAGTTCGCGAAGGCGGTGGAAGCGCTCGACCTGCCGCCGGAGGCCAAAAAGCCGCCCTCGGCCGTCAAGAAATCCGAAGACTATCAGAAAGCGTGCCGGCTCAATCGGCGTTTGCTCGAAGCGCTCTTCCCTGGCGCCGTGCCGGTCAGCCGTGGCGAGGACGAGGCGCGCGTCCTGGCCTACCAGTCGCAGGGCGACCTCCTCGGCGAGATCGGCCTGGTGACCGGCCGGCCGCGCAGCGCCGCCTGCATCGCCTACGACCACCCCGGCAGCAAGTTCGGCCGCGTCGAGCTGGTCCGCATCGGCAAGGAACTGTTCGCCGACCTGGTGCGCGCCTCGCCGGAGTTGAGTCGGCGCGTCGCCGCCCTCGCGGAGGAGCGCCAAGGGCAGACGGCGGCGAAGGTCGCGCGGCCGGCGTGGGACGAGACGAACCCGCTGGCGCTGTCGGAGCGCTTCGACGAACTGGGCCTGATCCAGGGCCAGAAGTTGATGGTGATCGACCTGGAGCGCTGCACGCGCTGCGACGAGTGCGTCAAGGCCTGCGTCGACACGCACGCCGACGGCCGCAGCCGGCTGTTCCTCGACGGGCCGCGCTTCAAGGACTTCGACGGGGGGCGCTTGCACAATTACCTCGTGCCGGCGACCTGCCGCCAGTGCAAGGACCCGGTCTGCCTCATCGGCTGCCCGGTCGGCTCGATCCACAAGGGGGAGAACGGTCAGATCGTCGTCGAGGACTGGTGCATCGGCTGCCGCCGTTGCGCCGAGCAGTGTCCTTACGGCGCCGTCCAGATGCACCCCGTCGGCGTGCTGCCGCGCGGCTCGGCCGGCTGGCGCTTGCGCGCCGCCCCGCGGCCGGGCGAGGCGGGGCCGTGGCAGGACGTCGCCTTCGACGACCGCGATTGGGCGACGAGGCCGGCGCCGTTCCACCACGACCGCGGCCTGCGCGACCTGCTGTCGTACCCGGAAGAAGTCCAGTTCCGCGTCGCCTTCGACGTGACGCGGGCGCTGGCCGCGGCGGGCCACACGTTCCACTTGCAGGTCTACTCGCTGGCCCCCGCGGTGACGGTGTGGGTGAACGGCCGCGAGGTGGCGCGCAAGGCGCCCGAGCAGAAGCTTGCCGTAAAACAAGATAAACAGGAGCGCTGGAACCTGGAAGCGACGCTGGCGCTCGCGTCCGCGGAGGCGCCGGGCGGTCCGGAGGTGCAACGGCTCCTGCGTTTGGGGCGGAACGTCGTCGCCGTCAGCGCCGTGACGCCGGTGAGCGGGACCGACGTGTTGCTGGAAGCCGGCGTCTACCAGCTGGCGCGGCCGGTCGTGCCGGAGGGGATGACGGGCGAGTTCACGCAGGAGTTGGTGATGAACGCGGCGGTGGTGTGCGACATGTGCAGCGACGGCTTCGGCAAGCAGCCGGCGTGCGTCAACGCCTGCCCGCACGAGGCGGCGCTGCGCGTCGACGCCCGGACGAAGTTCGTGGCGCGGGTGTGATACAGCGGTCAGGGGGCGATATTCTCCCACAACTCCGCCGGGACGAAGCGCGACAGGTGCCCCACGTTGGTCGTCGCGACGACAACACTCGGCGCGCCGAGCGTCAGCGCCTGGGCGGCCAGGATCACGTCGGCGTCGAGGGCGTGGTCGGCAGCGGTCGGTCGTCCCTGTTGGCGCACCAGCGCCCACAATTCCGCCGCCTTCCGCATGGCGGCCGTCGTCAGCGGCAGGTACTCGAGTTGTTGGGCCAGGCCGTCGAGGGTTGCGACGCTGCGGGACTTGTGCATTCGCATCAGTTCGCGCCGGATCTCATAATCCGTGATCTCGGGAACCAGAACCCGCCGCCCCGCCGCTTTGAGCCCCGCGGCCCAAGCCCGACAGGCGATGCCCCGAGCGGAGGGGTGGGGATTGGCGAGGACACCCAACGGGCCGGCGTCGAGCAGGACGATCGCGCTCACCACGAAATCCCTTTCAGCTCGGGCGGGAAAAGCGGGCGTTCTCCTTTGCGGTTCTCGTCAAGAGCTTTTAGCAGGTCATAGCCATCGTCCTCCGCCGGGGCGGCGTCCATGGCGGCGAACAACTCCTCTAGCGATTTGGCATCGCGGATGCGCCGTTCGGCCTCCTCCGCCGAAGGAAGAGCGGCTTGGTCCGTCCGGGCGACGGTCAGTTCGACGGTTTCGCCTTCGTCGAACGGCAGCGGTCGGGCGGGCCGTAGGACGCCGCCTTCGTACACGGCAAGCACGGTGGTCATGGACTCATTTCCTCCGCTCGGGCGCTAGTCGTCTTCGCTTTCGGCTTCCGGCAGGACGCCGGTCTCGACGGCGGTGCGCATCTCCTCGGGGCTGGCGTCCCAGGCCGCGTTGTAGGTCGGTTCCAGGGGCACGCGGACGTGCATCCCCGTCGCCAGGAACAGCGCCATGTCCGGCAGGACGTCGCCGACCGCCACCGGCTCGAGGTAGGCCGCGCGCACGCCGCCCGTCTCGTAAGACGCGAGAATCCGGTCTTTCCCCTCCGGAAACGTGAATTCTTCGTCGTGGATCTCGTCCCAAAGGACTTTGTGCATCCCGAACGGGTCGCGAACCGTGGGGGGGAAGAGGTCGACGAGCAGGAGGTGGACGCCGCCGCGCAGGAAATCGACGGCCTTGCCGACGAAGTCGCGCAAGGCCGCGCGGCTGTCCTTGTTGCCGGGGGAAAGGATTTCGATGACGGCGACGATGCGGCCGAGGTGATGCTTGACCACGATCCGGTTGGCGCGGCCGAAGGAGATTTCCTTCGTGGTGCGGCGGACAATCTTCGTGGCGGGTGGTTCCAGGAGCAGCACCCCGCCTGCGCCGGTGTTGGGGCGCCGGGACTTCGGCCTGTGTTCCACCGCCAGGACGTCCACTTCCCGAGGCCCGGCCCGCTGCTCCACCAGCGCGGACACGCCCTTCGGCAAGACCCCCGCGTTCAGGGCGTCTTTGATCCGGATCGACCAGCTTTGATGGAAGTCATGAAACAACCCGGAGGGAACGCGGGTCCAATCGTGAATCGGCATGGCTGCTTCCTCCGCACGCGGGTCTGAAAAGCGACCGGCTTCTATTATACGCGGAGGACGGAGGCGCGAGCACGAAACCGCGAGCGCGGGTCACGGCTTCTTCGCCGCACTGCCGACCGCCTTGGCGCCGTTCGTCTTCGACTCGCGCAGCAGCGCGTCGGCCGCGGCGCGCGACGGCGGCGCCACCTTGCCGAGTACGTCGCCCGCCACCCGGCGGACGCGCGGGTCGGTGTCGTTCAGCGCGGCGCCGAGGGCCGCCAAGGCTGCCTCGTCCTCGCTGCCGATGCTCTCCAGCGCCCGCACCACGGCGAGGCGCAACTCCCCGTCGCCGGATTGGGCCGCTTGCAGCAAGTCGGGCAGCGCCGAGCGGGCGCCCGGGCCGTAGTCGTTCAGTGCCGTCGCCGCCGCCACGCGCAGGTTCGGGTCGGCGTCGCTCAGCAGCTGCGCCAGGTGTGGCACCACCTGTTCGGGGTTGGTCGGCCGCACTTTCCCCAGCGCCCGCGCCGCCGCCCAGCGCACGAAGCGGTCGCGGTCCGAAAGCGCCTTCACCAGCGCCGGCACCGCCGGCACCGCGGCGCGACCGAGCGTTTCCAGGACGTCGATCGCCGCCCGCCGGGCGCGCACGTCGGGGTCGTTGAGACCCGCCGTCAGTGCCGGTAGCGCCGCGACGAGCCCTTCGCGCAGCGGGTCGTCCTGGAGGAAGGCCATCGCCCGTGTCTGTACGTCTAACAGGGCCGGCCCGCCGCGCAGGGGCAGCACGCTCGACGTGCGACGGATGAGCCGGACGCGCGCCTCGGCGACGTCCTCCAGCGTCTGCCGCGCGAGCAGGCGCACGCGCGGGTCGGTGTCGCCCGTCGCCCGCGCCACCGCCCCGGTCTGCTCCTTCAGGGCCGCCACCAACGGGAGCAGCGCTGCCGTCTCCTCGTCCACCTGCCGGGCGTAGGCCTCCGCCGCCTCGGCGTCTTCGGGGACGACGGGAGGCGGCACGAGCGCCCCCAGCACCGTCGCCGACCGCCCCAGCGCCTCCGCGCAGCGGCCGCGCACCGCGGCGTCGCTGTCGGCCAGTCCGTAGGCCGCGACCGGAAGGACCGCGCGGCACGCGGCCACACCGGCGTCGCGCGGCTCCGTCGCCGTCGCCTGGGTGACGAGGCGCGCCAGGGCCTCGGCGGCGCAGGCGCGGAGGACCGGGTCGGCGTCCTGGAAGAGTCCGGCCAGCGCCGGCACGGCGGTCGCCGCCTCGGGCCGGATCTGCCCCAGCGCCCGCACCGCCGCCTCGCGCAGCGCCGGCGGATTGAGACGTGTCAACTCGATGACGTCGGTCGTGAGGCTTCGGGTGAGCGGGGCGCCGCCGGCGCCGCGGACCTCCAGCGAGCCGAGCCGTCTGAGCAGGTCGAGCCGCTCTCCCAGTTCGCCGCGCGCCAGCACGCCGCGCGCGGCGTGCGTGAAGCGCTCGACCACGGCGTCGCGGTGGCGTCGGTCGACGGCCGCGGCGGGTTCGTCCGGGTCGAGGTCGCGCCAGTCGCGGAGCAGCAAGGCGCGGCGATAATGGTCGAGGGTGTGCAACACCGCCACGCGAGCCGCCAACTCCGCGTCGCGCGCGTCGAGGGCCGGCGCCGGCGCCCGGAGCGTCTGGCCGAGGACGTCGACGGGGTCGGCGGGCGGCGCCTCGTCGGGGGCCTGTGCCGCTGCGCGGCCGCCCCACAGCAGGGCGACGGCGCAGGCGGCGCGCAACCAGTTCTCGAGTCGTGCGGGACGCATGACCGCTCCCCTCCCTGGGCCGCGAAGCCGGGCTCGAAAAGGATTTCCGACAATCCAGGATGGGGAGGGGCCATACCCGATGTTCCCCGCTCGGGCAAGAGGAAATGTCGTCCGCCGCGCCGCCGCCCCTTCCTTGACAACCCTCGCGCCCCGTGCTAACTCTTATCACTGACACCTGCGCGAGTACGTCAACTTTCCCGTCCCGTCCGACAGGCTGTCTTCCCGTCCCGTCGTTCGTCGCCCCGGCCCGATTCGCACCACCTTCGCGGAGGTCTCCGGACGCCATGCTCGCACTCTCGCGCCTTCTCAGGGCAACAAAGTCTTCATCCCGGACGCCGCGCCCCGCCCTCGCCGTCGAGGAGCTGGAGGGCCGCGTCGTGCCGGCGCTGCTCGGCAACCGGCTCTTCCCGGCCGACAACCCGTGGAACCAGAAGGTCGCCGCCGCGCCGGCCGCCGCCAACTCCGACGCGGTCATCAACGCCATCACCGCCCGCTACGGCGACGGCCGCCTGCACCCCGACTTCGGCCAGGACGACCGCGGCGCCAACGACCTGTACGGCATCCCCTACAACGTCGTCCACGGCAAGACGCAGGCGAAGGTTCCCGTCGTCGTCGACGCCTACGCCGGCGAGAGCGACCTTCAAGACGCGCCTATTCCCACGAACGCGGTCCTCGAAGGCGATTTGAAGAGCGGCCCGAAGCCCGGCGGCGTCAACGCCCGCGGCGACTCGCACCTGCTCGTCTTCGACGTCGACAACAACGTCGGCTACGAGTTCTACGCGACGTCGCGGCCGAATGAGAACGCCGACGGCAAGTGGCACGCCGACCAGGAAACCGTCTGGGACATGAAGACGAACACCTTCCGCACGCTCGGCCGGACGTCGGCCGACGCGGCGGGCCTGGCGATCCTCCCCGGCCTGGTGCGCCCCGACGAAGCGCTGCCGGTGAGCCAGGGCGGCCAGGGCGTCATCGACCACGCCATCCGCTTCACCCTGCAGAACGCGGTTATTTTGAACCAATTCCTCTACCCCGCGTCGCACACCGCCAATCCGGGCAACACCGCCGCCGCCACGCAGCCGCCGATGGGCGCCCGCTTCCGCCTCAAGGCCGGCGTGGACATTTCTTCCCTCAGTCCGCAGTCGAAGGTCATCGCCCAGGCGATGAAGGACTACGGGATGATCGTCGCCGACAACGGCAGCAACTTCTTCTTCTCCGGCGCCAGCTACTCCGTCGACGCGAGCAACAATTTCGCCCTCACCTTCGACGATAACGACATCCAGGACAGCACGCACGGCCTGAAGAGCCTGCACTTCAGCGACTTCGAGGTCGTCGACCTGACGCCGGCCGTCACGGGGCTGAGCGCGGCGAGCGGCTCGGCGGGCACGACGGTCGCCGTCACGGGCCGCAACTTCTCGGGCGCCGCCGGCCGCCTGCAAGTGCTGTTCGGCAACACTCCGGCGACGAACGTCACGGTCGTCGACGACGGCCGCCTGACGGCGGTGGCGCCGGCTGGGTCGGGGACGGTCGACGTCCGCGTCCAGTCGGGCGTGACGACGGCGGCGAACCCGAGCAACTACGAAAACACCATTTTCGGCTACGGCATTTCCGCGACGTCGGCGAACGACCGCTTCAGCTACGGCAGCGGCACGGGCAACCAGGCGCCGACCGTGGCGCGGGCCGCCTCGGCGAAGCCGAGCCCGGTGACGGGGAAGACGACGGCCCTGAGCGTCCTGGGCGCCGACGACGGCGGCGAGGCGAACCTGGCGTACACCTGGACCGCCGTGACGGCGCCGTCGGGGGCGCAGCCGACGTTCAGCGCCAACGGCACGAACGCGGCGAAGGACAGCACGGTCACGTTCGACCGCGCCGGGAGCTACGTCTTTCAGGTGACGATCGCCGACGTCGGCGGTCTGACGGCGACGAGCCGCGTCAGCGTCAGTGTGGCGCAGACGCTGACGAAGATCACCGTGACGCCGGCGCAGGTGACGCTGGTGCCGGGGGCGACGCAGCAGTTCTTGGCGACGGCACTGGACCAGTTCGGCCGGGCGCTGGCGCAGCAGCCGGCCTTCACCTGGGCGCTGGTGAGCGGTCCGGGGAAGGTGAGCGCGGGCGGACTGTACACGGCGCCGGCGAGCGGCACGGGGACGGCGACGGTGCGGGCCAAGTTTGGCGACGTCAGCGGCCTGGCGAAGGTCAAAATCCAGCCGCGCCGTCCGACCGGAGCGCCGCCGACGGCGGCGGCCGGCGGGGGGCACGATCTGTTTTCGTGGTGGTCGGAGACAGGGCGTAACTGAAGGAGGCTTCCGGGATGCCGAGGCGGCCGGGACGAAAGCCGCGTCCCGGCCGCCGTCAGACCGGCCTAAGGGAGCGAGCAGCCCGCAATGTGGAGCCTCATCCGTCCCCTCCTCTTCCGCCTCGACGCGGAGCGAGCCCACCACCTCTCGATGAGCGCCTTTTCCTCCCTGATGGCGTTCGCGCCGCTGCGCCGCCTCGCCGTTCGCTCCCTGCGCGTCGACGACCCGCGCTTGCGGGTTCGCCGCTTCGGGATCGACTTCCCCGGACCCGTCGGCCTCGCCGCCGGCTTCGACAAGAACGCCGAGTGGTTCGACGCCCTCGACGCCCTCGGTTTCGGCTTCGTCGAGGTCGGCACGCTCACGGGTCAGGCTCAACCCGGCAACCCGACGCCGCGACTGTTTCGCCTGCCAGAGGACCACGCCCTCCTCAACCGCATGGGCTTCAACAATAAGGGCTCGGAGGCGGCCGCCGCGGCGCTGGCTCAGCGCACAATCCGCCCCGTCCTCGGCGTCAACGTCGGCAAGTCAAAGGTCGTCCCTAACGAGGAGGCCGCCGGCGACTACCTCGCCAGCTTCGAGCGCCTCTTTCTCCACGGCCGCTACTTCGTCGTCAACGTCAGCTCGCCGAACACGCCGGGGCTGCGCGAATTGCAGGAACGCGGCCCGCTCACGGCTCTGCTGCGTGCCGTCGACGACAAGAACCAAGAGTTGGCGGCGCGGCACGGCGTCGCGGCGAAGCCGGTGCTGCTCAAGATCGCGCCGGACCTCAACGACCATCAATTGTCCGCCATTGTCGAGATGACGCGCGCGGTGCCGGTCGCCGGCCTGGTCGCGACGAACACGACCGTCTCGCGCGAGGGCTTGAAGACGCCCGCGCGACAGGTCGAGGCCCTCGGCGCCGGCGGACTGTCGGGGGCGCCGCTGACCGTGCGCAGCCGAACGATGGTCGCCGACCTGTATCGACGTACCGGCGGCCGGCTGCCCATCGTCGGCGTCGGCGGCGTCATGAGCGGCGAGGACGCCTGGCAGATGATCCGTCACGGCGCCTCGCTCGTGCAGGTCTACACCGGGTTCGTCTACGGCGGGCCGGCGTTCGTGCGCGACGTCCACCGCCATCTGCTGCGGCGCGTCGAGGAGAGCGGCCTGGCGTCCATCGAGGACGCGGTCGGCACGGCGCTCACGGCGGAGCGCTGAATCGTCGCTTCCTCGAACCTCCCCGTGCGGAGTTCGGGATGCCGGCGGCGGCATCTGGTCGCGCCGCGAGCGGTAGCGCTATCTGGTAATCTCCTTACTTGGGCCAACGGAAGGCAATCTGTTTGCCGTCCGAACTGATAGAAGCAATGACCACCGGCATCTGCAGCTGCTGCGCCTGCCGGGGCGGGAGGGCTTCCGCTACGCCATCCGCCGTCGGGGCGGATGCCGGCGGCGCTTTTTTGGGGAAAATCGTTGCATTAGTTCTTTCGGTTGGGTAAGTTCACCCTCTGGAGTCGCAGCCGCGGCCCCGAGGGCGTCCTTCTGGGAAAGATCGGTTTACGAACGTTAATCCCAAGCGTTAGCGCGCGTTAGCCGAACTTAACACGCCGGCTCTCCTCTCACCGGCCCCGTAGACTCTCTCTCGCCATAACCCCATAATCTCGCAAAAGATGGAGAAGACCGGACGGTGAGGCGTGATCCGTGGCCCGCCGTTTGCCGCATCAAGGTCATCCCCGGATCTCCACTGGCCTCCTCTCCTCGCGAAAGGGGCATTCGTCCCCTCTCCGGGCAGGCCCCTTGTCCTAGTGTTTCTTGCCGTTGTCGCCCGACCTTTCCCACCGAGGCTTGCCACCATGTTCTTCACCCCCTGGCTCCACCCGCTCAGTCACAACCGCAGGACTTCAGGCCGTAGTTCGGCCCAACGGTTACTCCGCCAGAACAGACGATGGCCCGCCCGCCCTTGCCTCGAGCCGCTGGAAGACCGACTCGTCCTCAGCAGCAGCCCCAACCAACTCCTCGTCGGCCAGCTCTACCGCGACCTGCTGCACCGCGAGGCCGACGGGGGCGGCCTGGCGTTCTGGAGCGGCCGGTTGGACCAGAATGCGGCTACCGACCAGGTGGCCCGCGGCATCGAAGGCAGCCCGGAGTACCACACCCGCGTGGTGCAGGATCTGTATAACCTCTTGCTGAAGCGCTCGGCGGACCCGGCCGGCCTCCAAGCCGGCGTCAATTTCCTGGACCAGGGCGGCACCGCCGACCAGCTAGAAGTCCTGCTCGTCGGCGCCGACGAGTACTTCACCCGCCGCAGCGGTGGGACCGAGGACGGCTGCTTGCAGGCCAACTACGCGGACATGCTCCACCGCCCCCTCGACGCCGGCGGCGCCCAGTTCTGGAGCCAGGCCGCAGCCCAAGGCACATCCCGCACCGCGATCTGTGCGGCCATTCTGGACAGTCCGGAAGGGCAGAGCGCCGAGGTGCAAAGCCTCTTCGGCCAGTTCCTGCGCCGCAGCGGGGATAGCAGCGGGCTGACGTCCTTCACCGCCGCCTTGCGGCAGGGCGCTCCCCGCGAACAACTCGTCGCCGCCCTCGTCGGCTCGGCGGAGTACGCCGCCCGCTTCCCCAAGGTCCTGGCGACGACGACGATCTCCGGCGTGGTCCAGGACCCGAACGGCCACCCCGTCGCGGGGGTGCCCATTCAGGTGGGCGGCCTGCAAGCGGTGACCCGCGCCGACGGCTCCTTCAGCCTGACCGTGCCCAACGCCGGCTACACCGACGCCTTCAACATCCCCGTGCCGCAAGGCGACCCCGCCTTCGACCCCACCGGCACCGGCACCCAGGTCATCCCCCTGGCCCGAGACCGCTTCGACCCGCTGACCGGGACCGACGCCGCCAACCCGCGCCGCGTGCCCAACGTGGTCTCGTCCTTCATCGACGCCAGCATGGTCTACGGCTCCGACCCCCAACGGGCCGCCGCCCTGCGGACGTTCGACGGCACCGGCAAGCTCAAGACCAGTGCGGGGGGCCTGCTGCCCTTCAACAACGCCGCCTCCTTCCCCAACGGGCCGGTCAACAACGACAACAACGGCGTCATGAGCCCGACCCAGCTGTTCGTCACGGGGGACGTGCGGGCCAACGAGAACGTGGGCCTGGCCACGCTGCACACGCTGTTCGTCCGCGAGCACAACCGCCTGGCCGGCCAGATCAAGCAGGCCAACCCCGGCTTGGGCGACGAGGACATCTACCAGCAGGCCCGCCGGATCGTGGCGGCGGAGATCCAGCACATCACTTATAGCGAATACCTGCCTCTGCTGCTGGGTCCCGACGGCCTGAACCCGTACGCCAGCTACGACCCGGCGGTGGACCCCACCCCCGGCGTCCTGTTCACCACCGCGGCCTTCCGCTTCGCCCACAGCCAGACGCCCCAGACGATGGTCCTGCTGGGCGCGGACGGCAACCCCCTGGCCGGGGGCAGTCTCTCGCTGCTGGACGGCAGCTTCAACTCCCAGCCGGTCATTCAAAGCGGGATCGACCCGGTGCTGCGCACCCTGGCCGCCCAGGCCGTGCCGCCGGTGGCGGCCTTCGAGGTCGACGGCGCCCGCAACCTCCTCTTCGGACCCCCAGGGGCGGGCGGCCTCGACCTGGTGTCCGTGGACATTCAGAGGGGGCGGGACCTGGGCCTGCCCAGTTACAACCAGGCCCGCAAGGATTTCGGCCTGGCGCCGGTGACCGGCTTCGCCCAGATCACGGCCAACAGTGCCGTCCAGGTGGAGCTGCAAGCCGCCTATGGGTCGGTGGACAAGATCGACGCCTTGGTGGGCATGGTGGCCGAGGATCACGTCTCAGGTGCCATGGTCGGGCCGCTTCTCTTCAACGTCATTAAGGACCAGTTCCAGCGCCTGCGCGACGGCGACCGCTTCTGGTACGAGCACGGGCAGTTCACGCCATCGGAGTTGGTGCAGATCCGCGGTACGACGCTGGCGGACATCATCGAGCGGAACACGGGTGTGACGAACCTCCAGGCCAACGTCTTCACCACCAAGACGGCCCCGGCCGGGCCGGCGCCGGCAGGGCAGGCGGCCGCCTCGGTCCCGGCCGAGTACCGCTCGTTCGACGGCAGCGGCAACAACCCGTTCCGGCTCAAGCTGGGCAGCACGGGGACCGACATCCGCGTGGACAGCAGTGTCAGCTATGGCGACGGCGTCTCCACGCCGAACGGGGCAGACCGGCCCGGCCCGCGGATGGTCAGCAACACGGTCTTCTCGCATGTGGACCTGACGCCGGACCCCTCCGGGGCCAACCTGATGAACTTCTTCTGGGGTCAGTTCCTCACGCATGACATCGACCTGACCCCCTCCGGCCTGCCGGGCACCCTCCGGGCGGACGGGGAAGTGCTCAACGGGACGCCGGCCTTCGCCTTCACCGCTAAGAAGCTGTCCGACCTGCTGGGACACCCGGTCCAGTCCGGGGTGAACAACGTGATCGCCCAGCCGATTACCCTGAAGACGGCGTGAGCTGGTCACCCGACAGGGGCGTTTCACCGACGGGCCGGCGCCCGCTCTGCCGGCTGCTCAACACCGGCCTCGGCGGCAGCTTTGACTCGCCGCCGCGGACATTCCGGAGTCCACTCAGCGAAACCCTTCGGCCGCCCTACGCCTCAGCATCAGGCAGCGGCGTGCCGCAACGGGTCCGTAGAGCCTGATCCTGTCCGCGTTCGTCGGGCGCGGAGTTCGGACGGTCCGTCATGGGCGGGTTCCTCCGCAGTGACGTCGGGCGCGGGTCTTGTGACAAGCGGAGCGCGAGTCGGTCGAGAAAGGAGTCAGAAGAACAGAGGGCGATGGGCGACGCATTTTTCGTCTCGGGGACGAGATCGCTCGCGCGGGAGGGAACGGACGACGGCCCACAGGCCGGCCTCTCACCCGCCCGGCGAATCTGGAATTGAGGCCAGTGTAACGCGGATTTCTCTCAAGTCAAGCGGCGTGCAAGCAAAAACGACTTCAGGCGCGAAACGACGAGCCGGAGCCGAGCGTCATTCTTGAGATGATCTCGCTCCCAGCCGTTTCAGCGCCGCCTTCGCCTCGACGGTCAGTTCCGCCTCGGCCTCTCCCTTGGCCAGTCCGTGCAAGACCTCACGCGCCGCCGGGGTGGCGATCCCTTCCAGCACCTCCACCGCCCGCAGGCCGCGCGCCCGCTGCGGGTCGACCTGCCCCGCCGCGAGCTTGTCGAGGACGTCTTCGGCGCGACGCCGTGCCTCGGCACTCAGGCCGCTCGCCAGCGCCTTGCGCAGCGCCGCCTCGACGGAACGGCCCATCAGCGCCAGTTCGGCCCGCGCCCGTTCGCGCACCTCGTAGGCGTCGTGATCGAGGTCGGCGATGAGGCGGTCCTTCCGCCCCGGCTCCACCGGGCGCACCCGCCCGCGCAACAGCGCCGCCGCCGGGTCGCCGGCCAGGACGAGGGCGTGAACCGCCTGGTACGCCCGGTCCGCGCTCGCGCTGCCGAGGTCCGCCCACATCGCTTCGAGTTGCTCCGACGTGAGGGGCTTCGGCCGCGCCTTCGCCTCGCGCAGGGCTGCCGTCATGTCCCAGAGGAGGGCCGTCGTGTCCGCGCCGCCGGAAGCGAGGAGGCTCCCTTTCGGCGCGAACGCCAGCGCCTTGACCGCCCCCTGATGTCCTTCAAGACGGGCCAACGGTCGTCCGCCGCGCATGTCCCACAGACGCACGCCGCCGTCGCCCGACCCCGTGGCGAGGACGCGGTCGTCGGGCGACAGGGCCAGCGCCTCGACCCAGCCGCCGTGGCCCAGCAGGGCGCGGCGCTGCTGGCCGGTGGCGGCCTCCCAGACGCGCGCCGCCCGGTCCTTGCCGGCCGTCACGACCTCGCGGCCGTCCGCCGACATCACCAGGGCGGTCATGCCCCCGGCGTGGCCGCCGAAGCGGCGCAGTTCGTTCCCCGTCGCGAAGTCCCACACGCGCACCTCGTTGTCGCCGCAGGCCGCCGCGACCGTCCGGCCTTCCGCGTCCAGAGCCAGCCCCAGCACCGGCCCGCCGAGGCGCCCGAATTGTCGCAACTCGCGGCCCGTCTCGCGGTGCCAGTGGCGCAGCGTGTGGTCGAGGCTGCCCGACAGCAGCGCCGCGGCGCCCGGCGCGAAGGCCAGAGCCGTCACCGCGCCTCGGTGTCCGGCGAAGAGGCGTAGTTCCTTCCCACTAGCGGTCTCCGATAAACGCAGTAGGCCGTCCGCGTTGCCGACCGCGACGGCCTTGCCCTCGGGTGTCAACGCCACAGCCCCTACCGCCGACGTCGGCCCGGCGACGACGGTCTGCTTCCCGTCACGGTCCCATAGGCAGACCCGGCCGTCGGCGCCGCCTGTCGCGAGCGCCTGGCCGTCGGGGCCGAAGGAGAGCGACGTCACCGCTCCCCGATGTCCTCCGGCCGGTCCGACCTCGCGCCCCGTGGCCGCTTCCCATTGACGCACGCCGTGGCCGTGGTCGCCGGCCGCCAGCGTCTTGCCGTCCGGGGCGAAGGCGACCGCGGTCACGGCCAACCCGTCGCCCCCGAGGCGGCGCCGCTCCTTCCCCGTCTCGGGATCCCAGAGAATCACGGCACCGTCGGCGCCGCCGCTCGCCAGCGTCTTGCCGTCCGGCGCGAAGGCGATGCCGAAGACGCCGTTGCCGCGCCGCCGCGCCGGCCGGTGTCCCTGGAGCGTGCGAAGTTCTTTGCCGGAGGCGACATCCCAAAGTCGGACGATACCGCCGTAATCGCCTCCGGAAAGGGTCTTGCCGTCGGGCGCGAAGGCGAGGCAGGTCGTTCCCTTGCCCGTGAAGCTTTTGAGAGACGTGCCATCGACGACGTCCCAGAGCGTGACCGTGTCGTCGGCGCCGCCCGCCGCGACCGCCTTGCCGTCCGGGCTGAACACGAGCGCCTTGACGCCCGCCGCATGCTTCAGGCGCAGCGCCGCCCGGTTCGCCTTCAAGTCCCACAGCACCACCGCGCCGTCGCCGCCGCCCGAGGCCACCCGCCGGCCGTCCGGCGAAAAGGCGACCGTCTCGACCCAGTCCGCGTGGTCGGCGAGGCGGCGGATCAGCTTGCCGGTCGCCGCGTCCCACAGGCAGACGCTTCGGTCGCCGCCGCCGGAGACGAGCGTCGCCCCGTCGGGCGCGAAGGCGACACAGCGGACCTCGGCCTCGTGCCCGACGAGGCGCAGCAGTTCGCGCCCCGTGGCCGCGTCCCACAGACGGACGCTCCGGTCGTGACTCGCCGTCGCCAGGCGCTTGCCGTCGGGCGCGTAGGCGACCGCTGTCACCGGGCCGGCGTGGCGGAAGCGCGAAGTCCCCAGGCGCGCCACCGCGCCGGCGGGGAGCGGGTCGCTGTCGCGCCCCGGCTGGGCACGGAGAGGCACATAAAGAACAAGAACGACAGCACACGTCGCCACGAGGCGCGGCACCGAGAGGGACATGATACCTGGCTCCTGGCACGGGGGGAGGGTCAAGGGGCCGGGGACGTGCGGCCGAGGCGGGCGCGAGCCGCGTTCGCTTCCCGCGTGAGCGTCGCGCCGGGGTCGCCCCCGGCGAGCCGGTCGAGCAGGCGGCGCGCGGCGGGCGTCGCGGCCTCTTCGAGGGCCTGCACGGCGCGCACCTGCCGCAGGCTCTCGGCAGAGATGACGTGCCGCCCCAACTTCGCTAACAGCACCTCGGCACGGCGCTTCACTTCCGGGGAGACGTCGGACGCCAGAGCCCGGCGCAGCGCCGGCGCGACTTCGGGGCCGGCGGACGCCAGTTCGGCGCTCGCCTGTTCGCGCGCCTCGAACTCGTCGTCGTCGAGCTGCTCGATGAGCCGGGCGACGCGCTTCGGGTCGGGTGCGTCGGCGCGCGCCGCGGGCCGGAGTTTTTCGCCGAGGAAGGCCGTCGCGGAGGCGGGAGCCGACGCCAGCGCCCGGACTGCGTCGTAGGCGCGCGCCGCGTCCTCGCCGAGCAGGTCGTTCCAGAGTTTTTCCGTCTGGAGAGCGTCCATATCGCCCGGCGTGGGGCGGGGCGGCGCCGCCGGGACGTCCCAGACGAGTGCCGTCGCGTCCTTGCTGCCCGTGGCCAGCGACTTCCCGTCGGGGGACAGGGCGACGCCCCAGACCCAATCGCGGTGCCCGTCGAAGCGGCGCGTCTCGCGCCCCGACGGCAGGTCCCATAGCCGGGCCGTGTGGTCGTAACCGCCGGAGACGAGGCGGCGGCCGTCGCGCGTGAAGGCGACGGAGTGGACGAGCCCCGTGTGCCCGGCCAGGCGGCGCGCCTCGCGGCCGCTCGCCGCCTCGATCAGCCGGACCGCGTGGTCGTCGCCGCCGACGGCCAGGTAGCGCCCGTCCGGCGAGTAGGCCAGGGAGTAGAGACCCTTGCGCTCCGGGGGCGGCAGAACGAGGAGTGCGGCCGCAGTCTTCACGTCCCAGAAACGGAGGGTGCCGTCGTACCCCGCCGAGGCGAGGCGCGTGCCGTCCGGCGCGAACGCCAGCGCCGGGACGCCGCCGTCATGGCCGCCCAACTCGCTCACCTTCTTGCCCGAGACGAGATCCCACACGCGAATGACGCCGTCGAACCCCCCCGAGGCCAGTCGCTTGTCGTCCGGCGTGAAGGCCAGCGAGCGGGCGCCGCCGACGTGCCCTTCGAGCCAATGGAGGACCTTACCCGTCTCCGTATCCCAGACGGGAATACTGCCGGACCTCTTCCCGTTGCCGTAGCCGACGGCGGCGACGCGCTTGCCGTCGTGCGACAGGGCGGCGAAGCAGACCCAGCCGCCGTGCCCCTCGAAGCAGCGCGTCGGGCGCCCGTCCGCGTCCCACAGCCGGGCGACGCCGTCGCCTCCGGCGGTCAGCACGGCGCGGCCGTCGGGCGTGAAGGCGACCGCGGTCACGCCCCCCTGGTGAGTCACGGTCCCGAGACTCCGGCGCACGCCTTGGGGAAGCGGGGGGGAAGGCGGTTTGGGCTCCTGAGCCCGGACGGGTACGAGGAGGACGAACAGGACGAGCGGCGCGAGAGGGGCGTGGCGCGGAGACATGCGGTCGCACTCCTACCGGAGGGGCGGCGGCGCTCACATCACCCGGTCCTCGGCCCACGGGTGGCGGCGGCCGGTGTCGAACTCCTTGTACTCCGCCTCGACCGGGTTGTGGACCGTCTCGGGGTTGAACGCGGTGTTGACCATGCGCAACAGCGGCACCACGTCGGCGTCGCCGTAGCCGACGCCGCGCACCTCGAAGAAGTCCTTGTTGACGTCGAAGATACGGAGACGATCCTTGTAGACGTGCGCGCGCCGCAGTTGGCGCAATTCCCAGCGGGTGCGCTTGAGGAACTCGAGCGCGGCGTCGAGGCCACCGGGGGCGTAGTCGTGCGTGGCGAGGGGAGTGGTCATGGTCGATCAAGCCGCTCGCGGCTTCGCAAGATGGCGAAGCCGCGAGCGGC
>JBBROG010000155.1:0-20599 GCA_038229635.1 Gemmatales bacterium
CACAGCCGGGGGTCGCGTACTCGCGCACCCCCGGAACACCACACCGGGCGCCGCGCTCTCGCGCACCCCCGGAACGACGGCGATGATCGCGCTCCCGCGCACCCCCGGATCACCACGACGCGGGTCGCGTACTCGCGCATCCTCGGAACCCCTTCGCTCTCTTGACCGCACGCCGTCGGGCGGGCAAACTCAAGGGCATGAAGACGCCCGACCGGCTGACCGACGACGATCTCGTGGCCCACGCCCGGCGGCGCGACGGCCCGGCCGCGACGCGCCGGGCTGAGCAAGCCATCGAGGAGCTTTACCGTCGGCACAGCGGCCCGCTCTTCGCCTTCCTATGCCGCCGCGTCGGCCGCCACGACGCGGAAGACCTACTGCAAACGGTCTGGGCTCGGGTGTTGCAGGCGCTGCCGGCTTCCGACGGAGGAAGCCACTTCCGCGGCTGGCTCTTCACGGTGGCGCGGAATCTTGTTGTTGACCACCATAGGCGGCGGCGGCAGACCGTGCCCCTCGGCAGCGCGGCCGAGGCGGTGGACCAACGCGCCGGAACTCGGCCGGAGGAAGCCGCCGAGAACGAGGAGCTGCGGCTCGCCCTGGAACGCTGCTTCGGCAAGCTGGACGCTCGGGAGGCGGCCGTCGCGCGCGGCCGACTGGCCGGGGATAGCTACAAAGCCCTGGCCGAGCGGCTCGGCCTGACGCGCGAACGGACTTACCAACTGTTCTTCAAGGCCAAAAAGAAGCTCGAAGACTGTCTCCGGCGAGCCCTCTCATGAACCTCGTCTCTTTCACGATCCCCGAAGAGCCCGAGCGCCTCGCCGGCTGGCTCGAACGCTACCTCGTCGGCACCGACCTCGCCGCCCTGGTCGCCGAGTTAGCCGCCGTCCACGGCGCCGCGCCCGACGTTCCCGAGAGCGGTCGCTTTACTCTCGATTTCACGGCTTCGCCGGCGCCCGACGCCGCGGCGGCGCGCGACCTCGTCGGCGCGCGGCTGGAGGACGTGCGGGTGCGCGGCCTCGGCGTGCTGCCCGTCGAGACCCTCCGCGCGTTCCTCGTCCGGCCGTACGCGCTGCTGGAATTGCAGGACTTGCTCCTGGAGGAACCGAGCGACTATTGGGACCGTCTTTGCAACGCCGACGACCGCGTTCGCGCCGCCGTCGAGCGCGGGGCGAAGCGGCTGTCGGTCTTCCTGCGCGGCGGCGTGCCGGCCGAGCCGCCGGTCATTCGCGCGCGCGTCGCCTGGTTCCGCCGCCCGGTCTTTGTCAGCCTGGCGACGGCGGCGGCGGTGCTTCTGGCCGTGGGCGCCGCCCTGTGGCTGGCGCCGGAACGGTTCCGGCCGGGAGGGGTTGTTCTGCCGGCGTGGGGTTGGAGTCGGCCCGGCGCCTTGACAGCGGAGGCGTCCGACGCCGCTTACCTGCGCAAGCTCGCCGACGGCGCCGGCGAATGGTTCGCCAAGGGACCCGACGACCGCGCGGCCCTGGCGCGGCGCCTCGGCGAGTTCCGCCGCGGCTGTACGACGCTCATTCTCCAAGAACATCCGCTGTCGCCCGAGAATCAGGAATGGCTCGTGACGAAGTGTCGCGCCTGGGGGATGACTCTCGACGGCCACTTGCAAGCGCTGGAGCGCGGCGACGACGTCGGCGCGGTCCGCGCGGCGGCGGACGAGACGGTGCGCCGGCTGCAAGAATCCCTGCGGGCGCGGGCCGACGGCAAGGCGTGACGTCCTCCTACCACGGCGTCATGCCGCCGTTGACACACAGCGTCTGCCCGGTGACGAACGACGCCTCCTCGCTGGCGAAGTAGAGGACGGCGTTGGCGACGTCCTGCGGCGTGCCCCAGCGGCCGGCGGGGACGAGGGCCAGGTACTCGTCCTTCGCCGCCTGCGGGTCCTTGTCGTGCCGCTCGACGGGGATCCAGCCGGGGGCGACGTTGTTCACGGTGATACCGAACGGCGCCAGCTCGCGCGACATGCTCCGCGTCCAGCCGACCTGCCCTCCCTTCGCCGCGACGTAGGCGCTGAACGGGGCGACGGCGCGTTGGTAGACCTCGCTAGTGATGTTGACGATTCGCCCCCACTTCTTCGCCTTCATCGACGCCAGGCCGCGCTTCGTCAGCAGGAACGGACTCTTGACGAAGAAGTCGAGCATACTCTGATAAAACGCCCAATCGTACTCCTCGATGGGCTTGAGCGGCTGGTCGCAGGTGGCGTTGACGACGACGATGTCCGGCTTGCCGAGCCTCGCCTCGGCCTCGCGGAAGAGGGAATCGACGCCCTCCTCGGCGGTGACGTCGCAGCGAACGAGGACCGCCTCGACGCCGGCTTCCTTGAACTGGGCGAAGTTGCGCTCGGCGCGCTCCTTGTTGTTGGCGTAGTTGACCGCGACCTTGGCGCCGGCCTTGCCGAGCGTCAGCGCGATCGCCAACCCGAGGCCGGTCGAACTGCCGGTGACGACGGCGACGTGACCCTTCAAAGAGAACGGCATACTCGTGTTTTCCTCGTGAAAGAAGGTAGGAAGCCCGCTCACGGCGGCGACGGGTTTTCGCTCAGCAGGTACGCCAGCAGGTCGCGCAGTTCGGCCGGCGTCTTGACGAGCCCGGCCGGCATCGGCGAGACGTTTGTCGTCGTCCTTTCCTCGATGTCCTTTTTGCGGATGGTTTTACGGTTCGTATCCGGCAGCAGCAGTTCGACCGCCTCGGCCGTCTCGGCGACGACCAGGCCCGACACGGAAACGCCCTGCTTCGTCATGATCGCGGTGCTTCGGAACGGCTCGGCCACCTGACGGTTCGGCAGCAGGACCGACTCGACGAGGTAGGCGACGGTAAAGCGCTTGCCGGCGTCGGTGAGGCTCGGAGCGCCCCCGCCGGGCTGGTCGGCGGTGACAGCGTGGCACTTAACACATCCCAGAGTGCCGAAGAGTTTTCGGCCGGCCGGGGCGCTGCCCTTCTTCGCCTCCCCTTGCCAGTCGAGGGCGAGGAACTCGGGCGGCACGGCGTCCTGTTTGACCGAGCCGGCTTCCTTCAGACGCTGCGCAAGCAGGGCGGCGCCGAGTTTCTCCGGGAGCGTCGCGACGACCTCGGAGCGGGCGCGATACCAGACGGAAACGGGGCCGCCGCCGACACGCAAGAGGACGTCGTTACCGCCGGGCGAAGCGTCGAGGAGGAAGGCGCCGCGGTCGGCGGCGACGAGACGGCCGTTGTGCCACGCCCTGGCGGCGGCGACGTCGAGCAGCACGGGCTGGCGCGCCACGCTCTGGAGGCAGAAGAACAGGTAATAATCGCCTTTGTCAGGAAGGAAAAATCCGCCCGGGCCTGCCGCCAGTTCGCGCCAGGCGACCTTGCCGCGCGCGGTCGCGACCTCGGCGCTGACGTCCACGGCACTCCCTTCGATGGGCGACTCGCCCGCCGCGAAGGGGCCGGCCGCCCACACCTTGCCGACGGCGCGAGGCGCCGCCGACGCCACGCGCCCCGCGCGCGCCTCGCGGAAGACGCCGGCGACGAGCGGTTCGGTGCGGGCGTCCTTCAGCAGCGACAAAAAATAGGCGGATTGAAGGCGGACCGGCTCGGCGGGGTCCTTCAGCAGGACAATCAGCAGGTCGAAGAGCGCCTGCCGCTCCGCGTCGGGGCGGGCAGTTCGCCACGCCTCCGCCGCCGTGAAGCTGCCGAGACGGCCGAGTTTCGCCAACTCGACCTCGTCGTTCGGCTTGTCGCCGTAACGGATCTTCGTCTGAAAGAAAGCATTGCCCTTGGGGTAGAAGAGCGGCACCTCTGGCAGCGGCGCGACGTCGGGCGCCGGGACGGTCAGCCGAGAGCCGGCGGCCAGCGCCGCGGCGAGGCGCCCCGGCGCGTCGGCCGTGCGCGCCAGGGCAAGAATCCGCGATGGAGTCGCGCGCCGCGCCAGGAGAGTCGTCGCCGTCTGCCGCAAGTAGGTGTCCGTACTCCGGGCGAGGCTCGCGACGGCGTCGAACGGCAGCTCGCGCGCGGGGTCGAAGAACGCGGCGAGGGCGGCGAGGCACACCCGCGCGTCGGCGTCGGCTAATGCCCCTTCGAGGACTGATGAAGGCGCCTGAAGTGCGGGCGCCTCGCCCAGCGCCCGCACGGCCTGCAATCGTACCTCGGCTCTTGGGTGTTTCGCCAGCGCCGACAACAGCCGCGCCGCCTCCGGGGCGCCGGACGCCGCGGCAAGCCAGGGAAGGTGCGTCATCGCCGGGTCGTCGTCCTTCGCCGCCGCCAGGCGTGCCGGCGCCTCGGCCAACAGCGATCCGCCCCGGCGCAGGATCTCCGTGTGCGCCGCGCGCCGCCGCTCCCACGACGGCCGCGACAGTTCGGCCCACAGCTTCTCCGCCGGCAGCGCCGTGACGTCGTAGGCCTCGAACGGGTGCGCCGGCGGGTCGTCGGCGCGCGTGATCATGACGAGATCGCTGGCGTAATGCGGCGACGCCTCGTTGCCCGCCATGTACGCGACCGCCGCGAAGACGCGCCCGCCGCGGCCGACGGCGACGCCCACCGGCCGTGCCCGGACCTTGCCGACAAGGAACGGCAGTTCCCCCGCCGCGTAGCTCGCCCCGCGCCGCTCGATGGGGTGGCGCTGGATTGTCAGCGTGTCCCAGCGGGCTTGCAGGAGGTTGTGGCGGTACTCGGGCGGGAGAAAGGGATCGTCGTAGTAGCACATGCCGACGGGGACGCTGCGGCCGGGGGTGTTGCTCATCGCCTCGACGAGGTCGGCGCGCTCGGGCGTCTTGGAGGCGATCCAGCCGCGCGGCCAGCCGAAGTCGACGTGCGGCGTGACGTGCAGCAGCCGCCCCGGCGTGTACAGGTCGGGGCGGCTCTCGTGGTCGTTGTCGTTGGTGAACAGATTCCAGTGACGGTCGAATGTCAGTCCGAAGGGGCCGCGCAGCCCGCCGGCGACGGCGCGGAAGCCGCTGCCGTCGGGGCGCACGCGGAAGACGCCGCCGTTGCCGGTGTACGGCGTCTTCTCGCCGCGCGGCCCGTACACGGTCCAGTGGCCCCAGTGGTCGGGCCGTTGGAAGTCGCCGTAGTTGAGCAGCGGGTCGCCGTGGTTGAAGTACAAGTCGCCTTCCGGCCCCCACGCCAGGCAGTGGTAGCTGACGTGCAGGTCGAGCGGCAGTCCCCAGACGAGGCGCTCCGGCGTCAGGCCGTCGCGCTTGACGCGGCCGCCGGGGAAGCGGTAGAGGGCGCTCGCGGTGAGGACGTACAGGTCGTCGCCGCGGACCTCGACGCCGGCGACCCAGGCGTCGGGCGGGAAGCGGAACAGCTCGCGCCGCGCCTTGTAGCCGCCTTTGTCATCCGGTTCGTAGACGAACAGCGCCTCGCGGCCGCCGACGAACAGGCGTCCTTGCGTGTCGGCCTTGAGGGCGACGAACGATTCGTCCGGCGAGCGGTCGACGAGGACGGCCTTTAGGCGCGGGTCGGCGGGCTTGTAATCCGACTCGGTCTCGGAACTCGGCCCGCGCTCTTGCGGCTTCTCGGGCAGCGTCGACCGGACGCCGCCTTCGGGCACCTCGCCGCCCGCCGTCCAGACGAAGGCGTTGAGGACCATGCGGCGGACATTCTCGTTCTGCCAGTTGGCGTGAAAGTGTCCGCCCGTGTAGCCGAAGCCGCGGCCGCCGTTCTTGCGCTCCAGCGCCCAGGCGACGGTCTGCTCCTCCTTCTCGCCGGGCAAGGCGACGTCGAGGATCGGACTGAGGCCGTCGTCCTTCGGGCGCAGGCGCATGTTGTAGTAGAACTCCTCGCGCAGCTCGAACGGCGTCAGGCCGCGGCTGACCGGATGTTTCGGGCTGGGCAGGCTCACCTTGCCGACGCCGGTCTGGATCTTGGAGAACCAGCCGCGCGGCTTCGGCCCGTTCTCGTAGTCGAAATAGCCGCCGAGCCAGTCGAGGAACTGGTCGCCGCCTTTCTTCGCGGGCACGAAGACGGTGTAGTGGACCGCGACGAAGCCGACGCCGCGGTCCATGAGGGCCTGCATGGTTTGCAAGCGCTTCTCGCGCAGCAGCGGGTGCGCCTGTTCCTGGCGGTCGGAGCCGTCGCTGTAGAGGAAGACGGTCGCGGCGCCGTCGAAGGCGCGTTCGTCCTTCGGCCAGCCGTCGAGGTGGACCTCGGCCGTGAAGCCCTTCAGATTCGGGGCGGTGTCGAGGCAGTGCTTGAGGAGGCGGGCGCCCTTCTCGTACTCATGGTCGCCGGGGCCGTGACTCTTGGTGCCGGCGATGAGGAGGATCTTTTTCGGCGGGTCGGCGGCGCGGGCCGGGGCGAACCCCGGAAGGAGGACGAGGAGAGTGACGACGGCATTCCTCATGGCGCTACCACCTCAAGTTCGCCCCCTTTAGCGACCTCGGCGCCCGCAGCAGGGGGAGGGACCAACGTTATGAACGTCCGCCCACTCCGCCGCTCCTCCTCGCGGATCGCTTCCGCCATGGCGTGCAGGTCGTAGTTGAACTGAGCGGCGAACTCCTCGCGAAATTTGCGAATCTCCTCGACAACCGGGTCACGGCTCATCGTCTTCCTCCGCCAAGAGCAGGTCGGGCGTACAAATAATAGGAGCGCGTTGCCCCTCGGCGTTACAGACGGCCTCGATGTGGGGGCGCATCGCCGCGTTCGCCATGTGCTTACAGTATCCCGCCGGACAGGGCGAAAGGCGAGAGGAATCGCCGTCAGTCGGTCAGGGCGCGGCGCAGGTCGGCGGGGTCGACGGGCTTGGTGAGTTGGTGGTCGAAGCCGGCCTCGCGGCAGCGGCGGCGGTGCTCGTCGTGCGCGTAGCCGGTCAGCGCCACCAGCACCGCCCGCCGCGTCGCGGGGCTGCGGCGCAAGAGCCGGCCGACCTCGTAGCCGTCCATGCCCGGCAGGTCGATGTCAAGGACGACGGCGTCCGGCCGGTACGCCTCCGCCTCGCCCAGCGCCGCCGGGCCGTCGTGGGCCACGCGCACCTCGTGGCCGCCCAACTCCAGCAGCATCGCCAGCGCCGCGGCGGCGTCGACGTTGTCGTCGACGACGAGGACTCTTCTCGGAGGAACGAGGACGGGAGGAGGCGGAATCGGCGACGGCGCCAGTTCCGCCTTCACCCTTCCGCCCTCCTCCTTGAGGAGCGGCAGGCAGACGACGAACGCGCTCCCCTTGCCGCGGCCGTCGCTGTACGCCTCGACGCGGCCGCCGTGCATCTCGACCAGGCGGCGCACCAGAGCCAGGCCGAGCCCCAGGCCCCCCGGCCCCTTTTCGTCCGTCGCCTCGCCCTGCGTGAACAGGTCGAAGACGCGCGGCAGCAACTCCGGCGCGATGCCGACGCCCGTGTCGCGCACCGACACGAACCCCTCGCCGCCGCGTCGCTCGGCGGACAGCACGACGCGCCCGCCCGGCTCGGTGTACTTGGCCGCGTTCGTGAGGAGGTTGATGACCACCTGCGCCAGGCGCACGCGGTCGGCGTCGAGCCAAAGCGGCTCCGGCGGCAGCTCGACCGACAGTTCGTGGCGGCGGGCGGCGAGGAGCGGCCGCGCGGCGGTGACGGCGTCGGCGACGACGTCGGCCAGGGGGACGGGACTCCTGCGCAGCTCGACCTTCCCCTGTGCGATGCGGGCCACGTCGAGCAAATCCTCCGCCAGGCGCGTCAGCACGTCGAGCTGGCGGGCCATCATCTCCCAAGCGGTCGCGGGCGCCTCCTCCTGCCGGACCCGCATCACCTGGGTAAGGCTGTTCAGGGCGCTGAGCGGCCCGCGCATCTCATGCGCGAGGACGGCGAGGAAGACGTCCTTGCGCCGATCCGACTCCGCCAACTCCCCGGCGCGGCGCCGCAGCGCCTCCTTCATCTGGACGGCGGCGCTGTAGAGCCGGGCGTTGTCGATCGCCAGTGCCGCCCGCCGCGCCAACTCGCCGGCCAGCGACCGTTCCGAGCCGCGCCAGCGCCACGCGAACCGCCGGCGCAGCAGCACCAGCGCGCCCAGCGTGTGTCCGCGGGCGCGCAGCGGGGCGATCAGCGCGGAGCGTATCCCCATCGCCCGCAGCCGCGCCCGGGTCGCCGGGTCGGGGGCGAGTCGTACCAGCAGCGCCTCGCTCAGGCCCCGGTGGATCTCGACCTCGCCGCCGGAGCCCGCGACGTTCGGGGCGGCCAGGGCGCGGAGAACCTCCGCCACGGCCTCGTCGTCCGTCGCGACGGCGGACAGCGGCTCGATGCCCGTCTCCTCGCCCAGGGCGACGACGGCGGCGTCGGCGAGGCGGGCGCCGGCCACGCGGGCGACGGCGTCGAGCGTGGCCTCCTGGTCGAGCGAGGCGGCCAGCGTCGCCCCGGCGTCGGCGAGAAAGCGCAGGTCGGAGCGGGCGCGGCGCCGCGCCGAACTCTGCCGGCCCAGCAGCAGCGTCGCGAGTAGGAAGAGGGCGAGCCGGCGGACGTTGCCCGGATTGAGCGGGAGCGCGCCGGGCGCCAGGAAGGAGATCGCCTCGATGGCGGCGAACGACAGGAGGGCGGCGGCGGCGCCGGGGCCGACGCCGCCGTACCAGGCGCTGACGAGGGTCGCGCCGAAGTAAAGGAGGTAAGGGGTCGGCTCCAGGACGTCGCGCAGAAGCGGCGTCAGGAGGATCGCGCCAAGGACCGTCGCCAGCGCCAGTCCGTAGCGCCGTGTCGGACCCGGTTCGTGGGGCATGTGCGCAACTCCTCGGCCTGCCCGGCGCCGGTAGGAGAGCCGACACCGCGGCAGAACAGTTCGGGGGCGCACGGACGGGTCGCACCCGTGGGACGAACGAGAGCCGGTCGAGAGTTCCCGATAGAGGGCCGGCTCCGGGGAGTCGGATTGATAACTCTGGATGCTATCAGACGCGAGCCGGGATGGCCAGGGGACGTCAAGTCGTTCCGGGAGTGGGCGTCGTGGTAGGCCGGGGGTGCGCGGGTACGCGCCTCCCGGATTTGCCAAAATCGAGAGGCACACCCCGCGGGGCCGATTCTCACAACTTGCCGTTGCCCCGTTTTTGCGTTTCTGGTCTAACGTCACCGCTCCACGACTGCCGTAGTGTGCCGGGTCGCCCCGCCCGTTACCGTAACCCGATAGGTCAGGCATGACTGAGTTCCCCATGCAGCAGCTCGTCCAGGCCCTGCGACAGAACGGCCTCATCCGCTTCATCGAGCACTTCGCCAAGTTGTACCCGACCACCCACCTTAAGGACGTGGTCACGGACGACTCGCGGCCGGACCGCACGGTCGTGGCGGACGGGCGCCGCGTCGTCAACTTCGGCTCGGACAGCTTCCTCGGCCTCGACCAGGACCCGCGCGTGCAGGAGGCGGTCGCCCGCGGCCTGAAGAAGTGGGGCACGCACAACGGCGCCTCGCGCGCCTTCTCCAGCGTCCGCGCCAACACCGACGCCGAGGACAAGATCGCCTCCTGGCTCGGCACCGAAGCCGCTCTGATTTATCCGTCGGTGACGCTCGCCAACATGGGAGCGATCCCCGGCCTCGTCTCCAAGCCCGACCTGCTCGTCGTCGACGAGCACGCGCACAACTCCATCCAGGAGGGGGCGAAGATCGCCAAGGCGAACGGCGTCCGCCTGGCGACCTTCTCGCACTGCGACCCGAACGACCTGGGACGGGTGCTGAAGGCGGCGGGCGCGTACCGCGTCGCGCTGGTGGCCATCGACGGCGTCTACAGCATGAGCGGCCTGCTGCCGCCCCTGAAAGAGTTGAACGAGGTGGCGCGGCGGCACAACGCCGTCCTGTACGTCGACGACGCCCACGCGAGCGGCGTCCTCGGCCGCAAGGGGCGCGGCACGGTGTTCGACGCGCTGGGCAGCTACGACAACGCCTTCGTCGTTGGCTCGCTGTCGAAGGCGTTCTCGGCGATGGGCGGCTTCATCGGCTGCACGGCGGAGATGAAGCGCCTCCTGAAGATGCGCTCGAACACGTACATCTTCGGCGGGCCGGTGCCGCCGCCGTACCTGGAGGCGGTCTGCGCGGTCTGCGACATCCTCATGTCGGACGAGTACGAGTTGCTGGCGGCGCGGCTGCGGCGCAACCTGGAACAGCTGACGCGCGGCCTGACCGGGCTGGGGCTGGCGGTGCAGGGGGGCGAGACGCCGATCGTCTCGGTGCTGGTCGGCGACGAGGGCGACACGCTCGCCGCCGGTTGGTTCCTGTTCGAGCGCGGCTATTACGTGCAGTCGGTGACGTTCCCGGCGGTGCCGTACCACGCCGGCGTGCTGCGCATCCAGGTGAACGCCAACCACCCGCGCGAGGCCGTCGACGGGCTCGTCGGCGCCATCGCCGATCTTCACAAGGCGAAACCGCTGCCGGGGCCGGAACAGTTCGCGACGCGCGCGGCCTAACAATGCCTCAACGATCAAGGGGACTCCGCGGATTCCTCCGGTGAGGGAGACGTCTCCCCACGGGCTGCCGCGACGCGAATCAAGATCTGTTCGAGTTGCTTACTGGGGACGAGGCCGGCACATTCAAGAACCCGGGACGGTTCCACGACCGCCAACCAGGTGCAGACGGCCGCACAGGGCGCGGACAGACCCGTCCGCGGATGCTTGCCGCGCGCCCAGGGAAGCAGGACATGATCGGGCGGCAGCGGTCGGGGCAGCCGCGTCGTGATGCCGACCACTTCCAGCAGCGTGTCTTGCGCGATGTCGGCGGTCCGGTTAAGGATAACGGCCGGCCGCCGCTTGGGATTGCGGCTTTGCGGATCGGCGATTTCGACCCAGACAATGCGGCCGTGCTCCGGGCGTTGCGGAAAGGGCATGAGGCGGCTCCCTTTTCCGGCCTAGAAGGGCTTTCCTTCCTGATCGTACCATTCTTGAGGCGCGGGGTGCCGCCGCGCGAGTTCCAGGAGTTCCTCATTCGAGAGCGCGTGGGCCTCCTCGACCCGGCGTCGTTCGGCCGCCTCGACGTGTTCGCGCCGTGCGAGGTAGGCGTCGACCTCCTCGCGATGGTCGAGGTAATAGGCGATGGCGGCGTAGACGTCGGCAAGCCGAAGGGCGTCGTAGCAGGCGACAATGTCCTCGGGAGGCGACCCGGCCTTGTGGCAGAGGAGAACCTCCTCTAACGAAATCGCCGTGTCGCCGACGAGGAGAACCCCGTCCGCGCCTTCGCGAAGAGGGCTTCGCCCCGTCAAGCGAAAGACGCGGCCTGTCGGCCCCTCGATCTCGACCCGCTCCCCCGACTCGGCGGCAGCCAACAAATCCGGCAAGCTCTTACAGGCTTCCTCAACGGTAACGAGAGCCATAGCGATGTTCCTTCCGCCGGTCGCCAACTCAGTGACACTCGGATCGTAACATTCGCCGGACACGCGAGCAAGGCGGGCGGTTCGCCGTCAACCTCCTCGAACGCGCTTGCCCCTTCCTCCCTGCCGCGTTTAGAATCAAGCCAGCGCCGGGGCGGCCTTCGCTCCCGGCCGAAGCCGCGCCCAGAGGGGGGATCCGCCATGTCCACCGTCGCCGGCCTGCCGCCGACCGTCCGCGCCAAGCTCGCCGACGCCGCGCGTCACCTGCGCTTCCTGCGCCTGGTGCGCGGCCTCAGTCTCCTTGTCGCGGTCCTCGCCCTCGCCGGCGGCGCCGCCCTCCTCGCCGACGCCGTCTTCGAGTTGCCGGCCTTCGTGCGGCTCGGACTGCTCGCCGCCTGGGGGCTTCTCGCCGTAGCGTTCGCCGTCTTCGGCCTCGTCCTGCCGCAGTGCCGCCGCCTCGACCCGGAGACGCTCGCCGCCGTCGTCGAGGAGAAATATCCCGACCTCGGCGAACGCCTCACCAGCGCCGTCGAACTCGCCGAGACGACCGACCAGGCCAACGGCTCGCCGGCCCTCATCGCGCTCCTCATCGAGGAGACCGAGACGCGCACCCGCCGCCTCGACTTCAGCGGCGCCGTCCCGGCACGGCACGCCTGGTCTTTCGCCGCCGTCGCCGTGACGCTCCTCGCCCTGGTCGGCGCGCCCGCCGCCGTCGACCCGGAGCGCTTCGTCGGCCTCGGCACGCGCTTCCTCATGCCCTGGCAGGGCGCCGCACGCGGCCCCGCCTTCGCCCTCGCCGTCACCCCCGGCGACGCCGTCGCCGCGCGCGGCCGCCCGCTGACCTTCGCCGCCGCCGTCGAGCCGCTGCGGAAAGACGTCGCCTTGCCGACGACGGCGACGCTCGTCCTCACCGACACCGCCGGCACGGTCACGCGCCACCGCATGGTCGCCGACTGCTCCGACGCCTTCTCCTTCGCGCTGGCCAAGGTTCCCGGCGACTTCGCCTACGCCGTCGAGGCCGGCGGCGAGGCGAGCGACTCGTTCCAGGTGCGCGCCGTCGAGCCCGTCGAGCTGGCCTCCGAGAGTCCGACGATCACCGTGACGCCGCCGAAATACGCCCAGGGCTCCGTCGAGACGCAGACGGTGCGCGGCCTCGCCGACCTGGCGGCGCTCCAGCACAGTCAGGTCGCCTTCGCCTTCCGCTTCACCCGCCCCGCCGCCGGCGCGCGCCTCCGCTGGACCGCCCGGAGTGAGCGCCGCGACGAGGCCGCCGAGACGCGGATTCTTCCCCTCGAACTCTCCGACGACCGCCTTTCGGCCCGCGCCGGACTCCCCGCCGTCGCCAACGGCACTTACCGCGTCGTCCTCGAAGCCGAGGAAGGCGTTACGACCGAACTCGACGCCCGCAGCCTCACGGTCCAGGTCGACAAGCCGCCGGCCTTCCTGAAAGTCGGTGGGCACGAGGATTTGAAGGCCGTCCTCCCCTACGACCGCGTGCCGGTCGACGTCCACGTCGCCGACGACATCGCCGTCGACAAGGCGGAGATCGAATACCGCGTTAACAACGGCCCGCCCCGGGCCGAGCCGATCGCGCTGGAAGGCCGGGGGACGCGCGAGGCGAAGGGGCATCACCTGTTCGCCCTCGCCGGCCGGGTGAAGGAGGGGGACGAGATCGCCTACCGCATCCGCGCCGCCGACAACCGCCGCGTCCCCGAGGCGAAACTCGACCCCCAGGTCATCTATCACCCGGCGGAGGGCTGGCGCCGGCTCAAGGTCGCCAACCAGGCGCAGCCGCTGCGCGAGCAGGAAATCCTCGCCCAGCGCGACAGCCTCAGCCGCAAGCTGGAGGCGATCAAGGCCGACCTGGAGAAGGAGCAGCGCGGCCTCTACAAGCTCAAGCAGGAGTCGCGCGGCCGGGAGGCGCTCGACAAACAGCAAGCCAAGGATTTGCAAGCTCTCGAAAAGGACAATCGGGGCGTCGAGGAGGCGCTGCACGACGTGGCTCGCGAGGCGGAGCAGGCGCCGGCGCTGCAACCCCTCGCCGACCGCGCCCGCGACGTCGCCGACCGCGAGGTGCATGACGCCAGCCAGGACCTGCGCGGCGCCGAGACGGCGAAGAAGGCCGACGAGCGCTCGGAGCGCCTGAAGAAGGCCGACGCCGAGGTCGCCGCCGCCCTGGCGCGGCTGGAAGCGCTGCGCAAGGAGAACGAGCGCGCCGCGCAGGAACGTCTCGACCAGGCGCGGCTGGAGATGGCCGCCGAGCGTCAACAGAATCTCGCCGAGCGCGCCGCCGAACTGGCCGCCAAGGACCCGGTGCGCGACCCGTCCGCGAAGCCCGACGCCGAGCAACTGCGCCGCGAACAGGCGGACCTCGCCAACGACTTGCAGCGCCTCGCCGACCAGAGCGAGGCCGTCAAAAATGCCCTCGACGCCGCCCGCGCCGAGCAGGCGCGCAAGCTCGGCGAGCGCGCCGAGGATCTGGCCAAGGCTCAGCGCGACGTCGCCGACGCCCGGCGCGCGACGGAGCAGAAGCGCCAGGACGACAAGCTCGGCGACCTGGCGCGGCGCCAGCAGGAGTTGGCCGAGCGCGCCGCCAAGCTCGCCGAGGAGACGAAGTCGGCGGCGCAGGCGGCGCGGGCCGCGCCCCTCAAGCCAGAGGAAACCCGCAAGGCGACGGAAGCCCTCAAGCGCGGCGACGCCAGCGAGGCGCTGAAGCGTCAGGACCAGGCGGCTCGCGACCTCGACCAACTCGCCGGCAACCTCGACCGCGCCGCCGAGCTTGGCCGCGACCCGCGCGAGGCGGCGCGGCAACTCGCCCGGTTGCAAGATACTCTCCAGAAGCGCGCCGCCGAGGAGGCGAAGAAGACCGACGCCAAGACCCCGCTCGCCCAGCGCTTGCAAGAGATGCGCGGCGAGGAGGAGGCGATCCGCAAGGCCGCCGAGGGGCTGTCCCTGCCGCCGCGCAACGCCCAGGCCCAGCAGGAGCGGGCCGAGGCGACGCGCCAGGCGACGAAGGCGACTGAGGCACTCCGTCAGGGCGACGCCGCCCAGGCGCAAGAGCGCCTGGAGAAGTCGCGGAAGGCGCTCGACCGCCTCGCCGATCAGTTGCCGACCCTGGCTCAGCGACAGCAACAGGCTCGGCAGGAGATCGCGGAAATCCGGAAGCAGCAGGACGAGGTGACGAAGCAGGCCGAGAAGGCCCTGAAGGCGGCGGAGAAGGACAACGCCGGCACCCCCGAGAAGAAGGCAGAGGCGGCGCGGAAACTCGACGAGGTCGCCCGCCGTCAGGCAGACGTGGCCGAGCGCCTCGGCAAGATGGACGCGGCCAACGAGGAGGCGCGTCAGAAACGCGCCCTGGAGTCGCTCCAGAAGGCACGGGCCGACCTGAAGGACGCCCCGCCGAAGGACGTCGGCGCCTCGCAGGCCGAGGCGAAGCGCCAGCTGGAACGCCTCAGCCAGGCCCTGAACGGCCAGAAGCCCGTCGCCGACCCGAAGGCCGAGGCGCCCAAGCCCGGCCTGCCGAACCGCGCGCAGGGAGAGCAAGCGCGGCAACTCGCCAAGCAGCAGCGCGAGTTGCGCGAGGCGACCGAGAAGGCGCTGGGACGGCCCGTCGAAGCGGCGAAGCCGGCCGACGAGAAAACCCTCGCCGAACTGAAGGGCGCGCAGCAGGAGATCGCCAAACGCGCTAACGAGTTGGCCCAGGGCGTCGGCAAGGAGCAAGGACCGAAGTCCGAGCCGGGGCAGCAGGCGTCCCAGGCGGCGCAGTCCGCGAAGCAGACGTCGGACCGTCTCCAGGCCGGAGCGCTGTCGCAGGCGAAGCAGTCCGGACAGCAGAGCGCCGAAGGACTGCGACAACTCGCCCGGCAGATGGCTCAGACGCCGCGCGGCCAGAATGCCGACCCGCACGCCCCCGACCCGGTGCAACAGGCGCGCGACCTCGCGAAGCGGCAGGAGGAGGTCAACCGCCGCCTCGAGCCGTTGGCGGAGGACACGGCCCTCCAGCGCAAGCAGCAGCAGGAGCGTCAGCAGCAACTCCGCGACGAGGCGGGTCAACTGATGCAGGATCTCAACCGCGCGGCCCGGCAGATGAACCGGACGCCGCAAGCGCAGCAGTCGGCCCAGCAAGCGGCCAACTCCAGCCAGCAGGCCCAGGGCTCGATGCAACAGGCTCAGGAGCAGGACCGCCAGGGCAACCAGAGCCGGACGAATCAGATGCAGAACCAGGCGGCGCAGGCCCTCGACCAGGCGGCACGGCAAGCGCTGCGGGCCGGGCAGCAGATGGCGGCGGGCAAGCCGGAGAACTCGGGTCCGCAAGGACAGGCCGGCCAGTCGCTGCAACAGGCGCAAGGACAGATGAGTCAGGCGCAGCAGCAACTCGGACAAGGGCAGGCGCAGGGGGCGCAGGGCTCCATGCAAGGGGCGGCGCAGTCGCTGCAACAGGCGGCGCAGGCGATGGCGCAGGGACAGCCGTCGCGGCAGCCGGGCAAGCCGGGACAGCCGAGCAAGCCGGGCGAGGCCGGCGCCGACGCGGGCGGGCTCCCGGACCTGAGCGCCCTCAACCCCGAGCTGAAGAAGTACGCCGGCAAGCGCTGGGGCGACCTGCCGGGCGAACTGCGCACCAAGGTGCTCCAGGACATGGAGGCGCGCTACGGCGACGACTACGCCCGGCGCATCAAGCTGTACTTCGAGCAGTTGGCGGAGACGAGGAAGAAGTGACCTCGAATTGCCGCTTGCGGCTTCGCAAAAGTGCTAAGCCGCAAGCGGCCCAACGGAGTTTCCCTCATGCGTCCCCTCTGCGCTGCCCTCGCCCTCCTCGTCGCCGCCGTCCCCGCTTTGCGCGCCGCCGACCGGCCGGCGCGCGACAAGGCCCTCGAACAGGCCGTCGACGGCGCCCTCGCCTTCCTCAAGAACACGCAGAAGGACGACGGCTCCTGGTCCGCCGGCCGCTCCGGCCGCAACCCCGGCGTGACCAGCCTCGCGGTTATGGCCTTCCTTTCCGCCGGCCACGTCCCCGGCGAGGGCAAGTACGGCGACGCCGTCGAGAAGGGCGTGCGCTGGGTGCTGCGGGCGCAGCAGGCCAACGGACTGATCGCCTCCGACGGCGGCCACGAGATGTACCACCACGGCATTTGTTCGCTCATGCTCGCCGAGGCTGCCGGCATGACCGAGGGGCCGCTCGCCGACGAGGTGCGCCGCAAACTCGAAAAAGCGGTCCTCGTCATCCTCAAGGGGCAGCGCAAGGAGGGCAACAACCACCGCGGCGGCTGGCGCTACATGGTCAACGGCTACGACAGCGACATCAGCGTGACCGGCTGGCAGCTCATGGCCCTGCGCGCCGCCAAGAACCTCGGCTGCGACGTGCCGCCCGAGGCCATCGACCGCGCCGTCGAGTACGTCAAGCGCTGCCAGGACCCCGGCTCCGGCGGCTTCCGTTACTTCCCCGGCGGCCCGCTGACGGTCCCCTGCACCGGCACGAGCATCCTCGGCCTGGAGATCTGCGGCAAGGACCAGCACCGCTCGCCGGAGGTACTGAAGGCGGCGAGCTTCCTCCTGAAGAACCCGCCGCAGTGGGGGCAAACGCACTTTTTCTACTCCGTTTACTACTGTTCGCAGGCGACGTTCCAACTCGGCGGGCAGTACTGGAACTCGTACCGCGAGCAGATGCACAAAGTCTTGCTGGGCAACCGCAGCGACGGCGGCGGCTGGTACGGCCGCGACGCCGAGGGGCAGATCTACGGCCCCAACTACTGCACCGCGATGGGCGTGCTGGCGCTCACGGTGGAGTACCGCTTCCTGCCGATCTACCAGCGCGGCGAGGAGCCGAACGACAAGTGATTGACCCCGACCCGACTCGCAGAGAGGACGCATGATCAAGTTTAACTGTCCGCATTGCGGTAAGGACGTGACCGCCGCCGACGAGCACGCCGGCAAGAAGGGGCGCTGCCCCGGCTGCAAGGAGGTGTTCTCCATCCCGGCGAAGTCCGCGGCGCCGAAGCCGATGCCGGCGGCGGAGCGCCGCACCCGGCCGGCGCCCGAGGACGATGACGACATCCCGATGGCGGTAGCTCACGAGGAGGACGAGGCCATCGCCGAGGCGCCGCGCAAGCCGCGGCCCGCGAAGCCGCGCGGGCGGGGCGCGGAGGTCGACGAGTTGGAAGAGGTCGACGACCTGGAAGAAGTCGAGGACGAAGACGAGGAGGACGACCGCCCGAGGCGGCGCAAGAAGAGGCGGCGCGGCCCCTACGCCGACTGTCCCAACTGCGGGTCGCGCGGCCACGCGACGAAGGTGAGCTTCACCTGGTGGGGCGGCATCGTCGGGCCGGCGATCATCAGCGTCGTTCGCTGCGACCGCTGCGGTACGGCCTACAACGGCAAGCACGGCGACTACAATACGACGCGCATCGCCATCTACTACGGGGTCGGGTTGGCCATCGGCCTGGCGTTGGGGGTACTCGGGGTTCTCGCGAAGTGAGCGGGGCGCTACTTCTGCAGCCAGCGGTCGAACCACGCGTACGCGACTTTCCGCGTCTCCGGCGGAAAATCGTGTTTGCACTCCGGGTACGCCGCCGCCAGCTTCTCCTTCGCCCCGAGCAACTCGTACACCGGCCGCGCCGCCGCGACGCAGTCCTTGACGCCGGACACCTCGAAGTTGTCGTCGCCCGTCGGCGAACAGGCCAGGAAGGCGCGCGGCGCGAACGACGCTACCACCTCCGGGAAGTCGAACGGCATCTTCTCCGACTTGAATTGATAGACACTCGCGATACGCGGCATGTAGCCCTTGTGCGACCAGCCGCGCAGGTCGCCCCTGTAATACTTCGGGAAGCTGGTGAATCCGCAACTCGACACCAGAGCCTTGACCCGCGGGTCGAAGGCGGCGACGAACATCGTGTTGTGCCCGCCGAGCGAATGGCCGACGCAGCCGATCTTCTCGCCATCGACCTCCGGCAGCGCTTGCAACAGGTCGACCGCCCGCATGTGGTTCCAGATCCCCTTCATGCTGGCGCTCTTGTAGCCGCGCGCGTAGACGTCGATCGTGTACTCGCCGAAGTTGGGGTAGTCCGGCGCCAGCGTGACGTAGCCGCGCTCGGCCAGATGCTTCGCGTAGCGCAGGTTCACGTTGTCGCCGAGGCCGGCCGGCTCCTTCTTGCCGAGGGCGCCGTTCGTCTGGTGCAGGCACAGCACCGCCGGCGCCTTGCTTTTCAAGCCGACGGGAATCAGCAAGTACGCCGGCACGCGGTCGCCCTTCTCGACCGCGAACGTCAGCTTCTTGCGGACGTAGCCGCCGACCGCCTCCTCCTCCGTGACCCGCACGTCGAGCGGCACCTTCTTCGAGGCGCCCGGCAGCGGCCCCATCGCCTGCTCCATGCCGGCGAGGACGTGGGCGCGGCGCTTCGCCCAGTCGTCGGCGCTCCTGACGGGATGCTCGGTGCCGTCGGCGTCGCGGTAGACGAGGAGCTTCGCCTTGTCCGGGTAGAACGGCGGCTCGGCGGCGGAGGAAGGAACCACGGAGGCACAGAGGATACAGAGAAGGCACGAAGAAGCCACGAGAAGCCGCGCCCGAGGGATGGATATATGTCGCACGACTCATTCCTCGTGTTCGGGAACGCGGGTCGCGAAGCCCCGCGCGTCGGGCGTTCAAGGCCTCCCCATTCTAGCAGGCGGAACTGCGGCAGGCTTCCGGGGTCCGCGGGATCTCCCGTTCGCCTGTCGCGGAGAGGCCCGAGCGACCGGGGCTCGGGATTTACGGGAATCGAGAAGATATTATGTCCGACATCGAGTCCCCCCGCGATAGTTAGATAGGCGGGGCGGCGAATCGGCACGTCACTCCGAGATCATCGTCGCGAAGAATCGCCGACATTTCCAGAGTTTTTCGTCGAAGGCGCGCCCGCGGCTTCCCAAGGCCGAGCCTCGGGACGGGCGGGCCACGCCGAAAGACACTTTCGAGGGCCTATCATGTTCCAGAAGCTCTTCTCGCGCCGCCGGGGCGCGCGGAAGCCCGTCGCCTCTCCGCCCGCGAATCGCGCGGAACGCCGAGGCCGACCCGCCGTGGAAGCGTTGGAAGACCGCCTGCTGCTGGCGTCCGGCGCGAACCTGATCACCGAGGTCCGGAATTTCTACGTCACGAACGAACTCATCGCCCCCGGCTCGCACGAGGTGGACGACGGCTGCATCACGCCCGGCGCGCACCGGCTGATGCGCTTCGACTTCCTGACGAAGAACGTGGGCAACCAGGACTTGACGGTAGGCCGGCCGCAGGACCACCCGGAGTGGTTCGTCTGGTCCGAGTCGCACCACCACTACCACCTCACCAAGTTCAACGATTTCCACCTGCTCGACATGGCGGGCCGCGAAGTCGTGCCCGGCTTCAAACAGGCGTTCTGCCTCGAGGACCTGGAGCAGTTCGACCCCCACGCCCCTCCGCGTACCCACAGCTACTCGTGCGCCAATCAGGGAATCTCGGTGGGCTGGGCCGACATCTACGACGCCTCGCTCCCCTGTCAGTTCCTCGCGATCGACGGGGTGGCCGACGGGGACTACCAGTTGGTGGCGACCACGAACGCCCGGCACCGACTTCCCGAGACCGACTACACGGACAACACGGTGGTGGTCAACCTGCACATCCAGGGCAATAACGTCACCAGGAACCCCACGAACGTCGCGGGGATCACGGCGGTCGATGCCGCGGCGAGCTACACCTGGGACCAGGATCGGACGCAGCACGTCGTCTACCGCGGCGCCGACCGGCACATCTACGAACTCTGGTTCAACGGCGCCTGGCACCGCAACGACCTCACCTACGCCACCGGCGCCCCGCTCGCGGCCTCCAACCCGGCGGGGTACACCTGGAACGTGGACGGGACGGAACACGTCGTCTACCGCGGCGTGGACGGCGACATCCACGAGCTGTGGTTGCACCTGAGAGACTGGAACCACAACGACTTGACGGTCGCCGCCGGCGCCGCCAAGGCGGCCAGCGACCCGGCCGGCTACACCTGGGACGTGGATCGGACGCAGCACGTCGTCTACCGCGGCACGGACAGTCACGTCTACGAGTTGTGGTTCAACGGCGCCTGGCACCGCAACGACCTCACGGCCGCCACCGGCGCTTCCCTCGCCGCCGGCAATCCCGTCGGGCATACCTGGGGTGTCGACCGCACGCAGCACGTCGTCTACCGCGGGCAGGACGGCAACATCTACGAGCTGTGGTTCAACGGCGCCTGGCACCGCAACAACCTGACGGCCGTCGCCAACAGTTAGGCGAGGGGCGGGACGAAATTTACCCGCCCCTTGGCTTCTTCGGCTTAATCGTAATGTCGTACTTCGGTAGCGTTGCCGACCGCCCCAGGCGAGCGTTATAGACTTTCATCTCTTTCGCCGGGACCCGAACCTTTGTC
>JBBROG010000156.1:0-20586 GCA_038229635.1 Gemmatales bacterium
GACAGTGGACGTTAGTTCACATGATCTGTTGCCGCAAAGCCTTTGATACCTTGGGTTTACAACCATGTTGGAAGCCCTGCCCCGAAGGGGTTACATCCCACAGCACCCCCGGAATCCTCGGCTTGCGGGGCCGGGGAAAATGGTTATTGTCACGCGGCCTCGGTTCGTCCGCCGGCCGGCCGTGGCGTGGTCTTGTGCGCCCGCGCACGGCCACTACACCGCCGACCACGGATCAGTCCGAGGAGTCGATTCATGAGGATTATCGCGTCTCTCGCGGTCGTGGTCGGGTTAGCGCTGTGCGGGAGTCCGGCGGGAGCCCAAGAAGAGGCAAGACGGGTCGCCGCAGGCGACTACGTCGAGGTGGATGAGCAGGGGGTGCCGAACTCGACCCTCGCGGTCAAGGTGCATGAGGTCACGCCGAACATCCTGGAGGCGCGTGGGGCGAACGGGTGGGTGGTTTACGCCTCCTACGACGCCGCCCAAAAGGAGTACCGCGGGTTCTTCGAGTGGCAGAAGTTCGGGCCGTACCGCAGCCCCGCCGGGAAGTGGGCCGACCTGTACCAGATCCGGCTGTCGCGGCAGGACGGGGGACAGTTCCGCATCGACGGGAAATCCAAAGACAACGAGTTCGTCATCCGGGCCGCGCCCAAACCCTGACGGCCGGCCGCCGGGGCATTTACAGGATAAACTTACTCAGGTCCTCTTTTTCCAGGATTTCCGCCAGCCGCCCGCGGACGTAGGCGCCGTCGATGACGACGTGCTTGTCCGGCAGGTCCGGCCCCTCGAAGCTCACGTCCTCCACCACCCGCTCCAGGATGGTGTGCAGCCGTCGGGCGCCGATGTTCTGCGTGACGCGGTTCACCTCGAAGGCGATGTCCGCCAGCGCCTCGATGCCGTCCGGCGTGTACTCCACGCGCAGCCCCTCCGTCGCCAGCAGTTCCGCGTACTGCTTCGTCAGCGAGTGCTTCGGCTCCGTCAGGATGCGCAGGAAGTCGTCGCGCTTCAGGTCGGTCAGCTCGACGCGGATCGGGAAGCGCCCTTGCAGCTCGGGCATCAGGTCGGATGGCTTCGACGTGTGGAAGGCGCCGGCCGCGACGAACAGGATGTGGTCCGTCCTCACCGAGCCGTGGCGCGTGTTGACCGTCGTCCCCTCGACGATCGGCAGCAGGTCGCGCTGCACGCCCTGGCGCGACACGTCGGGGCCGTGGCCGGCCGACGGGCCACACACTTTATCCAGCTCGTCGATGAAAATGATGCCCTGATTCTCGGCCAGTTCGACCGCCTTCTCGTTGACCGTCTGCCGGTCGATGAGCGCCTCGGTTTCCTGCTCCAGGAGGATGCGCCGCGCCTCGCGTACCGTGATCTGTCGCTGCTGCGACTGCTTCGGCATGATGCGCTCGAACATGCCTTGCAGGTCCATCTCCATGTTTTCCATCCCGCTGCTGGCGCCGAGGATCTGCACGGGGACGACCTTCTGCTCGACGTTCAACTCGATTTTGCGCTCCTCGAAGTCGCCGGCTTCGAGGCGGGCTTTCATCTTGTCGCGCGTGCGCTTGCGGCGGTCGTTCTCCTCGGTATTCTCCGCGTCCCAGGTGCCGGACGACGGCAGGAGCAGATCGACCAGGCGTTCGGCGACGCGCTCCTTGGCCTGTGCCTCGACGGCCGTGCGCTGCTCCTGGCGGACGAGGGCGACCGCCGCCTCGGTGAGGTCGCGGACCATGCTCTCGACGTCGCGGCCGACGTAGCCGACTTCGGTGTACTTGGTCGCCTCGACCTTGAGGAACGGCGCCCCGACGAGTTGGGCGAGGCGGCGGGCGATCTCCGTCTTGCCGACGCCGGTGGGGCCGATCATGATGATGTTCTTCGGCGTGACGTCCTTGCGCAGGTCGGCCGGCAGCTGTTGGCGCCGCCAGCGGTTGCGGATGGCGACGGCCACGGCTCGCTTCGCCGCCGCCTGCCCGATGATGTAGCGGTCCAGCTCCTGTACGATCTGGCGCGGGGTCATGTCAGCCACGGCGTTCTCCCGTACTCAGGACTCAGAGTCTGTTCGATGAGCCCCCCTCTCCCCGGAGTACCGGGGCGAGGGGCTTACGGAACGGACTCTCGGTACTCAGTCCTAAAGCTCTTCGACGTCGATGTTCCGGTTCGTGTAGATGCACAGGTCGCCGGCGATCTCCAGGGCGGCGCGGACGATCTCGGGCGCGCCGAGTTCCGAGTGGGCCGTCAGGGCGCGGGCGGCGGCCAGGGCGTAGGAGCCGCCGGAGCCGACCGCCGCCACGCCGTCGGTCGGCTGGATCACGTCGCCGGTGCCGCTCACCAACAGCAGGCTGTCGCGGTCGACCGCGATCATCATCGCCTCGAGGCGGCGCAGGGCGCGGTCCATGCGCCACTCCTTGGCCAACTCCGTCGCGGCGCGCGGCACGCTGCCCTGGAAGTCCTTCAGCTTGGCCTCGAAGCGCTCCATCAGCGCGAAGGCGTCGGCGGCGGCGCCGGCGAAGCCGACCAGCACCTTGCCGCCGTACAGCCGCCGCACCTTGTGGGCGTCGCTCTTCATGACGACGTCGCCGAGCGTCACCTGTCCGTCGCCGCCCAGCGCCACCTTGCCCCGGTGCCGCACCGCCAGGATCGTCGTCGAGCGGATTTTCGTCATCGGCCTTCTCCCCGAGTCCTCGGCCCTTTCCGGAAGCGCGCGTGCCCCGGATAATGATAAGGGATACTCCTTCGTCTACCCAGCCGGTTGCCGGACCTTTTTCCGGGAGGAGACGTCATGCTCTTAGCGCCGCGCGGTGGATGGTGGCCGGCGCTCGTCGCCGTCGGCATGGGCCTCGCTGTGCCCGCCCGCGCCGGCGACGGCGGCCTGCGCGACGACGCCGGCGTCTTCACCGAGGACGCCCGCGCCAGGGCGGGGCGGAAGATCGACGCCCTGCGCCAGGACAACGGCAAGGACCTGCTCGTCGAAACCCTCGTCCGCCTGCCCGACGAGCAGGCGGACGAGGTCCGCAAGGCGCGCCGGCCGCGCGAGCGCAAGCGCCTCTTCCGCGCGATCGCCGAGGAGCGCGCCGCCGCCGCCGGCGTCGACGGCGTCTACGTCCTGCTGTGTAAAGACCCCGCCGACCACGCCGTCGTCGTGCGGCCGGAGGAGAACGACTTCCTCCTGCCGTTCGAGGAGCGCGAGCGGGTCGACCGACTCTTCGGCAGCATCCGTTCGTCCCACTTCGCCCGCGACCACGACGCGACGCTGCTCGAAGGCATCGCCCTGATCGACGGCGCCCTGCACGCGAACCTCCGGGCGCGCGCGGCGGCGCCGGTGCGCGACGGCTTCCACTGGTCCGCCGCCCTTTGGGTCGCCGGCGCCCTGATGGGGCTGTGGCTCGTCGTCAACGTCCTCCGCGCCCGCGCCGCCGTCCGCCAGGGGACGCCGTCCGCCGTGCTGAGCGGCGCCGACGTGTCGTCCGTCATGTCCGGGCCGGCCGCGGGCTTCTGGCTGCTCCGGGCGCTCCTCGCCGCGCCGACCGTCCCCGAACCCGCGAAAGACCTGCCGGCGCCGGAAGTCGCGGCCGAGGCACCCGCCGAGCCACGCCCCTTCGCGGCCGACGACCCCTACGCCCCCAACGACCTGGAGCCGACGGCGCCGTATGACCAACCCTGAGTGTCCGCTGTGTCGCAAACTGTCCGCGCCGGACGAGCTGCCGGCGGAGGACGTCGTCTGGCGGTTCCCGCACTCCGTGGCCCTCCTGGGGCCGTGGCAGTATTACCACGGCTATTGCGTCCTGGTGTTTCGCCGCCACGCCAGGGAGTTGAGCGACCTGGACGACGCCGAGCGCCGCGCCTATCTGGACGAGATGTGCCTGCTCGCCCGCGCCGTTGACGAGACGTTCCGGCCGCGCAAGCTGAACTACGAGATGCTCGGCAATCAGGTGCCGCACCTGCACTGGCACCTGTTCCCGCGCTCCGACGACGACCCGGAGACGCGGAAAGCCGTCTGGCTGGCGCTGGACCGGGCCGAGCGCGACGAGGGCGAGCGGCGCCGCCTGCAAACCGGCCCGACCGACCGCGCGGCGACGGCGGCGGCGCTGCGCCGGACCCTGGACCAACTCGCGGCCCCATTCGACATCCCCGAAAGAAAACTGCCCGTGTAAGCGGCCCCCTTTGTCGCAGGGGAGTTGGGCGTCGGGAGACCTCGCCATGCCGTTCCGTTCCTCCTGGATGGCCGGCTTTGAGTCGGCCTGCCACGTCAACAGCAAGGGCGGCCGCGTCGACATGGTCGCCGCCACGCAGCACGACCTCCAGGCCGACGCCGACTACGCCGCGCTACGCGGCCTCGGCATCGCCGCGGCGCGCGACGGCGTCCGCTGGCACTTGATCGACCGCGGCGGGCGTTACGACTTCTCGTCGCTGGCGGCGCAGGCGACGGCGGCGCGGCGCCACGGCGTGCAGGTCGTCTGGACGCTGTGCCATTACGGCTGGCCCGACGACATCGACCTCTTTTCCCCGGCCTTCGTCGACCGCTTCGCCCGCTACTGCGCCGCGACGGCCCGCTTCCTGCGCGAGCAGGATGACGCCGTCCCCTTCTATACGCCGATTAACGAGATCTCGTTTTTTTCCTGGGCCGTCGGCGAGGCCGCTTACATGTTCCCCTACGCCCACGGCCGCGCCGGCGAACTGAAGCGGCAGCTGGTCCTCGCCGCCGTCGCCGGCGGCGCGGCACTGCGCGCGGTTGACCCGCGCGTCCGCCTCGTCCACGTCGATCCGCTGATCCACGTCGTGCCGCCGCGCGGCCGCCCCGACCTCGCCGCGGCGGCGCGGGCGCAGCGCGAGGCGCAGTTCGAGGCGTGGGACCTGCTCGCCGGTCAGGGCGCCCTCGATGTCGTCGGCATCAACTTCTACCACGCCAACGAGTGGGAACATCCCGATATACGGATGCGCTGGGAGGACGACCCGCGCGACGACCGCTGGGTGCCCTTCCATAAGTTGCTCGCGGAGGCCGCCCGCCGCTACGGGCGCCCCCTCCTGGTCGCCGAGACGAGTCACTTCGGCGTGGGTCGCGCGCCGTGGCTGCGCGAGATCGCGGCCGAGGTGCGCGCGGCGCTCGACGGCGGCGTGCCGGTCGAAGCCGTCTGCCTTTACCCGATCCTCGACCGGCCCGACTGGGAGGATCCCGGCCACTGGCACAACAGCGGTCTGTGGGACCTTGTGTCCGAGCCGGATGGGCGCCTTAAACGGGTGTTGAACGAGCCCTACGCGGAGGAATTCCGGCGGGCTCGGGAGTTGTTGCCGGGTTGAGCGGTCGGTGGTTGGACCAGCGCGCGTACCAGCCCGTCTTGCCGCCGCAGTGGGGACACGTCGGGAAGTAGCGCCGCGCCGCCAGCCCTTCGTAGCCGTAGGTGCGTCCGGGGCGGATGGGCACGGCCAGGCCGCAGTCGGCGCAGTCGTGCAGCGGCACCGCTTCGGCGTCGTCGAGGTAAGTCGCGATCAGTTCGGGCGGCAGGCTGCCCGGCAGGAACGCGCCTTCCCAGGCCAGCGCACACAACCAGCGGTGGAGCCCCTGGCCGCCGTGGGGGAACTGCCCGAGCAGTTCGGCCACGAGTTGCCGTTGTTCCGGCGCCACCGCCGCCAGGAAGCGGTCGCGCGCCTCCCGCCACCGCGCCTCGGTTTCGTTCGGGACTACCGACGTCATGGTCCGCATCGCTCGTCCTCTCTTCTCACCGCCTGCCTTCTCCCTGCCGAGGTGCCGGAGGAATTGCACGCCGCGTGCCGAACGGCCTCAATCGCGCCGCGCCTTCGGCACGTCACTTGCTCTGTCACAAGCATTCGGCGCCGCAACGGCGCCGGTCAAGGACTCGCACAGACCCGCCTTTTTGTCGGAGATTATCATGCATGGCGACGGGACTCCCCTCTCCGGGCAGCCTGCCCTCCTCGTCTTCTCGCACCTCCGCTGGGACTTCGTCTACCAACGTCCGCAACACCTTCTCTCGCGCCTCGCGGCCGGCCGCCGCGTCGTCTTCGTCGAGGAGCCGATGCACGACGCGGGCGCCCGAGTCCCGCGCTGGGAAAAACGGACGACGCCCGAGAACGTCCTCGTCTGCCGGCCGCGCACGCCGACGCCCACGCCCGGCTTCCACGACGATCACGAGCCGGCCCTGCGCGAGCTGCTCGGCCGGTTGCTCGACGAGGAGGGGCTGCACGACCACGTCGCCTGGCTGTACACGCCGATGGCCCTCCCGCTTCTCGGTGTATTAACGCCGAAGGCCATCGTCTACGACTGCATGGACGAACTGTCCGCGTTCCGCTTCGCCCCGCCGCAGCTCCTGGAGCGCGAGGCCGAGCTGCTGCGCCAGGCCGACGTCGTCTTCACCGGCGGGCCGAGCCTGTACCGCGCCAAGAAGGACCGCCACCCGAACGTCCACTGCTTCCCCAGCAGCGTCGACGCCGCCCACTTCGGCAAGGGCCGCGACGGCGCGGCGGCCCACGCCGACCAGGCGCACTTGCCGAGGCCGCGCCTCGGCTTCTTCGGCGTCATCGACGAGCGCTTCGACGTGCCGCTGCTCGACGCCGTCGCCCGCCTGCGGCCCGACTGGCAGTTCGTCCTCGTCGGCCCGGTGGTGAAGATCGACCCGGCGTCCTTGCCGCGCCATGCGAACGTCCACTTCCTCGGCCAGCGCGCCTACGCCGACCTGCCCGCGTTCCTCGCCGGCTGGGACGTCTGCCTGATGCCGTTCGCCCGCAACGAGGCGACGAAGTTCATCAGCCCGACGAAGGTGCTGGAGTACATGGCCGCCGACAAGCCCATCGTCAGCACGCCGATCACCGACGTCGCCGAGCCCTACGGCGACCTCGTCCGCATCGCCGAGACGCCCGAGGAGTTCGTCGCCGCCTGCGACCGCGCCCTGGAGCCCGGCGCCGACCGCGCCGCCCGGTCCGAAGGCATGCGCCGCGTGCTGGCGCGGACGTCGTGGGACGCAACCGCCCGCGCGATGGAGGAGCGCATCGCCGAGGCCGTCGCGGCGCGCGATCGCGTCCGCGCCCGCGCCTTCGCGGGCTGGGACAGGTCGTCGGCTCGCCAGGAGAAAAGCCGACCGGTGGTCGTCGTCGGCGCCGGCCCGACGGGGCTGAGCGCCGCCCACCACCTCGGGTCCGACGCCCTGCTCTTGGAGCAGAACGAGCGCGTCGGCGGCTGGTGTCGCTCGGTCGTCGACCGCGGCTTCACGTTCGACTTCGCCGGCCACATCATGTTCTCCAACGACCCCTACGTTCACGAGATGTACGAGATGCTGTTGGGCGATAACGTCCACTGGCAGGACCGCGAGGCGTGGATTTGGAGCAAGAACGTCTACACGCGCTACCCCTTCCAGGGGGCGCTGTACGGACTGCCGCCGGAGGTCATCAAGGAGTGCCTCGTCGGCGCCATCGAGTCGCGCTTCGGCGCGCTGAAGAAGTCGAAAGGCAACGCCTCGCTCACCCTGGCGAAGCCGAACGGCGACGGGCACAAGAACGGCAACAGCCGGTGCGACCCCGGCGCGGTGGAGGACTGCTGCGCCGACGGCGTCCTGGAGAGTACGGCGCGGCTGGCGCGCCTCAACGGCAACGGCCACGCGGACGGAAACGGCCACGCCGGCGGCGAGCCGCGCAACTTCGAGGAGTTCATCTATAAGGTGTGGGGCGCCGGCATCGCGAAGCATTTCGCGATCCCCTACAACCGCAAGCTGTGGGCGGTGCCGCTGACCGAGATGGAGACGTCGTGGCTCGGCGGCCGCGTGCCGCTGCCCGACCTGGAGGAGATGATCGAAGGCGCCCTGTCGCCGGTGCCGAAGCCGATGGGGCCGAACGCCCGCTTCGGCTACCCGCTCCGGGGCGGCTTCCAGGCGCTGATGGACGGCTTCCTGCCGCGCCTCAAGGGCGAGCTGCGCCTCGGGACGCGCGTCGCCGCGGTGTCGCCGTCGCGGCACACGGTCACGCTGAACGACGGCAGCGTTGTCCCGTATGAATATCTCATCAGTACGATGCCGCTGCCGGTGCTGGTGCGCCTGGCGGGCGAGGAGGCGCCCGAGGAAGTGCGCCGGGCGGCGGCGGGCCTGCGCCACGTCTCGGTGCGCACGGTGAACCTCGGCGTCGGCCGCGAGAAGTTGACGGAGAAGCACTGGATCTACTACCCGGAGGAGACGGTCTTCCACCGCATCTTCGTGCAGGGCAACGCGAGCCCGCACTGCAACCCGCCGGGCGGCTTCGGCCTGACGTGCGAGATCACTTACTGCCCCAAGAACAAGCCGCTGCCGTGCGACGACGATGCCCTGATCGAGCGCTGTATCGCCGACTGCCGCAAGGTCGGTATCTTCGGGCCGGACGACCCGATTTGGGCGGCGAACCAGGTCGACCTGCCGCACGCCTACGTCGTCTACGACCACGCGCGGCCGAAGAACGTGGCGACGATCCGCGACTGGCTGGCGACGCAGGGCATCTTGCTCGCGGGGCGCTACAGCGAGTGGGAGTACTACAACTCCGACCACGCCTTCCTCGCCGGCAAGAAGGCGGCGGAGCGTGTCCGCGAGTTGCGGCGGCAGGGCGCCGCGGCGCTGACGCCCGCCTGACCGGCCCGCGCACGGCCGGCCGCGGGCGGGAGCCCTGACGCTTGAGTCGTCTCCCCTCCGGGCAGTCGGCGCGCTTCCGGGCAGTCGACTACTTGACCGGGCTAAGATCGACTCGCGCGAAGCGCAGGTTGCGCACCGCCCCGGCGTCGATGACGAAGCCTTTGACACGCCCGCCCGCGCCGCGGTCGAACGTCACCCGGCTGATGGGGTAAGGCGCTTCAAAAACGTCGGTCGCCACCGGCCGTAATTCTTCCGGGCCGCGGGGGTGCAAGACCATGAGCTTGCCGTCGCGGACGGAAACCGTGTAGAGCGTGCCGAGTTCTTCGCTGTGGTAGTCGCCGGGGTACTGCGCCCTTTGTTCCGCGGTCAGGGCTGGCCGGACGATGCGTTCGGCCGGGAGGTCCTGGCCGGCGAAATGAACCGTGACGCGCGCGCTCCGACCCCGCTCCGGTTTCCCGAAGGTGATTCCGGCGTCCCCGCCCCGGACGAAAAACTCCGTGTCAGACGCGGCGTCGAGGTCGGCTTTCGGGTAGCCGGTCGCCTCCACCGTCAGGCGGCCTTGGTCCTTGACGACGACGACCGACAGGCCGGGGGACACTCGGTACTCGCCCGCGTAAGCGTCGAGGAGCTTCGGGTCGACCTCGACCGCCTTCCGCGCGGCGGCCGTCGGCCGGGGGGGGGCGGGCTTGAGCTTCTCGCCTAGGTAGAGGTCGGCGACCCGGCGGGCCGTCCCCCCGGCGTCGAAGTCGCCCGCATTCGCCAGGAGAATGACCGAGAAGCGTTCCGTCGGGAAGCGGAGCAGGGTGCAGCGGAAGCCGGCGTCCCCGCCGCCGTGCTCTACGGTTTTCAGGCCGCGGTAGTCCCCGATCTCCAGCCCCAGGGCGTAGCCGGTCGGCCTGCCGTCGTTCAGCGTGCCGACCTCCTGGAGGCGGTCGACGACCCCCCGCCCCCCCACGCGCGGCTCGTAAAAGTTCCGGTCCCAGCGGGCCAAATCCCCGACGGTCGTAAGGAGGCCCGTCGCCCCCACGGTGCCGTACGAGAGGACGGCGTTCTTGTACCGCCCTTCCCCCGCCGGGTGGTAGGAGCGGGCGCGGCCCTGGACCAGCCCCTGGTAGTCCGGAGGGAACTGCGTGCGCTTCATGCCCAGCGGGCCGAAGATGCGCTCCCCGGCGGACTCCCGGAAGGGCCGGCCGGTGACACGCTCGACGACCTTGGCGGCGAGGGTAAAGCCGGTATTCCCGTACAGGAACTCCGCCCCCGGCTCGTAATTCAGTTCCTTCTGGCGCCGGATGAGGCGGAAAACGTCGTCTTCCGTGATCACGTCGTCGATGCGCCAGCCGGCGAGCATCAGGAGGCCCCACTGGTCGCGCAGCCCGCTCGTGTGCCGGAGGAGGTGACGGATCACGATCGGTTTGCCGAAGTCGTGCAGTTCCGGCAGGTATTTGCGGACGTCGTCTTTCAACGTCAACTTGCCTTCCCTCTCCAGGAGAAGCACGGCGAACGCGGTGAACTGCTTGGAGACTGACGCGACGTGGAAGACGGTGGACGGCTCGATACGGGTGCCCTGTTCCAGGTCCGCCATCCCGTAGCCGCGCTCGTAGACCACCTCGCCGTCCTTGACCACGGCCAGGGCGCACCCCGGCACGTCGGCCCGGTCCCAGCGGGCGAAGAGGTGATCGACGCGGGCCGTCAACTCGTCCGCCCGGGCCTCCGCGGCGGCGAGCGACAAAACGGCGAGGAGGAGGCCGAGGTTGAGAGGCTTCATCTGGTTCCCTTCCCAAAAGCCGCGGGTGACGCCGCCCGTAAAGGTCCGCTTCCTCCCTCACGGCTTCGCGGGCTTCGTCCCCTTCTCACTGAACGCCGCCAGGTCGCGCACGACCCGGCTGCCGTCGGCTTCGGAGAGGAGGAACACGTCGGTCCGGTCCTTCTCCGGCACGCGGGCGTAGTAGCGCTTCGAGTCGCCCTCGGTGCGGCCGACGTGCAACTCCTTCTTGCCCGACGGCGTCTGCACCTCCAGCACCAAATCCGGCGGGTCGAGGCGGTACTGCTTCAGGTCGGCGCCCTTGTCCAGCACGAAGCGCTCGACGCGCAGCTTGTCCAGCGCCGCCAGCGCGTCCGTCACCGCCGCGGCGCTCACCTTCACCTCGGGCTTGCCGGCGACGTGCCAGACATTGTTGACCTTCTCCAGCGTGAACGCGCCGCCCGCGTAGCCGTAGCGCAGCGCCTCGACCTGCGACGGGTCGGGGGACGACGCCCACACCGCGCGCTTGCGATACTCGCCCAGGACGCGGTTCGTCGCCTGCGGGTCGAGCAGGAAGACCAGGTCGCGCCCCTCGACCTTGGCGTAGGCGCGGGCGCCGCCCTTCTCGCGGGCGCCGACGAGCAGCGTCAGCTTGTCGACCGGGCCGAGTTGGAAGCGCCATTTCGCCTCCGGCTTGTCGAGGCCGTAGGGTTTCAGGTCGGCCGGCTTGTCGGCGACCAATTCGTCGGCGCGCAGCCGGGCGAAGGCGTTGACGAAGTCGTCCAACTCGGCCTGCTCCGCCTCGGCTTCCAGCGGCGCGACGAGTTTCCAGGTGCCGTCGACCTTGGCGAACGTCGCCGTGCGCGGGCCGCGCTCCAGGACGGCGCGGTCGGCGTCGTCGAAGCGGGCGACGTTGCGGTCGCGGAACTTGATCGGGTCGGCGACCAGTTGCTTCGCCAGGGCGCCGGCCAGCACGCCGACGACGTCCGAGCCCGCGACCTGGACGTAGCGGTCGGCGTCGTCGCCCGTCGCCCCGTCGACCGGGCGGCCGACCTTGACCGTCACCGGCTTCGGCCCGTCGAGCGTCAGCGTTGCCGCCGGGGCGTCGAGGCCGAACGGCTTGGCGTCCTTCGCCGGATATGCCGCCACCTTCTTCGCCCGCAGAGAGGTCAATTGTTCGACGAGGCGGTCGAGCGTCGCGTCGTCGGCGCGGGACTCCTTCGGCTTGACGATCTGCCAGCCGTCGTCCTTCTTGCGGACCTCCAGCGACTGCCCGCCGGCCTCGCGCTTCAGGGCCGTCACGGCGCCGGCGTCGGCCTTGACGAGGCCGCGGTTGACGAAGTCGAGGTGCGTCTTCATCAACTCGTTGGCGACGAACGACGGCAGAACGGCGACGCCCGGCCCGTTGTCGAGGCGGGCGTAGCGGTCGCCGGCCGAGCCCTCGACCGGCTTGCCGAGCGCCAGCGTGTGCGTCAGCGGCGCCGGCTTCTTGCCGTCCTTCTCCGGCGGCTGTACGGTGATCGTCACCGTCGCCGCGGGGCCGTCGAGCCCGTACTTCGCCGGCTCCGCCTTCGGGCCGTAGGCGGCGAAGCGCAGCGCCTGCAAGTCGGCCCAGGTCCGCAGCAGGCCGTCGACCGTCGCCCGGTCCGCTGGGAAGGGCGCCGGCACTGGCGACTCGACCACCTGCCAGTCGTCCCCCTTGCGCTGGAGCGTCAGCGCCCCCGAGGCTCCCTTGCCCTGCACCTTTTCGACGGTCTTTTCGTCCACACTCAATAGCTTGCGGTCGAGCAGGTCGAGCGCCGGCTTGTCGGCGGCGGCGAGGAGCTTGTCGCCGACGACGAAGACCGCGTCGCCGTCGCCGAGCTTGGCGTAGCGCGTCTTGCCGTCCTTGTCGGCCGGCTTGCCGACGAGCAGCGTCCGCTCCTTAACGTCCTCTTTCGGGGCGGGTTTGTCTTTCTTGTCGTCGCCGTCCTTTTTCGCCTTCGTCGCCACCGTGAGCGTCAGGTGCGGCGCGTCGAGGCCGTATTCCTTCAGCCCCTTCGCCTTGGCGTCGTGAGTCTCGTAGCGCTCGGCGCGCGGGCCGGCCAACTCGTTGAGCATCGGCTCGACCAGCGGCGCCACGGCGGTCGCGTCGAACGGCCCCGCGACGTTCCAGGCGTTATCCTTCTTCGTGAGGCGGTATTCCTCCTGCCCGGCCTGGCGCACGCGCAGCGCCGTCACCTCGTCGGGCGGCACCTGCCAAAGCTGCTGAGGCCGGTAAGCGAGCGAGCCCTGGTCGAGGGCGTCGCGCACCTCCTTCTTGACGGAGAAAACGCTCGGTCCGCCCTCCAATTTGGCGTAATACTCGTTCGGCTTGTCGGCGCGGGCCTTGCCGACGAGGAGCGTCTGCGGCGGCTTCTTGCTGTCGGCGGTGAACGTGACCGTCGCCTTGAGGGCGCCTTTGGCCAGGCCGTCGGCGTCGAGGTCTTCCGGCTTCGGGGCGTCGTTGACGAACTCCGTCGCCTCCAGGCCGCTCAAAGTACTCGCCAGGCCGCCGGCCTTGACCGCGTCGGCGTCGGCGACCACCGGCGTTTCCAGCTTCCAACCGTCCTTGACGCTCTTCAATGTTACCGTTTCGCCGCCGCGCTCGACCTTGACGGCGTCGATGTCGCCGCTGACGAAGTCGAGGACGCGCCGCCCGCGGTAGGCCAGCGCCGGCCGCTTCGCCAGCGCCACGAGGGCGTCGTCCACGAGGTTGACGCGCTCCCAGCCCTCGACCTTCACGGCGAGCTTCTTCGCGGCGGCGTCGTGCTTGCCGAGCGCGAAGGTGAGGACGCGCGTCTTCTTCGTCTTGCCGTCGCCCTCGCCCTTTTCTTCCTCGACCGTGACCGCGATCGCGCCGACCTTCGCCGGGTCGTCGAAGCCTTGCGCCTTGGGGTCCGCCTTGTCGAGAACGTCGGCGTCGCGCGCCTGCAAGTCGGACAGCTTGCTCAGGACTTCGGTGACTTTGCCCGGCTCGGCGTCGGCCTTGATCGGCTTCTCGACTTGCCAGCGCTCCTTGTCCTTGACGAGGACGACGTCCTGCCCGGCGTACTTGATCTCCAGGCGGCGGGCGTCGTCGGGCTTGAAGCGGGCCAGGCGGGCGTCGCGCAACTCCTTCACGTTGACGAACAGCTCCTTGACGCGGTCGGCCTTGACCTCGAAGACCTGTTCGTTATCCTTCAATTTGGCGTAGCGAAACTCCTCCTTGATCGTCTCGGTCAGCGGCGGCATCCCGGGGGGCATTCCGGGCGGCGGCGGCCGCGTCACCTTGCGCTCGCGCACCGTCGGCGACGTCTTGCCGATCAGCAGCGTCACCGTGCCGCCGGGCCGCGTCACCGACAGCGTCTCTTCCGGCGGCTCCAGGCCGTACTCGGCGAGCGGCTTGTACGGCCGCGCGACGAACTGCTCGGCCCAGACGTCGGGCACGCCGGCGAGCAGCGTCCGCAACTTGTCCGGGTCGGCGCGGTCGCGGACGGGCCGCGTGACGTCCCACTCCTCGGGGCCGCGCGTCAGGGTCCACGAGACGCCGGCCTGCGCGTCGTCGGCGCTGACGGCCTGCGCGGCGAGTTGTTCGACCTTCTCGGCCGAGCCGGGCTCCTTGGCGACGCGCTCGGCGGGGAAGAGGCGGCGCTGCTGATAGTAGTCGCCGGGCTTGTCGATGCTCGCGATCAGGCCGGGGGCGAGGCGGACGACCTCGCCGCCGCCGTCGATGCGCAGCCAGGTCGGCCGCGCGAAGCGGCTCTCGTCGCCGGCGTCGTCGCCGAACTCGAGGCGGTGTTCCTTGTCGCCGGCGCGGACGGTGACGGTCAGCGCCGGCTTGTCGAGGCCGAACGGCGCCAGGTCGGGCGGCTCGCCCTTCGGCCGTTCCGCCTCGAAGCGCGAATGCAGCCCGCCGAGGAGCTTCACCAACCCCTCGGACTCGGCCTTGCGCGCCGGCCACTTGCCGGGGAGCGACCATTCGCCGTCGGCGCCGCGCTCCAGACTGACGACGGGGCGGTCGCCGCGCTTGACGTCGATCTTCGTGAGCTTGTCGGCGGTCAGGTCGTTTTCGAGGACGCCGAGGGCGACGGACGAGCGTGGGGCCGCCGCGGGGGCGGTCACGCCGACCCACGCCGGCAGCGCCGGGCCGAACCAGAGCAGGGCGCCCCCCGCCGCCGCGAGAACCAGGAGGACGACGGTCGTTTTGAAGTTCATCGGTAGAGTTCTCTTAGAATCCTAAAAAGAACTAACCACAGAGGGCACAGAGGGCACAGAGAACACAGAGGAAAACAGAAAGAAAAGAGGAAGAACGCCGCGCGAGAGGGCCGTCGAAGCCCCCACGAGAGATCGGACGCTTTTCCTTTTGCCTTTTCTCTGTGTTCTCTGTGCCCTCTGTGGTTAGTTCTTTTAGACACCTTCAGTCCGAAGCGCCGCTCATCCGCCGGGCGTGTCGACGAGCGATTGCAGGCGCGCGGCCAGTTCGGGAGGGAAACGCCGCCCCCAGGTCGCGTCGATCAGGCCGACGTCGAGCAAGTCCCGCAAGTGGGTGCGGTCCTTGTCGCGGAACGCGGTCAGTTTGACGCGGACCAAGGCGTCCAGCGTCAGGACGCGGAAGTGGTCGGCCGCCTCGGACTCGGTGACGTCCGGGTTGGGCAGCGCCTCGTTCTCGCGCACCTTCTCGCCGGCGAAGACGACGTGGACCGCGTCGCGCGCCTTGGCGTCGGGGCCGTCCAGGAACAGGTCGACGCCCGCCGCGTGGCGGTAGACGAAGCCGGCGCCGGCGAGCGCCGTCTTGACCGCTTCGAGGTCGTCGCGGCGGATCAGGATGTCGACGTCGCGCGTGTTGCGCACGGCCGCCTCGTCGACGCGCGTCACCCACGCCGCGACGGCGTTGCCCCCCACCACCGCGTAGGCGACACCGGCCTTCTCCAGGGCGGCGGTCGCCCGCAGCAAGCGCTCGCGCACCTTCTCCACGGCACGCACCATCCTGTCCAGAGAAAAAGGACCGTAGACGGTTGACATAGCGTCTCGCAACGGCGGATCGGTCAGCGCAGCCGCCGCACCAGGACGACGACGAAGCCGAGGAACGCGAACAACTCCGGCAGGATTTCCTGGGCGCCCCAGTCCCACCACGTCTGCTCGCGCGCCGTCAGCGCCACGCGCGGCTGCGACCAGGTGCGTCCCGCGCGGGCCAACTCGTCGTCGCGGCCGAGCAGCCAGTTGCAGGTGTCGAGCAGCAGCTTCTCCTTCGCCGGCGGCAGCGTCGCGCCGACGAACAGGCTGCCGTGGCCGAGGGCGACGACGCGCACCTTGCGCGGTTCCGCCGGCGCCTCGCCCTTCTCGTACCAGTCGTTGGGCACCTCGACCTCCGCCGCGACGCCGACCGTCGCCGGGCCGCGCTTCTTCGTCTCCTCGTAGCGCGGCAGATACTTCTCCGTTGGGAACGGCTGGTCCTCGCTCCACGAGTCGGGGTCGGTCAGCAGGAACCCCGGCTCGACGGCGGGGGCCTTGCCGTTCTTCGGCTCGAAGCCGACGGGGCGCGGGTGCCGCGCCCGCAGGTCGAGGCTCTGTCCCTTGCCAAGGCCGCGGGCCGTCAGCCGCAGGCTTTCGCGGATCGGGTTGAGCGCCTTTTCCGCCGGCTCGCCCTCCTTCGGCGCCCGCTCCAGGACGAGGGGCGGGACGTCGCTGTCGTCGCCGCGGCTCATCAGGTCGGCCTCGCGCCGCCCCTGGAGTGTCGCCTGATACTCGGCCAGCGCCCCGATCTCGCGGTCGAACAGCACCGTCTGCCGCGACAGCCGGAAGCCGAGGCTCTCCAGCAGTTCTTCCAGGCGGTCCGGGCCGGGCGGCGGCGGTTGTCGGTCCTCCGGCGACTCGTTGACCGAGCCGAAGCAGGCGAGGACCGGCTTGCCCGACTTGATAAACTCCTTGATCGCCGCCACCTGCGCGTCGTCGAGGCGGTGGACCCCACTCGGGATATTGAAGGGCGGCAAGGTGACGTTCCGCAGCGTCATGCGCGGCAGGATGAGCAGGTCGCAGTCGGCGAGCGCCCGGCCCATCTTCGCCTTGACGTCGGTGAGGCGGCGCTGCTCGGCGAGACTTTCGACCTGCAAACGCTGCTGGTCGGCGACGGCGAGGTCTTTCTGCTTCGTCGTCTGCTCGACGAGGGCGGTCCAGTTCTGCACCTGCTCCTTGCGGAACTCCTCGTCGAACTTGCGCCTCGCCAGTTCCTGGGCGGGGATCTTGTTCCAGGTGTCGAGTTGCTTCGCCGCCAGGGCGAGTTGCGTGGTCAGCACCTCGACGCGGTCGGCGAGGCGCTCGTATTTGCTCTCGTCATAGGTGTAGACGGCCGGCTCGGGCGGGGCGAAGCGGCTCCACTTCTTGAGGATCAGGTCGCGCGTGTCGAAGCCGCGTTCCTCCAGCACCTTTTTGAGACCGGCGAGGGTGTATTCCTCGGCGGCGCCGCCGGTCGTCAGCAGCTCGTGCGTGACGGCGACGGCGACGCGCGGCTTCTTCTCCTCGATGTTCAGCACCTTGTCGGCGAACGGCTTGACGCCCTGGTAGCGCAACACGAGGTTGCCGCGGCCGTCGTTCGCCTCCTGCGACGCCGTCTTGTCGAGCTGGTAGAAGTCGTTGAAGCTGAGGCGCTGCACGCGGTCGTTGGCGTGGAAGAAGATGCTATTTTCCGGCGCCTTGTCGATCGCCAGGCGCAGCCCTTCGGGCAGCTCGCGCAGCTGGTTGTCGTAGTCCTCCTGCTCGACGTCGAGGACGAGAACCTTGAACTGCGGGCCGAACTCGCGGAACTGGTCGACGAGGTCCTTGACCTTCTCGACCACCTTGCGCTCGGCGGCGTAGTCGTAGCGGTCGGGCTTGTCGGACAGGGCGCCGAAGGTCTTGTGCCGCTGGTAGACGACGATCGTCGTCTCGCCCTTCAACTCGCGCAGCTGGTTCTGGACGTCGGCGGGCAGCGTGAACTGCCGGTCGCGCGTGGTGTCGGCGCGGAAGTAGTGGGCGAACGAGTAGTAGTTGACGCCGACGAGGACGGCGACGGCGAGGGCGACTTGCAGGAGGGCGTTGGTGCCGAAAGCGCTGCGGCGGCCGGCGACGAAGCGCAGGGCGACGAGCAGTTCGACGAGGATCAGGAACAGCGCGAGCGCCCCGCCGACGAGCAACAGGCCGACGATGACGCGCGTGAGCAGGTCGCCGGGGTCGCCCGCGATGACGGCGCGAACGTTGTAGTCGGCGCTGCTGTAGGCGTGGTCGGCGAGGGCGCGGACGTTGTCCCAGGCGGGCTGGTCCGCGTCCCACGGGGGTAGCAGGTTCTCCAGCGCGGCGAGCCGTACCCCGACCCAGGCGGCGGCGAGGCCGATCAGGCCGAGGACGCGCACGACGAAGTGCAAGCGCGACGGCCAGCGGCGGCGGGATTGTTTCGTTCGGGCCATATTCTCACTCCGGGAAGGAGCCGGGCTGATCGCGGCTTCGCAAGCGCGAAGCCGCGAGCGGCGGGGCGGTCACGACCGCCACCTCCGACTCTCCAGGCTGCGCACGGTCAAAAACAAGGACATCACGGCGACGCTGACGTAGAGGACGACGTGGCGCGTGTCGAGGACGCCGCGGTTGAAGTCCTGGCTAAAGTGCAAGGGCACGCTGAAAAAGGCGACGACGCGGTAGAGCAGGCTCGCCGAGTCGAGGTCGGTGCGCCAGAAGCCCGCCGCCAGGAAGACGAGGCTCAGCGCCAGCGCCACGAGGAACGCCACCAACTGGCTGCGCACCAGGCTGCTGACGAGCAACCCGAGCGCCAGGAACATCGCCCCCGCCAGCGCCAGCCCGAGGTACGTCGTCGCCACCGGGCCGGGGTCGATGCCGCTGGTCATCTCGACGAGGTGCTGCGGATCCCAGCGGTAGTGCAGCACGCCCCCCGCGACCGCGCAGGCGACGCCGCCGAGGAACAGGATCAGTCCGACGACGCGGGCGCCGCTCCCGAGCCGCACCACCCCCGACAGCAGCGCCAGCAGCACCGCCGCGACTCCGCCGACGAAGAGGAGGCTGTAAGGCGTCATAACCCACTGGACCGTCGGCCGCTGCCAGTCGACGAGGACCGGAAGATAAGCGAGCGTCGGCAGCCACAGGAAGGCGTAGAAGGCGAAGCAGGCGACGTACTTGCTCATGACCACCTGCCAGTCGCGCAGCGGCGCCGTCATGAGCATTTCGAGCGTGCCGCTGTTGCGCTCCTCGGCGAACAGGCGCATGGTCAAGAGCGGTGGGATGACGAGGTAGATCAGCCAGAACCACTGGTTGCCGAAGAGGAACTGCATCGGGTACTCGGCGCCGCGCGGCCCGGCGGCGGTGAGTTGCTCAACGGTCAGGTAGAACAGCCGCCCCGTCACGGCGAGAAAGATGACGAGGACGACGTAGGCGATGGGCGAGAAGAAGTAGGCGGCGAACTCGCGCTTGATGAGGCTGCGGGCGCCGAACAGGCCGCCCAGCAGCACAAGGCCGACGGCGACGCCGACCAGCAGCAGGGCGCCGAGCGCGACGAGCGTGACGATCTCGTTGAGTGCGAGGCCGAACATGAGATAGTTTCTCTCGGGAGGGGTTATTTCGCCGCGACGGGCTCCTCGACCTTTTCCCCGTCCTGGTCGCCGACGATGCCGACGAAGAGGTCTTCGAGCGTCTGCCGCTGCGGCCGCACCTCGCGCAGCTTCCAGCCGAGTTCGGCGGACAGTTTGCACAGGGCGGGGACGGCGGTCTCGGGGGAGTCGGTGGTGATGAGCAGCCGCGCCACGTCGCCGTCGCGCTCGCCGTGTACGCGGCGGGCGCCCGGGATCTTCGACAGCGCCGCCTTGTCGAACGCCCCTTCGATGACGGCCAGCACCATCCCCTTCGCGCCGGCCCGCCGCGACAGCTCCTCCAGCGACGCCGCCTCGACCACCTCGCCGCGGTTGATGATGATGACGTGGTCGCACGTCATCTCGACCTCGGACAGGATGTGCGTCGACAGGAGAATGGTGTGCTGTTCGCCGAGTTCGCGGATCAACCCGCGGGTTTCGCGGATCTGCGACGGGTCGAGGCCGGAAGTCGGCTCGTCGAGAATGAGGACGGGCGGGTCGGCGAGGAGGGCGTCGGCGAGGCCGACGCGCTGGCGGTAGCCCTTGGACAGCGTGCCGATCAGCTGGCGGCGGACGTCGCCGAGCCAGCAGCGCTTCAGGACGTGTTCGACGCGCTTCGAGGCGGCGCCGCCGTGCAGCTCCTTGACGCCGCAGCGGAAGCGGAGGTATTCGGCGACGCGCATTTCGAGGTACAGCGGGCAGCTTTCGGGCATGTAGCCGATCTTGCGGCGCACTTCGACGGGCTTCCAGAAGACGTCGAGGCCGTCGATGATCGCCTTGCCGCTGGTGGCGGTCATGTAGCCGGCGAGGATGCGCATGGTCGTCGACTTGCCGGCGCCGTTCGGCCCGAGGAAGCCGACGATCCGGCCGCGGGCGACGTCGAAGGAGACGTCGCGGACGGCGGCGTAATCGCCGTAGTATTTGGTCAGCCGAGTGACGTGAATCACGCTGCTCCCCTTCGAGTCCGTGGTGCAGGGACGCCGGTGAGCCCGCGTGCGAGAGCAGGCGATCCCGGAAAGGGCCGGCGTGGCAGGCCGGGTGGCGGGCACGAACCAGTGAGTCGAAAGTTGAGGATAGCCGACGCGCGCAGCCCTGGCAAGAGGACGAGAGTGCGCGGGAAACGCGGGGAAGAGGGGGATGAGCGGTTGTGCGGCCTGGGCCGGCCCTGGCGGCGCCGCCGTCTGGTACAATGGCAGCCGTCTCAATCCCGGAGTTGGCCATGCCGTTCAGCCGTTGCCCCCTTAACTTAATGGCATTCTACGACAGCCCCTTTCTTCTCCGGGCGCGTGAATCGATGTGTCTTACCGAGGTGATCCGCCTTGACGCCCGACCTCCCGGCGACCATCCTCCATCACGGGACGACGCTCCGACGTGCCCGCGAAATCGAGGCGAAGGGTCCAGACCCGGACTACCGCGAACCGGGCAGCGGGCACCTCCCCGCGGCAGAAGGCTTCTCCACCGTCATCGGAGACGGACGACCTTGTAGCACCGGCACACCCGAGACGGTCGCAAGGAACAAGGCCCACGGCAAACGCACTTCAATTGCTTGAAAACCCAAGGAGTTGTGCCAAGTACCGAATGTTCCTCCCCGCCCGCTTCCGTTTGACTTTCAACGACCCTTTGCTTGGATCGCCCCGCAACAAGGACAAGGCCA
>JBBROG010000157.1:0-20573 GCA_038229635.1 Gemmatales bacterium
GCGGAGGGCTCTACGCGGGGCAGACGTGCGACCGCGAGGCGCGCACCAGCGGTCGGATGACGCGCAACAACGACTCGGCCGCGTCGTCCCAGCCGGCGGGGCGCGGCCACGTCGGCGGCGCGTCGGGGGCGTGGACGATCATCGCGGCGAGCGCCGATGCGAGCGCCGCGGGATCTTCCGGGGGGACGAGGCGGCTGGGCGTCCCTCGGGCGAGATCGGGAATGCCGCCGACGCGGCTGGCGACGAACGGCGTGCCGCAGGCGAGCGACTCGCGGAGGACGTTCGGCACGCCTTCGGAGAGGCTCGGCAGGACCGTGACGTCGGCCGCCCGGAACCAATCGGGGAGCCGCTCGTGGGTCACGCCACCGACGAACGTAACGGCCTCGCCCAGGCCGAGGGCGTCGGCCCGCGCCTCCAGGGCCGGGCGCAGTGGGCCGTCGCCGACGAGGGCCAGGTGAAAGCCGACGCCGGAGCGGCGGAGCCGGGCGCAGGCGTCGAGGAGGACGTCCAACCCTTTCACCGGGACCATGCGGCCGACCCACAGCACCAGGCGTCCCGAGGCGCCGAGGCCGAGGCGGCTCCGCGCCTCTTCGCGATCCCCCGGCGAGAACAACTCGCCGTCGACGCCGCGGAAGGTGACGTGAACCTTGCCGGGCTCGACGCCGAGGGCGACGATCTTCTCCTTCAAATCCGCCCCGACGCTGACGACGGCGGCGGCGCCGCGAAGCACGTCAACGATGCGGCGCCGGCGGCGGGCGTCGCGCGTCAGCAGGAGAACGTCCGAGCCGCCGACCATGACCACGGCCGGCACACGGGCGATGCGGGCGGCGCGGAGCGCCGCCGCGCCGTCGGGGTGCGCCCAGTAAGCGACCACGGCGTCCGGCGGGCGGGCGTCGAGGATCGGCAAAACCGTGCCGCGCACCGACCGCCACAAGAACCATCCGTAGAGAGAACGCAGCACCTTCGGCGTGTACCAGTAGCGCGGGTGGTGGATGGGCGTGTCGGCCGCGCCGGCGTCGCGGCGCGGGCCGGCCGGGGTCGTGGCGCCGCCCCGCGCCTCGACCCACGGCACCGGCGCCACGACGGTCACCTCGTGGCGCCGGGCCAGCGCCTGGACGAGGCGCAAATTGAAGACCCCTTTCGTCGGCTGCGCGGGCGTCGGGAAGGAGGTCGTCAGGAAGAGGAGTCGCATGAGGTCGTTCGTTCCCGTCCGTCGCGAGGACACGTCACACGCCGGCGCCCGCCGCGCGCCGCCGCAGGGCTCGGCGCAGCCGGGCGGCGCCGGTCGCCTCCGCCACGCCGCGCGCGACCTCCTTGCCGTGGAAGCGACACCAGTAGGCGGCGTTGTAGACCCGGTCCGCCAGCGTCTCCGGCGGGAAGAAGTCGCGCATCCAGCGGTTGACGACGAGGTCGAGGACGAAGTGGACGCGGGCGACCGGGCCGCGGTTCTCGATCCAGTGGGGCCGGCTAAAGTCGCAGTGCCATAGCTCGCCCGGTCGCATGACGACGCGCTCGCCGTCGAGGTAGAAGTAGACCTCCTCGTGCGTCACGACCGGGACGTGCAGGCGCACCTTGCCGAGCGCCCAGGCGTCGCCGGGGTCGGTGTGCTTGAGGATCTTCTTGCCCGGCTCGAGGCGCATGAGTCGGATGCGCTCCTTGGGACAGTGAAAACTCTCGATAATCTCCTCAAAGTAGGGGCATTGGGCGAGGATCGGCGTCTTACGGTAGTCGCCGCGACCGTGCTTCAGGGAGTCGGCGTCGACGGCGCCGCCGAGCGACACGAGCGGGATGGCGCTCCAGCCGCCGTCGTGGTAGTCAGTCCAGTGCTTGTGGAACTGACCCGCCTTCTCGGCGCTTTCCAGGTCGGCGAGCAGGCGGCCGACGTCGTAGCGCGGGCCGAAGCAGTGAAGCGTCTTCACGGCGATACCTCCGGAGTCAATTGCGGTTCGGGCGTGTCCAGTTCGGAGAGGAAGGTGCGCCACTTGCCGGCGCGGGTGAGCGGGACGGCGTCGACGTAGTTGAGGCGGACGTCGACGCCGCGGGCGCGCAGCCCGTCGAGCTTGTCGAGGACGAAGCGCGACGTCTGCTCGCGCGGCACGCCGCCGTCCGTCTCGAGGTTGACCTCGACGGCGGTCAGCGTCTTCTGCACCACCTGGAACTTCCGCAGGCCGGGGGCGAGCGACAGCTCCCAGACGAAGAACATGTCGTGGATGTCGCGCCCGTCCGCCATCCGCAATCGCTCCGAACGTCGGCCGGCCAGGCGCTCCAGCAGGGGGAAGACACGGCCGCAGCCGCAGCGCCGGCTCGACAGCACGGCGCGATCGCCGATGGCGTAGCGGACCAGGGGGTGCGCGAAGTTGTTCAGGTCGGTGATGACCAGGTCGCCGGGCTCGTCGACGACGGGGCGTCCTGCCGTGTCCAGGACTTCGACGAGCAGGTTGTCGGCGTTGACGTGCAGCCCCTCGCGCCGCCGGCACTCGCAGGCGACGTTCATGAATTCGGACGAGCCGTAGCGGTTGTAGACGGGACAGCCGAACGCCCCCTCGATCACCGTTTTCTGTACGTCGGCAAGCTGCTCCCCGCCGATGACGACGCCGTCGAGGCGCGGCGGCGTCAGGCGGTACTTGACGACCACTTTCGCCATCAGGTAGGCGGCCGTGACGTAACATTCGAGGAAGCGCGTCCGGAAACTCTTCATGGCGCCGAGGGTGCGGACCAGGTTCTCCTCGCCGACGTCGTAGGCCGAGAAGAACTGGTAGTTCTGGAAGCGCCAGTGGGCCGCTTGCTTCAGGCGCCGCAGGAGGCCGCGCTTGCCCCGGTGCCCCCAGACGAGCGTCGTCGGCGTGCCGAGCGGCTTGCCGATCCACTCCTCCGCGCGGATCTTCGTCGCCACGCGGAGACACTGGCCGTCGGGGTCCGAGTAGAAGACCGCCGGCGCCCCGGTCGAGCCGCTCGTCTCGTTCGGCAAGAGGCGGCGCGCTTCGTAACGGGTCGAGATCAGCGCCGGCCCGGCGGAGCGCACGTCCTCCTTGGATATCGCGACGCCGTATTGTCGCAAGGGCTCCAAATCGAAGACGCGGCCGACGTCGAGTCCGGCCCGCGCGAACAGGTCGCGGTAGAAGGGGACGGTGTCGCGGCAGTGGCGCAGGAGGGCGTTGAGTTTCGCCCGCTGTAAGTCACGCAATGCGTCGGGCGTCAGGTCTTGCTGGCGCGACAAGTCACGGTAATAGCGGCAGGTCGGACGCCTCTTGATGGCACCCTCGAAGACCGGGAAAAGCACTCGTCGGTAGAGAGTGCCGTACAGATTCGCCCTCATATCGTGCCCCCCACGGTTCGCCGCGCCGCAACCGTGCCCTCACGACCGCGACTCGGACAACGAGACCGGCGGCGGAGGGCGCACACCTCGGCGTAAAGCGCCTCGTACTCGGCGACCATGCGGCGGACGTCGAAGCACTCCTGCACGCGGCGGCGGCCGGCCAGTCCCATGCGCCGCGCGGCCGCGGCGTCGTTCAGCAGCGCGAGAAGTCCGGACGCCAGGGCGTCCGGCGAGCGCGGCGGCACGAGCAGGCCGGTGCGCCCCGCCTCGACGACCTCCGGGTTGCCGCCGACGTTCGTCGCCACGACCGGCAGGCCGCGCCCCATCGCCTCCAACAGCGTCAGCGAGACGCCCTCGGTGAGCGAGGGCAGGACGAAAACCGAGGCGCGGGCCAGCAGCGCCGCGACGTCGCGCACCTCGCCGAGAAAGCGAACGTTGTCGGCGAGTTTCCGTTCGCCGGCCAGGCGGCGCAGGTCCGCCATGCACTCGCCGTCGCCGGCGATTTCCAGTCGGAACGACGGCCGCGTCCGCACGGCCAGCGCCGCGGCACGCAGCAGCGTTTCGACGTCCTTTTCCGGGCACAATCGGCCCACCATCACCGCGGGTCCGTCCGGACGCGGGCCGGCGTAGGGGAAGCGTTCGAGATCGACGCCGTTCCAGATCGTCGCGACGCGCGCGGCGGCGACGCCCTCTTGAAGACAAAGGCGGGTGCCGTCGTGCGAGACGGAGACGACGCGGTCGGTCAGGCGGGAGGCGAGGCGGAACATCGTGTTCTCGCGGGAACTGGCGCCGAAGCGCTGGCCGTGGCGCGTGTGGACCACGGCGCCGGCGCGGGCCAGGCGCGCCGCCGGCGCGGCGTAGAGCAGCGGCCGTGTGTTGTGCGTGTGAACGACGTCGGCTCCCAGGCGGTGAATCAGTCGAGCGAGGCGGACGACGCTCGCCGGGCGCAGGCCGGGAGACAATCCCAGCGCCGTCACGGGCCAGCCGCAGTCCTCGATGTCGTCGGCGAAGCGGCCGCGGCCGTGCAGCGTGACGAAGTGCAGATCGACGGCGCCGCGGTCGGCGTGCCGCGCGAAGTCGACGAGCAGTCGCTCCATGCCGCCGGTGGCGAGCTGCGAGACGACGTGGACGACGCGGAGGGCGTTACTCATAGACGAAGTCCTTGCCTCAATCACCGACGTATTCCAGGTCCGCGATCACCGGCAGGTGGTCCGAGCCGACGTCGGGGCCGACCCGGCAACTCCGGCAGCGCCAGCCGCGCCCGGCGAGGACATGGTCGATGCGCGCCCCGAACCAGCGCGTCCGCTTTGAGTAGCCGAAGCCCGTCCCCGCCGCCGAGAAGGCGTCGGTGAGCGTCGACCAATGATGCCGGTAGATCGCGCTCTCGCAGGGCATGTTGAAATCGCCCGCGACGACGACGGAATCCCCGGCGGTCCGCGCCAACTCCGACACCACTTCCGACTCGTGCCAGCGGATGGCGATGTCGCGCTCCAGCGTCTTGCCGCCGCGCCAGCCGCTCCCCAGCACCGCCTCCAGCCCCTCGCGCGGCGTGGCCAAATGGACGTTGAAAAACTCGATCGTCCCCGCCGGCGTGTCGACCTCGTGACGAATCACCACCCCGCGTCCTCCTAAAGACGTGCCCTGGAGGACCGACACTTCGCGGAACGGGTGGCGACTCGCCAGGCACAGGCTGTTGCCGGCGCGGACGTGCCAGCCGCGCCCCCAGAAAACTTCGTCCTCGCGACCGGCGGGCCACTCTTGCAGGGCGACGACGTCGGGCAACATCACCTGAACCAGCGTCCCGAGGGCTTCGGCGTTGACGTCGGGTCCGCCCGCGTTGCAGGTCAGCACACGCAACCGGCGCGAAGGCGGGGCGGAGAAGTCTCCTGAAGACAATCCGAGGCAACACCCCATCACCGGCCCGATGACGACGAGCGCCGCCCCGAGCAGCACGCCGACGTGCCGGCGCCGTATGAGAGACGCCAAGGGGAGTAAAAGCGCCAGCGGTAGGAGGAGTACCCAGCGCGGCCCGAACAGTAGCAGCGTCGCAACCCACCAGCGGTCGCCGGCCAGGATGAGGAGGAGCCAGGCCGCGACGATGGCGACGAGGTAGCCCCAGCAGCTCCAGCCGGTCAGCGCGCGCAAGCCGATTCGCGGAGCATTCATGCGGGAAGCAGTTCCTTCCCGCGCAGGTAGCGCATCACCCGATCGGCGGTGTGCGGCTGGCGCAACTGAAAGAAGAGTTCACGGGGTTTGCGGACGTCGAACATCGGCATACGGTTCCAGAGCAGCTTGGCGAGGTAGGAGCGCGGCGGGTCGATCATCACCGTCGCCTTCGCCCGCCGCTTGAACCACAGCGCCTCCGAAAAGCCGGACGCCATGAGGACGCACAGAGAACAGCGGCGGACGATCTCCAACTCCAACCCCCAACTCAACCCTTGAAGGTAGGTGACGCTGTCGGCCGGCACGTCGAGCGCCCGGCTGACGTACTTGTTGTCGGTCCGCTCCCGGTTCGCGTCGGTCGTGACGACGTTCATGCCGCACACGAGGACGTGGGCGCCGTACTCCTCGATCAGGCGGCGAAAGAGGCCGGAGCGCAGGCGGATCAGGTCGTCCATCGGCAGCTGCCCGCGGTCGGAAACCGAACCGCCCGGCTTGCGGTAGCGCCAGAGAAAGCCGACGGTGAAGCGGCCGTCGAATAGTCCCGGCGGAACGCGGTTCTCGGCCTCGCACTGCGGCAGGCGCTGCCGGCCGACGTCACTCAGGCCGACGTCGCACAGCGCCGGGTCCTCCGCCCAGGCGTCGCGGACGCAGGTCCACGGCTTGCGGTTGTGCGTGCGGTCGATCTTGGCCAGCACGTTCGCCGGCAGGTGGTCGAGGACGTCTTGCCGCAGCTCCTCGTCGAACACTTGAAACTGAAAGAAGCGGTCGACCGGCACGTCGGGGAGCGCCGCCCGCGGATGCACCTCGTCGGCAAACGACAGGTCGAAGACCTCCATTTCCTTCTTGCGTAGGTCGGTGGCGAAAAAGAGGACGAGGCGCGTCTCCGGATTCTTCTTCTTGAAGTGCCGGAGGGCGACGATCTGCTCGTAGTAGTCACCGTAGGCGCCGTGCAGGATACTGCCGACGGTCGTTGCCTCGACGGCGCGGGTGAGTCGCGGCGAATGGGTTTGTGCATTCATACGGGGATTCCGGCGGAGGAGTGTTGGGCGTCCCAACGAGCCGACAGGGCGATGAGGCCGTGGCGGCGGCGCGGGACGTGGCCGGTGCCGTAGATGTCGGCCTCGGCGACCGTGAACGGGATGGCGTTCTCCACGCGGTCGACGTGGTCCTCGCAGTCGCCGACGGCGACGCTGAGGACGTAGTCGCCCGGCAGCAAGCGCAGGTCGCTCAGCACGCAGCGCACGCGGCTCGCCTCGACGCCGGAGAGGTCCAGCGTCGATTGGTGCTGGCTGTGCGCCTGGGCCATCCGCGTACCAAACGTGTCGGCGATGTCGAGGACGAGATTCGTATCCGACCGGCCCTCCATGTCGCCGACTTCGACCTCGACGACGAGATCGCCTCCAAGCGGGACCGTCGTCGTCGGATTATCGTCGAGGTCGAACAGCGAGACGCGGCGAAGGACGCGGGCCATGCCGGCGCTCCGCCCCGGATGGTCCCGCAAATCGACGGACGGCAGCCCGTCGCCCGTGCCTTCGGTGTGCGCGCAGTAGGCGGAGATGACGTCGGACGCCGGCCCCTGGCGCCGTAGCTGGCCCCGGTCCATCCACACGGCGCTGGTCGAGAGGTGAGCCACCATCGGCAGGTTGTGGCTGACGAGCAGCACCGTGCGGCCGCTGTGGGAAATCTCGCCCATCTTGCCGACGCAGCGCTTCTGGAAGCCCTGGTCGCCGACCGCGAGGACTTCATCGACAAGAAGGATCTCCGGCTCCAGATGGGCGGCGACCGCGAAGGCGAGGCGGACGTACATGCCGCTGGAGTAGCGCTTGACCGGCGTGTCGAGGAACTTCTCCACGCCGGCGAAGCTGACGATGTCGTCGAATTTGCGGGCGATCTCGCGGCGCGTCATGCCGAGGATGGCGCCGTTGAGGAAGACGTTCTCGCGCCCGGTCAGCTCGGGGTGGAAGCCGGTGCCGACCTCCAGCAGGCTGCCGACGCGGCCCCAGATTTTGACCTCGCCGCGGGTCGGTCGCGTGATCTCGGAGAGGATCTTCAAGAGCGTACTCTTGCCGGCGCCGTTGCGGCCGATGATGCCGACGACCTCGCCGGGCCGCACGGCGAAGGAGACGTCCCGCAAGGCCCAGAACTCTTCGGTGCGGCGTTCGGCGCCGTTGCCGCGCCAGCGGCGCAGGGGGGCGGTCGCCCAGCGGGCCAGGCTTTCGCGGAGCGAGCCGTAGCTGTAGTCACCCTTCCTCCCTTCCTGGTCCACGTTGTAGCACTTGCTCAGTTCGCTGACTTCGATGGCGTGTTGCATGGCAGACGTTCGTCCTCGACTCGCCGGTTAGATAATGTCCGCGAAACGGTCCTCGACCCTTCGGAAGTAGAGGCACCCGGCCAGGAACAGCAGGGCGCAGCAGGCGGCGGAGAGGCCGAACGACCCCCAGGCGATCGGCCCGCCCAGCACCGACGCCCGGAACGCGGCCACCTGCGCGGTGAGCGGGTTGAGGGCTAGCAAGGCTTGCAGCGGCGAGTCGGCGGCGGCGTCGGGCTGCATGTAGACGGTCGGGGTCGCGAACATCCACAACTGCACCAGGAACGGCAAGACGTAGCGGACGTCGCGGTAGACCACGTTGAGCGCCGCCAGCAGCGTGCCGACGCCGGCGGCGGCCATCATCAAGCACAGGAAGACGACCGGCGCCAGCAACAGTCCGAATCCCGGCGCGACCGGGTAGCCGGCGGCCGCGTAGCCGATCATGAGGACGACCAGCAACCCCAGGGCGATGGCGAAATCGACGACGGCGGCGCCGGCCGCGCCGAAGGGAACGGCCAGGCGCGGGAAGTAGACCTTCGTGATGAGCCGCTCCGACCCGACGACGCTGGCGGCGCCATTGGTGATGGCGGTCGCGAAGAAGCTCCACGGCAGCAGGCCGGCGAAGGCGAACAGCGGGTACGGCAGACCGCCCGTCGGGACGTTGGCCATGCGGCCGAAGAAGACGCTGAAGACCGCCATCATCATCAGTGGCTGGAGGACGGCCCAGGCGGCGCCCAGGAGCGTCTGCTTGTAGCGGACCTTGACGTCGCGCCAGACGAGGAAGAAGACCAGTTCGCGGAAGCGCCACAGTTCCGGGACGTCGACGAACCGCCAGCCTCTCGGCGGGCAGATCACCTTCGTCGGCGGCGCGGGGGCGGCCTGGGCGTGTCGCACACTCATGCAAAACTTCTCCTGTCTAGCTCCATTTCGTGACAATTTTGACGTAGACCTCGGTCAGCGCCAGGAACGCCACGCTACAGACGGCGAGTCGGGCCGCCAGCCGGCCGCTCACCGCCAGCACCGGCGCCGCGTTCCCGGCCAGGGCGACGCGGCCGCAGACGCAGGCCAGCCCGAAGACGAGGTAAGTCGGGACGACGTAGGGCCGCGACAGCGACAGGACGCCCGCCGCGTAGCCGACCACCACGGCCAGGACGTAGGGGAGGGCGCGGCGCACCTCCGGATCGAGGATCGCGAACGTCCGGCTTCGGAGGCGCCACAGCGCGACCGCCGCCAGGCCGAACGCGCCGAGGAAGAGCGTGCCGCCGAACAGGCCGAGTTCGACGTAGGCGTGGACGAACGAGTTGTGCGCCACCATGCCGACCTGCTCCAGGTATTCGCCCCGGCCGATGCCGAACAGCGGCGCCTGGTGGAACAAGGTCAGGCCCTCCGACCAGAGCTGGACGCGGTCCTGCCCCGTCCCCTCGGCCGTTGTCAAGCTCGTTTGCCTACCGCCGAAGAGGACGAAGAGGAGCGGCAGGACGACGACCGCCGCCGGCAGGCTCTTGCGCCAGGGGAGGCGGGACGCGATCAGCGCCGCCAGCGCCGCCAGGAGGGCGAGGAAGCCGCCGCGCGACTGCGTCAGCATCAGGCCGTAGCCGAACAGGGCCAGCGGCGCCAGCCACAGCAGGGCCAGCAATCTCTGCGCGGGGTTGGTCAGGTGATACAGCGACAGCACGATCGACGTCACCAGCAGCAGGCACAGGTCGTTGGGGTCGTTGAAGATCCCCGTGCTGCGCATGCGCAGGGCGACGATTTCCTCGCCGGTGTCGGGGTCGGCCCACGTTTCGGACAGCGGTTCGAGGTCCGGGATGTCGATCTTCCCGTGGTAGGCGAGCACCGCGAGGGCCGTGACGACCACGGCGAAGACCGGCAGGGCGGCCAGGAACGCCCGCAGGCGCCGGGGCGTGGAGACGACGCCGCACAGCAGCAGGTAGAAGGCGACGACCTTGGCGAAGTCGAGGCCGTATTCGCGGGCGGAGTAGGTGTCGAAGTGCGCCAGGTGCGACACGACGACCGCCGCCGCCAGGCCGAGGACGCAGAGCGTGATCGGCCGCCGCGCCAGCGAGCGCGGGCCGAGTTGCTCCAGCACCGCCGGGGACGCCGACACGAGACAGGCAATGATGACGCCCTCGTAAATCGGCATTCCCAGCAGCGCGGGGACGATCTCCGCGGGCCGCACGAATAACACGGCATTCAGCAGCAAAAAGAGCAAAAAATCCATGTCGTCTCTTCAAACGGCGGTCGCGACGAACACGGCCATCGGCCGCAGGTCGTCGTGGATGTCGGCCGCTTCGTCGCGCACGCGCAGCAGGACCGTCTCGAACCCGAGGGGCCGCAGCAGTTCGGGCAGGTCGCGGCCGTAGTCGGTGTAGACGAGCGAATCGTCGCGGCGGTACGGATCCTGGTGGTAAACCTTCGGCAGGAGGTAGACGTCGTGCTCGCCGGACGTGTCGACGCGCGACCCCGTCAACCGCTCGTCGTTGTAGGGGATCGTGAAGACGTAGTGCCCGCCGCGCTTGAGGACGCGGCGGACTTCGCGGAACCCCTGCCAGGGCCGGCGGACGTGCTCCATCGTCTCCGAGGAGATCACCAGGTCGAACGCCGCGTCGGCGAAGCTCAGGCGCTGGCAGTCCTGGTTCCAGACGCCGGGGCGGACCTGCACCCCGAACGGCTTGTCCCAGAAGTAGCCGCTACAGGTGTAGTTCCGCCGCCCGAAATAACGCTTATAGATCGGGCTATTGGTGGAGAATTCGTACAGTTCGGCGCCTTCTTGCATCTGCTGGTCGAGCGACACGCCGGTGTGCTGCTCGACCGCCCGGACGATCGCGCGGTACTTGGGAATCGAGCGGCAGAAGACGCACTTGCGGATGAAGCGGTCCGCCGGTTGGTCGCACACGAAGACCGTCCGCCGCCCGCACACGTTGCAGGCGTAGCGCAGCGGGTTGACGAGGTGGTAGTGCGGGTGCAGCAGGATGTTCAGCGCGCGGCCGAGGACTTTCGCGACGTTCACCGGGACGCCTCCGGGGCAGTCGCCTCGAACAGCGCCTTTTGCAACTCCGGCATGAGGGCGGCGAGGAAGGCCGGCACCGTGTCGTCCGCGATGTCGTCGCGCAGCGTGCGCCGGACCGCGTACAGCTTGTAGAGCACGGTCGCGCGGGCGAACGTCCAGCGCGGGAAACGCGGCGCCTGCCACGTCCCGTCCGCCGACCACGACCAGTAGACGCGCAGCCGCGCCGGCACCGGAGTATTCTGCTCGCGGAACTCGGCCACTTGAAAGGCGGCGTCCCCGGCGCGGTACTCGCCGACGGCGCCGGCGCGGGCGAAGCCGCTCCCCTCGTAGCAGACGTCCGGCGTGTGGACGGAGACCGGGCCGGGGAGGCCGCACAGCAGGAAGAGCGTCACCTGTTCGCCGCCGCGGCGGTTCTGGTAGCGGCGCAGCACGTAGCCGGCGATGCCCGCCCGCTCCTGCTGCTTCGCGTCGAGGGTCTGCTCCTCCCCCTGCCAGTCGCCGAAGTTCGCGGGCAGCGCCGCCAGGCGCGCCGCCGGCTCGGCGAGCGGGTCGGCGGTCGACCAGCGGCCGGTCCACAGGCCGTGGACGGTGCCCGCCGCGACGATCAGGGCGAGGGCCGAGGCTAGCGGGGCGTACTTTCGCATGAAGGCGTTTCCTCTTCGGGGGCCGGCTGAGGCGCGGCCGGCGGGCGGTAGGTGTAGCGACGCGCCGTTTCGCGGGTGCCGCAGACCACGGCGCCGAGCATCGGGATGTCGAGCATCGCCAGGCGCTCGCTCGCCGCCTGCACCAAGGGCATCTTGCTCACGCCGTGCAGCACGGAGAAGACGACGGCGTCGACGTGCCGGCCGACCAGGAGCGAATCGGTCACCGGCAGCACCGGGCAGGAGTCGACGACGATGAACTCGTACTCGCGGCGCAACTGCTGGAAGAGCAGGCGCAAGTCGTCCTGGGCGAGCGCCTGGAGGACGCGCGCGTCGGCCAGGCCGGCGGGCAGGAGCGACAGCCCCGCCGTGTGCGTCACCACGACCGCCTGATCGGGCGACGTCTCGCCGCGCAGCAACTCGCTCAGGCCGGGGCGGGACGGGACGTCGAACAGGCGGTGCGCCGCCGGGTTGCGCAGGTCGCAGTCGATCAGCAGCGTGCGCCGGCCGGCGCGCGCCAGGCTGGCGGCCAGGTGGCCCGACAGCGACGTCTTGCCCTCGCCGCCGACCGCGCTCGTGACCATCACGATCTGCAAAGGGATCTTCGTCGCGGCGTGCAGGATCATCGTGCGCGTGGCGTCGACGGACTCGGCCAGGCGCGTGCGCCATTCGTCCTCCGACTCCGCGGCGCCGGCCCAGCCGAGCCAGGCGGGGCGGGCGGCGGGGAAGACCGGCACGGTGCCGACCACGTTGAGGCGCAGCCCTTCGGAGACTTCCTCGACCGAATTAATCCGCCGGGCGCGGTGGTCGCGCCAGGCGATCAGGAAGAGGACGACGAAGAGCGTGCCGCCGCCAGCGCCGGCCGTGGCGACGAGGCGGCGCTGCTTGTTGTCGGCGCTGACGACGACGGCCTCCTCCAGCGGCGTGACGCGCGACGGGGCGTCCAGCTCGACCGTCAGCACCTCCACCTGGGTGGCGAGCTGCCGGGCCATCTCTTCTACCTGGGCGATCTCCTGCTTGTACGACTCGATGCTGATGGCGCCGCGGCCGATGGCCTGCGAGTCTTCGCCCAGGCGCTTGACCTCGGCCGACAGGACTTTTTCCAGGGCCGACAACACGGTGGCGCGGCGCTGCATCTGGGCGACGACGACGCGGCGGTCGGCGCGGTTGCGGTCGCGCAGCTGCTTCTCGACGCCGGGGCGCAACTCCTGGCGGCGCTCCTCGACCGCCTTGTTCGCGGCGTCGAGGTCCTGGCGGGCGCGACGCACCGTCTCGTCCTGCTCGCCCCGGAGGGAGATGCGCCGCGCCTGGGCGACGGCGTCCTCGGCCTGGGCTCGCCGAGTCAGGTGTTTCTGGGCGGCGGGGTCGGTCGCCATCTGCTGGTCGAGGAGCGCTTCGACGAGGGCCGGCTCGGCGTACCCTTCGTCGGCGACGTCGCCGGCCCCCGTCGCCGCCAGCGCCGCCCACGGCAGCCCGGCGAGCGACTGCCCCGCGCCGCCGGCCCACAGACCCGCCGCGGCGCCGCGCCAGCCGTCGCCGCCCCCCGCCTGGGTGGCGATCTCGATGTGCAGGCGGCGCAGGTCGGACTGCGCCTGGAGGAGTTCTTTCTGCGCCTGGGCGAGTTGCTCCTGGGCGAAGCGCTGCTTCAGCGCCAGCGTCGGCCCGTCGGTCGAGCCGACCGTCTCGGCCGTCTGCTTCAGGGCGGTTTTTCGGCGCCTCAGCGTATCCTCATACTTTCCGGAAATAACTTTGAGCTTTTCGAGCTGGTCGAGGCGCTTGTGGTGGTCCTTGTTGACGATCTCTTCGAGGTACGCCTTGGTGACGGCGTTGACGAGGACCTTGGCCTCGTCCGGTCGGTCGGTCGGCATGCTGACGCGGAGGATTTCGGCGCCGCTGGTGAAGTCGGCCTTGATCTCCTTTTCGAGCCACTGGATCGGGTCGGCCTGCTGCTCGACCATGCCGAGCCCGGCGACGCCGGGCTGGCGCAGGGCGGCGTTGAGGACGAGACGACTCTTCAAAAGGGCGAGCTGAGTGCGCTGGTAGGTGACGAAGGCGCCGCCGCTCGGCTCGCCGTCGGGGTTGAGTACCTTCGGCTTGGCGGACGAGACGTAGAGCAAGGCGCGGACGGTGTCCTTCGCCGGCGGCATGCCGAACCAGGCGAGCAGGGCGAGGGCGGCGGCGCAGGGCGGGGCGACGGTGGCGGCGAGGAGCCAGCAGCGGCCGAGCGCCCGCAGCAGGGCCATCCCGCCGAGGCTCGGAGGAGCATTCGCCGCGCCCGGCCCCTGCGGGTGTACCGGGATCAAGGCGCTCCGGCTGGGCGACTCGGTGCGAAAGATGCTGCTCGGACTTTCTTCAAGAGCCATCGCGGGGGTCACTCGTTGAGGGGGACGAACTCAGAGTCGGTTGTGTAAGCCCCTCTCCCCTTTGGGGAGAGGGGTGGAGCCTCAAGCGGGTTCGCCCCTCACCCCCGACCCCTCTCCCCAAGGGGGAGAGGGGAGACAGACTCTCGGACGCGAGCCGGCGGCGTTACGTCGGCGGCTCGCTTACCCTCGGCGGAAGCCGTGCGCCAGGCGCGGCGCCGGGGCCGGCAAGATCGACGGCAAGGGCGCCGCCGCCTTCGGCACGACGAACAGGCGCGAGAGCAAAGCCATCTCCAGCCAGAGCATGACGAGGGCGAGCGGCATCATCAGCCAGGCGGCCAGGTCGTGGAAGACGACCTCGGCGACGCGCGCCCCGGCCAGCTCGTGCGCCGCGCCGCGGCCGGCGATCCGCACGACGTTGCAAGCGACGGCGATCGGCACGGCGCTGACGACCATGAGCGCCCGGTCGAGGAGTGCCCGCCGCGATACCAGCGCCGCCGCCGTGCAGACGGCGAAGAACAGCAGCAGCATGCCCAGGCCGCTGCACGCCTCCACGACGTCGAGCTTGAAGTCGTTCAGGACGATGACGTTCCCCTCGGCCTGCGCCGGGAAGCCGGCCGACTGGAGGACGTAGGTGCTCGCCAGCGCCGCCACGCGCTGGAGCGGCCCGCCGAGCGCAACCTGCACCGAATAGGGCAGCGGCACCAGGAAGAAAAGGTACGCGACCGACGGTCCCGCCCAGCGCAGCGTCGGCCAGCCCCCGAACAGCAGCGTCACGCCGGCCAGCCAGGGCAACAGGGCGAGCGAACTGAACCAGCCGTAGTAGAAATAGGCGCCGCTCAGGTACAGCACGCCGCCGAGGGCGAGGAGCGGCAGACCCCGCCACGAGAACGTCTCCGGCGCGGCGGGGCGACGGTCGCGCCGCAGCCACAGGAGCGCCGCGGCGAAGAGCGGCACGACGAAGCCGTGGTTGTAGTGCGTGTCGGACCACCAGCGCCCCGCCATGCCGGCCAACGTCGGCCAGTAGGCCCAGAGGAGGGCGGCGCCCAGGAGGGCGGCGCCCAGGTGTCGGCGGTCGAAGCTCGCGCGGCGGAAGTTCATGAAGACAACCCTGGTCCGATTCGGCGCGGACTCCGTCCCTGTGGGTTGCGCCAACCCCTTCCCGAGAGGCGCGCGGACTCCGTCCCCGTGGGTGCGCGGGACACCCCGTCGATGCACTCCGGACGTCCTTGTCGGCAGGGCAGGCACGGGCGTCGCAAGGTCCGTGAGCCGTCGGGCGTCGAGGTCGTTCGGGGGAGGGAAGAGCCGCCGGGACTGTCGTGAGCCGTTCGCCGGCGCTCGTGGGGAAGAAGGGAAGTCTCCGACCGTCCGGCGCGGCTTCGCCACGGCGCGTGTCGGGCAACGGAAACGTCCCCGGCCGCGCGGCGCGTCCTCTTCGATCCTTCCACCACCCCGACGGACTCTGAACGCGGGGGCGGGCGAGGAGGGCACGTCCCGAAGTCACACCAGAGTGCGTTGCGTCGAGCAAAGCCTACGCCCCTCCCCGCTCATGGGCTCGCGCCGCGTGAAGGGAGGGAGGTCAATTCCCCCAAAGGAAACGGCGTGCCGCCGGGGCGCCGCGCCGGCGCTTTTCCGCCGCGCCGCGCCGAACGCCTTGACGAAGAAGCAGTTGCGGCCGGGGCGAGGGGAGAGGATGTTGAGGAGACAGGCGGACGCGACCGGGGGTTGTTAACCTAGGATTACCCGGTTAATTAAGGGGGCTGCGTCTGGTTAACGCGGCCGCCACCCTTGTCCGACGCGGCGCGGCGCCGTAACCCGCGCGCAGCTCCCGCGTCGAACAGGGACGAAGGCGGTCGCCCTTGCTCTCACGACAGGCGGAGGTCTCATGAATTCCTCGCGCGTGGCTTTGGTAACGGGAAGCGGCAAGCGCCGCGTCGGCTCGCAGGTGGCGGACGCCCTGGCGCGGCGCGGCTACGCCGTGGCCGTCCACTTTCGCAGCTCCGGCGCCGAGGCGGCCGAGACGGTGGCGTCGTTGCGCAAGCACGGCGTCGAGGCGGAAGCGTTTCAGGCTGACGTCGCCGACGAGGAGGCGGTCCGCGCCCTGGTGAGCGGCGTACTGGAGCGCTTCGGCCGCCTCGACGTGTTGGTCACGTGCGCCGCCGTCTGGAAGAGCAAGCGCCTCGAAGACGTGACGGCCGACGACGTCCGCGCCCACTTCGAGACGAACACGCTCGGCACCTTCCTGTGCGCCCAACAGGCGGGGTTGGCGATGGTGCGGCAGCCGGAGGGCGGCGTCCTCGTCACCCTCGGCGACTGGGCGGTGGAGCGGCCGTACCTGAACTACGCTTCTTACTTCCCGTCGAAGGGTGCCATCCCGACGCTGACGCGCTGCCTGGCGGTCGAACTGGGCACGCGCAACCCGCGCGTGCGCGTCAACTGCGTGATGCCCGGCCCGGTCATGCTGCCGCCGGACCTGCCCGAGGAGGAGCGGCGCCAGGCGATCGACGCCACGCTCGTCAAGCACGAGGGGAGCGCCGACAACGTCGCGCAGGCGGTGCTGGCGCTGGTCGACAACGACTTCGTCACCGGCGTCTGCCTGCCCGTCGACGGCGGGCGGACGGTGTACGCGCCGGAGTGATGTGTCTTGACCGTTGGCGTCTCACCCGACGCGCCAGTCGGGAGTGACCGAACTGTTCGAGGGACGGAGACGCCGTGGCGCCAAGCCACTCAGGAACGGCGGCGGCGGCGCGGCTCCGGCAGGCCGAGGAGGTTGTACCAACTCGTGGCGTCCGGCAGGCGAGCGGCCAGTTCCTCCAGGCGCTCCAGGTCGGTGACCGCGTCAAGGGCGGCGCGGGCCGACGCCTCCGCCGGGCCGAGCTTCCGCTCCCCGATCAACAGCAGTAGACGCCGCGCCCCTTCGGCGCGGCCCTCGGCGCGGCCCTCGGCGCGGCCCTCGGCGCGGCCCTCGGTGAGGATGGCCTGGTACGTTGTCGACTCTCGCATCTCGGTGACTCCTCGTAACAACACGTCGATCGTGTCCGCCGGGTAGCGCAGCCCCATCAGGATCCGCGCCGCCGACCACAACTCGCGCCTCTTCGATTCGCCCCGCAGGCGTTGTTCCATCCGCCGGATCACGCCCGGCAGTTCCTCTTGGCTTACGGCCCCGACCGGCGCCAGCGGCACCGTGCCGGGGCCGCCGGCGAGAAGGCGGTCCGGCGGCAACTCCCAGATGCGCAGGACGCCGTACTTGAAGACGTCGTAGGGCTTCTTCTCACCGGGCAGCCGAAGCTCGTGCTTGCCCGTCAGCCGGGGCGAGTCGGCCTCGGGGCGGAGGATCACGGCGACGCTGCGCACCGGCAGCCCCGTCCGGTACGCACCGACCGCATTATACAGGTGCAGGCGCGGCGGCAGCGAGGCCGAGTCGTGCCCGCTTTGGAAGTCGAGGTGCAGGACGTAGGGCTCGGCCGCGTCGGCGCGGAGGAAGCGGTCGGCGGCGCCCGACAGGACGGCGTTTACTTCGGCGCTGACGTCGGTGACGGGCGCGGGCGGGCGCCCGTCGAGGGCGAGCCAGTCGGCCGGCGACGTCTCCACCAGCACCTTCACCGTCGGGTCGAACTCGCCGGCCATGAGAACCGGGCCTCCCAAGAAGCGATCCGTTAAGGAGACGTGGGCGCGGCGAAGGCGACGCGACAGCCGTAGTTGAAGTAGTGGACTGACGGCGCGCTCCTCCCGCGGCAGGCGGCGCGGCAGTGCTCGCCGTTACTCCGCCAGGAGGCGCCGCGAACCACGCGGTCGCCGCCTGTTTCCGGCCCCTGATAATTTTTCACCGCACCCCGGGGGTAAGCTCCGTAGGAATCGGCGCACCATTGCCAGACGTTGCCGTGCATGTCGAACAGCCCGAAGGCGTTCGCCTCGTAGGAGCCCACGGCGGTCGTGCGCCCCAGGTTCGGCCCCTCGGCCGCGCCGCCGTAGGGGTTGCTCCCGTTGAAATTGGCTTGCCGGGAAGACGCGGAGGGGCTCGGGCTCTTGAAGAAGAAAGGCGCGGAACCGCTCTCCCCTCCGCGGCAAGCACATTCCCACTCGGCCTCCGTCGGCAGACGGTACACGCGCCCGGCCCGCTTCTCCTCCGGCATCTCCGACAACTTGCGGCAGAACGCGACGGCCTCGTGCCAGGTGACGCTATCCACGGGGAAGCGGCGCGTGTCCAGGCCCGCGACCAGGTCCTTGCCGGCGCCCGTCGCGGAGAAGAAACTGGGATTGCTGCCCACCGCGGTCTCGTACTCCTCCTGCGTCACCTGGTAGGCGCCCAGGTAGAAGGGTTTCGTGATCTCGACCTCGTGCTGTTCCTCGTCGTCGCGCCGGCCGACTTCATTCGGCGGCGAGCCCATGAGGAACGTGCGCGCCGGAATGAGGACGAACTTCATGCCGAGGGAGTTCGTCACGACACGATCCGCCGCCGGCGGGTCGTCGGGCGGGGCCGCGGACGGCTTCTTCTCCGCGTCCGCGCGCGAGTCGTCCGACTTGGCGAAGGTGAGCGCGAGGACGACCCCCGCGAGGATCGCGAAAACTCCCGCCGCCCCCAGGGCGATCCGTAACCTCGTCTTGTTGAAGCGGCCTCGTCCGGGATTGGCCCCGGCTTCGCGCGGCGCCGCCTCCGTCCGGCCCTCGGACGGCGCCTCGACCGCGGTCACACCCGGCTTCGCCACGGGGTCGCCCCGGCGCGGGGCGGCACTCGCCGTCGCGAACGGGGCCAGCGCCCGCGCCACCGCCTCCGGCGTCTGGTAGCGCTTCTCCGGGTTCTTCGCCAGCATCTTTGCGACGACCGACCACAACTCGGCGGAAACCTCCGGCCGAAGGCTCGGCAGCGGAGGTGGCTCCTTCTCCCTCTGCGCCAACACCGTTTTCATCGCCGCCCCTTCGCGGAACGGCGGGCGGCCGGCGAGCAGCGCGTACAGCGTGCAGCCGAGGCTATAGATGTCCGCCCGGATGTCCGCCGTCCGCGCGTCGGTCGCCTGCTCGGGGGAGACGTACTCCGGCGTCCCCATGAACGCCCCGTCTCGGGTCAGCCCCCCGCCCTGGCCGCACTCCTCGGTCACGCGCGCCAGGCCGAAGTCGAGGACCTTCACCTGCCCTTGCGGCGTGAGCATGAGGTTCTGCGGCTTGACGTCGCGGTGGACCATGCCTTTCTCGAAGGCGTGCTGCAGCCCCAGCGCCGCCTGGCGGGCGCAATCGCAAGCGTTCGGGATCGGCAACGGGCCGCGCTTCGCCAGCACCTTGGCCAGGTCGTCGCCCTCGACGAACTCCATGACGAGCATGTGCAGGTCGCCGGCCTGCTCGGCGTCGTGGGCGACGACGATGTTCGGGTGCGCCAGCTTCGCCGCGTTGCGGACCTCCGCGTGAAAGCGGGCCAGGGCGTCGGGGTGGTCGAGGACGGCGCGGTTGATGAGCTTCAGGGCGACGCGGCGGTCCATCATGAGGTGGTGCGCCGCGTAGACGACGCCCATGCCGCCGCGCCCCAACTCTCTCTCGACCCGGTAGCGCGGGTGGTCGGTGAGCGCGGCCGGGAGCGCGTCGGCGGGCCGGCCGACCGTTTCCGGACGGCGGTCGGAAGGATTTGCGTCGTGGAGACTCTCCGTGGTCAAGCCCTCGACGCCGCGGCGGCAAGAAGTACACGTCTCCAGGTGCGCGGCGACGGCGCGCGCGTCCTCGTCGTCGAGGCCGCCGTTGCCGAAGGCACGAAGTTGGGCGGGCGTCGGGTGCGAGGCGTCGGCGGTCATGGACGAGGTCTCCGCGGGGTCTGGGGAGCGAAGGCCGGACCTGCCCGAGGAGGAGCGGCGCCGGGCGATCGACGCCACGCTCGTCAAGCGCGAGAGGAGCGCCGTGGCGCCAAGCCGCTCAGGAACGGCGCCGGCGGCGCGGCCCTGGCAGGCCGAGGAGGTCGTTCCAACTCGCGGCGTCCGGCAGGCGGGCGGCGAGTTCTTTCAGGCGCGCCAGGTCCGTGATGGCGTCGAGGGCGGCGCGGGCCGGCGCGGGCGCCGGCCCGAAGGTGCGCTCCCCGAACAGAAGCAACATCAGACGCGCGCCCTCGGCTTTGCCCTCGGCTTTGCCCTCGGCTTTGCCCTCGGCTTTGCCCTCGGCTTTGCCCTCGGTGAGGATGGCCTGATACGTTGTCGACTCTCTCATCTCGGTGACTCCCCGTAACAGCACGTCGACCGCGTCCGCCGGGTAGCGCAGCCCCATCAGGATCCGCGCCGCCGCCCACAACTCGCGCCTCTTCGCCTCGCCCCGCAGACGTTGTTCCATCCGCCGGATCACGCCCGGCAACTCCTCGCGACTCACGGCCCCGACCGGCGCCAGGGGCACCGTACCGGGACCGCCGGCGAGAAGGCGATCCGGCGCCAACTTCCAGACGCGCAGGACGCCGTACTTGAAGACGTCGTAAGGCTTCTTCTCGTTGGGCAGCCGAAGCTCGTGCCGACCCGTCAGCCGCGGCGAGTCGGCCTCGGGGCGGAGGATCACGGCAATGCTGCGCACCGGCAGATCCGTCCGGTAGCCGCCGACCGCATTATACAGGTGCAGCCGCTTCGGCAACGAGGCCGAGTCGTGGCCGCTCTGGAAGTCCAGGTGCAGGACATAGGGCTCGGCCGCGTCGACACGGAGGAAGCGGTCGGCGGCGCCGGACAGCACGGCGTTGACCTCGGCGCTGATGTCGGTGACGGGCGCGGGCGGCCGGTCGTCGAGGGCCAGCCAGTCGGCCGGCGACGTCTCCACCAGC
>JBBROG010000158.1:0-20496 GCA_038229635.1 Gemmatales bacterium
ACGTGAGTCCGCCGGACGGCCCGTTTAGCCGCCGGCCCGCAGGGCGGCGGTAGGCAGCGCCGCCCTGCGGGCGGGCGGCTAAACGGGCAGTCTTCGCCCGCCAGGTCACTGAGCATGTCTCTGGCCGGGCAGGCGGGCGGGGTGAGAAAGGTGCGGCGCCGGGGCGGACGGGCCGTCGTGACGGAGAACCCGCCCCGCGACGAGAGCCGGCGTCGGCGTCGGCCGCGCCGGGCGGACGAACGGCAGCAGCGCCGGGGCGTCGTCGCACGAGGACGCCTTGGCGCGGCGGGCGTCTTCCTGCTCGCGCCGGGCCGACTGGAACTGGAAGTGGTTCCACAGGGCCAGGTAGCGCGCGTCGCGCGGGTGGCGGAACCGCGCCGCCAGGAGCAGGCCGCGTGCCTCCTCTGTCCGATTCACCTTCCGCAGTCCGCTCACCACCTTGCCGAGCACTTTCAGGTCGTCCGGCGCCTGAGCCGCGGCGGCGCGGAGGCACGGCACGGCCTCGTCGGCGCGGCCGAGGTTGATCGCCAGCGCGGCGAACGCGCACAGGCAGTCGACCTGCGTGCCGTCGAGTTCGAGGGAGGTGCGGTAGTGTTCGGCGGCGCGGGCGGCGTCGCCGTCGCGGTCGTTGTCGAAGGCGCGGGCCAGGGCGTAGTGGTAACGGGGGTTGTCCGGGCCGTGGGCGAGGGCGGCGGCGAGATGGCGGCGGGCGCGGCAGTACTTGCGGCGGCGCAGGTACACTTCGCCGAGGCGGAATTGCACGTCCTCCGCCGCCGGCGCCGGCAGGTCGCGGAAGCCGGCGAGGCGAGTGAGAAGGCGCAGGGCGTCGTGGTGACGTCCGAACTGTTGTAGGGCGCGACCGCGAGCCAAGAGAAGGTCGACGAGATCGAGCGTCGTGCTCGTCATGGCGCTGCCTCCGTGCAGGTCAACAAGCATCGGGTCTCTTCCGCGAAGGAGCATCATAACGGCCCCCGGGCGGCTGGCAAGCGCAATCCGCAAAAATCGCCGGGCGTTCCAAAGGAATCGCGCGCGGCGCGGCCACGCTGACGGTCGGCGCGCCGTGTGCTATTCTCACCGGGGTGGCGACCCGCCGTGGCCCTGGGGGGTGAAGATGTTATCGTTCACCTGTCCGTTGTGCAACGGCGCCTGGCCGGTGCCCGAGGGGGTAGCAGGCCGGACGGGGGTATGCGGCCACTGCGGCCGCCAGGTGCTGCTGCCGCCGTGGGCGCCGCCGAGCCCGCCCGAGCCCGAAGCGCCGCCTCCCGCGCCCCTCGCCGCGCCTCTGTCCCCCCGCGTCATGCGTCTCATCGCCGCCGGCGTACTGCTGGCGCTGCTCGGCGGGGGGGGCGTCGTCGCCTGGAATGTCTGGCGCGGGCGTCCGGTCATCCTCGGCGGGTCCGGCGTGACGTCGGAGGCGGCGCACGCGCCCCCGAAGGCGCCGGCGGGCACACCGGGCGAGGCGTGGACCCATGAGGAATTGATTGCGCATTTGCGCAAGCAGGGGTTGCGCTTCGACGCCCGCGCGACGGACTACGGCAGCCTGCTCGGCCCGGCGATGTTTTTCTCGGAGCGCGGCGAGGTGACGGAGGCGCAGGCGGCGACGCTGGGCAAGAGCAACCTGCCGTCGGGCTACGCCTTCGTGCAGCGGCGCAAGACGGACGACGAGGCGCGCGCGGCCTGCGCCAAAACGCCGGGGCGCTGTTTCGCCTGGGGCCGCTATTACGTCACCGGCGACGCGGCGTTCGTGGACCGCATCAAGGGCGCTCTCCCTTGACGCTCACGGCAAGACGCTGACCCGCGACGCGATCATGTGGCGCGGCCGCACCTCTCCGGGCGCGTACTGCCCCGACACTTGCACGATCTTGTCCACGGACGGCTCCAGGTCCAGACTGTCCTGCGCCGTCAAGTACGTCAGCACGACTCCCTGTCCCGAAACGAGAAGGTAAGCCCGCTTCCCGTTGATGAGGAGCCCGGTGCGGCGCAGGTGGCCCGGCCCGATCGACGATTCCGGCGCGGCGACGGGCGCGACGTACTGCGCGCTCCGGGCGCCGTCGGCGGGCGCCGCGGGAGTCGTAGGCACGCCAGGAGCGGGCGGACACGTCCCCCCGTAAGCGCCGGGCGTCGCGCCGGGCACCGGGCGCAGACGACTGTCGGACGCGGGCCGGACGGCGCCTCCGCCGGATGGGCGCCGGCGCAGCCAGAAGGCGCGGTTCTGGAACTGCGCCGTACTGTTCGGGTCGGTCGCGGCATACTTACGGGCGAGTTCGTCGTAGAGCCGAACGGCCTCGTCGAGTCGTCCCGCCTGTTCGAGGCGCTGCGCTTCCAGATACGTCGGGTCGATGCCCGAGGGCGGCGGCGCGGGAGCGGCCGGCTTCGGCGTCGGCGTCGGCGTGAGAGGCGGGGCCGGCGGCGTCGGGACGGAGGTAGGCGGCGGCCCGGCCGAAGCGAGTGTATTGGCTGTCGGCGCCCGCGCCGGGTCGACGTCGTCCAGGCGGATGTAGCGAACTTCGGCTGCCGTCGGCATGATGGGCAGCCAGGAGCCGTCCGACCAGGGGACGGGCGCGTCGATGCCCGACACGATGCTGCCCGGCGCGAGGCGAGTGCCCATCACGTCCGGCTTGCGGTCCGGGGGCAAGACGCGGCTGCCGACGAGCACCTCGGCGGGACTCTGAACCATCCAGGTGTTGGGGTTCCTGCTATTGGGGACTTGCCGGAGGTGGCGCGTGTTGATCCAGCTGAGCGACAGCGACCCCGCCGGCGGGACGATCGCCAGCCACCCCTTCTCTTCCGCCTTGACGACGCGGACCGTCTCGCCTTTGCGGAGCTTGCAGGTGACGTAGTAACTGTCGCTCGGCCCGCCGCGCACGTCGGCGCTGGGAACCCTGACCGTGGCCTCGTAGAGGATCCCCTGCCCGCGAGCCGGCCACGCCAGCGCCAGAACCAGCGCCAGGCCGAGAAGTTTCCGTGCGCGTCGCATGACACCCCTCCCGCGCCCCCTGGCCCCTCGTTCGACCTTCGGGCGGGCGCGGAGGGAGCCGGGACGCCAGGAGGCTTATACCGTCGAGGGACGACGCGGCAAAGGCCAGGATTCCGGGGGCGCGCGTACGCGGCCCCCTAGGCATCAGGTTAAGCCCTCGTGAGTCGGGTCGAAGTAACCCTGGCGGAGACGTGCTCACGGCTCGGGTTTCTTCTCCGTCGGGCCGGCCGGTAGCCCCGCCACTAGTTCCTTGAAGTCCCGCCGGTCGCGCAGGACGTCGAGGTCCTCGTCTTCCTTCACGTGCACGGTGTTCTTGTACCCGGCGGCGACGGCTTGCTTGAGCCAGGTCATGGCCCGGTCGGCCTCCTCCTCGGCGAGCCGAGTTGCGTCAGCGCCCGGAGTTGCCTTGAGAACGGCGGCGGTCACCGCCCGATAGCAGGCGGCGCTGTACAGGCCGGAGGCGTCGGTGCGGTTCAGGTTCTCCCACCTCTCGGCCGTCGTCCGACAACCGGCGGCGTCCTTGGTTTTCTCGAAGTGCCGCAGCTCACGCACGCAGGCGAGTTCTTCCCGCGCCTGCCGCAATTCCTCGGCCTGCTCCTCCCACCAGGGCGGCTTCATATCCAACCACTTCGAACTCAAGGCCAGATTCATCAGCAGCATCGCCATCACCGAGATGGCCAGCCACATCACGCCGAACGATAGCGCCTGCACCCAGTTCCGCCGGAAGAATTTCTTCAGCTTGTACAGCGTCGAGGGCGGCCGGGCCAGGATCGCTTCGCGGCGCAGGTACGCTCGACGTCCTCGGCGAAGTGCCCCGGCGTGTCGTAACGCCGGCCGCGGTCCTTGTCCAGCGCCTTCATCATCACCCAGTCGAGGTCGTCGGCCAGGAGCCGCACCAAGCGCTTGACGTCCAGGCCGCGGTTGCCCGCCAGCACCGTGGCCGACTCCCCCAGCGACGACAGCCGGTTGCTCGGCCGCGGCGCCTCCTCCTCGCGGATCAGCCGCTGCATCTCGGCGTAGCCCGCCTCGCGCAGGCGTCTACCTGCTGATGTTCGGCGTGCTGCCGGCGGTCTGCGAGGAGCTGGCCTTCCGCGGCTTCATCCTGACGGGCCTGCTGCGCCGCTTCCGGCCGGGCACGGCGATCGTCATGAGCAGCTTCCTGTTCGCCCTGGTCCACATGAACGTCTTCCAGTTCTTGCCGACCTTGCTGCTCGGCCTGGTGCTCGGCACCCTCGCCTGGCGCAGCGGCAGCGTCCTGCCGGGGATGGTGTTCCATCTGATGCACAACGGCCTGCTCATTCTGCTGGGGGCGCTGGGACAGGCGCAGGAGGCACCGGAAGAGTTGCTGCCCGAGCCGCTCGTCAACTTCGTGGTGCAGGCGCTGTGCCTGATCCTGGCGTTCCTCGTGCTGTGGCGCCTCGTTCGCGGGAAGGCGGCACGCGAGCCTGTGCCGGTCGAGGGGCCGCGGGCGGGGTCCAGGGGCTCCTTCGCCAGGACTGCCATGTAGCGAGCGCCGACTCGGCCGATCTCATCCTCTTGTTTGAACTGCCCCCGAACTCCCGAAGAGAATCCGCGTCACGGCGGAGGGCCGGGGGCGACTCACACCGACTCACACCCCGACTCACACCTCGTAGCGCTCGTTTTCCCTGCTTTTTCCGGGCTTTTCGTGGGGGTGTGAGTCGTGAGCGCCTGTGAGTCGTTCCCGACACTCGTTTCCCCGTTCCTGCCCGCGCGTGGCGAGCGGGGCTGCCGGAACGCCGGCGCCCGATCTTCATTGTACCCGCCCGCGCCGGGGCCGGGAAAGGTCCCGGATGGTGTCAGGAAGCGACAACTGGCGGTGATGGAGTCCGACGACTGACGTTGTTTAGCCGCACGCCCGCAGGGCGGCGCGGCCGGCCGCGCCGCCCCGCACGTATCGCCGCCCGACCGCGGGGCTCAGTCGGGCACGACCTCCCCGCCGGCACGGGTGCCGAGGGCCGGCAAGACGCCATCGGCGGCGTAGTCCAGGAACCGGACCGAGCCGTCCGCGAAGAGGAAGTGAGCGCCGCCGGGGTGCAGGCTCCAGAAGTGGTAGTGGGCGCAGACGTCGTTCACCGAGGCGGACTCGAACCGATACGGTCCGTCGGGGCAGTCGTTGTTGAACGCCCGGTTGATCTCCCGCGTGCCCAGGTGGGAGTCCAGCGAGCCGGAGTACCCCTGTCCCCCGCCGCCGTACCACCAGCCGTAGCGAAAGTCGGGAGGCGGCGGCCGCTCGCCGACGGCGAGGGTGTTGCTCGTGCCGTCGCGGATGTCGAGGAGGCGCACCGACGACTGATGGAACAGGACGCCGTCGCGGGTCTGCAAGTTCGTGCCGGAAACGCCGAGGTAGGAAGTCAAGGCGACGCGGTAGATCACCTGCGGCGGACTGACGGGCTGCCAGGGGATGTGCGTCTGCACCGAGTCGACGCGGCCGTCGGCGGGACACTGGTAGACCTTGAGGAGGGTCGTCAAACCGACGTGCGGCGGGTCGGCGAGAACGTCGGGGTTTGCGCGGAAAGCGTTCTCGGTCAGGCGCCAGAGGTCGCCCTGTTCGACGTAGGGCAACAACCGCGCGTGCCAGGACAGGAAGCGGTAGACGTCACCGCCGGTGCGCGTATCGACGGCGGGCGGGAGGCGGTCGCGATCGCCGTGGTACTGGTGGAGCGCCAGGCCGATCTGGCGGAGATTGTTCGCGCAGCCGATCCGCGCCGCCGCCCGCCGCGCGGACTGGACGGCGGGGAGCAGGAGCCCGAGCAGGACCGCGATGATGGCCAGCACCACCAGGATTTCGATCAGGGTGGCGCCTTTGGCCGGACGAGAGCGTGGCTCGCGCATGGCTCGTGCCTCCCCGTCAGCGGTCGTCTTCCGTCTTGCCGGTATAGAAGACGATCTTGATCGACAAGGTTTGCGTAGTGCCGTCTTCGGCCCGCGCCCGGACGGTGACGAGGAGTGGGTCGCCGGAGGAGGCGACGTCGGGAGAAGCGCGGAGGGTCAGCATCCCCTCCGAGATTTCGGCGTGCAATCCCGGAGGCAAGTCCGCCAGCGCGAACGTGCAGGGCGCCTCGGCCCGGAGGGCGACGCGAGTGCTATAGGGATCGGTCTCACCTCGTCGCGGCAGGACGAGCCGCGACGGCGTCGCCCGGACGACCGGCTTCACCGTGGCGACGAGAGACGTCCGTGCCATAATCTTGCCGCCGTCCGTCTCACCCCTCACCTCCCCACGGACTTCTTCCTCGTCGGGGACGGTCAGGCGGAGTTTGACGCGGCGGACCCGATAGCCCTCGGGCAGCGGCGTGCCGACCTCACTCGGCGGCGCGTCGGCCACTTCCTCAATCCGGATAGCCTCGTGCGTGGCAACCACACGAAGCGGAGCGTCGCCCGCGCAGGAACGGCCGTCGGCGAGCCACATGACGCCTTCGACGACCTGACCCGGCCGGACGCGGCCCCAGTTGATCGAATCCGGGATCGCGAAGACGCGCCCGTTGACTTTGGCGGTCAGCACGACGGACACCGCCTCGCGGCCGGGTAGGTCGGATCGGAAGGAAATGAGGTACGCGACGCGGCCCGATCCCGCGACGCGCACGCCGGCGAACACGTCCAGCGTCTCGCCGGGGGCAAGGACAACTCCCGTGAGAGGCTCGCGATCCGTGCCCGCGCCCGCGCGGCGAGACAATCCCATGCAACCGCAACTCACGGTGAAATTGCCTAAACGCACGGTCTTGTCGGTCCGGTTCTCCACGGCAAACGCGGCTTCGACATCGGTTCCCGGTTCAATCTCGCCGAGGTCCACTTCACCAGGCAGGACGAGACCGGTTCGGCCGTCAGCGAGCCAGGGCAACCGGGGGAGGACCCTCCAAACAAGGAGGACGACAAGGAAGCCGAATAGGAGAGGGACAAAGCACCGGCGAATACGCGCTATCATGTCGTTCACTCGGGGAGATGCCGGAATCATCTGACGCGAAGGGAAAGAAGAGGTACGGCGGATCACGCGCCGGGGCGCTGGCGCGCCAATCGCGACCGATATAAGAAAGCCACCCCGACAAGGACCGCCAGGCAAGCCACTGCCGGCCAGAGCCACGAACGTGAGGGGGCTTGGGCGGCTTCTAGAGGAGAAGAGGGCGGCGTCGGCAACAGCGCACTCACTTGAACGGGTTTTCCGTCGGTCCCCATCGTGTAGCGCTGCCCTGTAACACGGTCCTTCACTCGGTATCCCACCGGAATCGTCAACTTGAACCGTTCTTCGGGAATCGGGACGTTGACGCGAAGAGAATTGAAGAGGACACGATGTTCGAGGAATGGGTCGCGGCCAGGCTCTCCCGCGTTGTAGAATCGCCACCGTAACTCGGCCGGGAAGGAACGGGGGCTTTGCGCCAATTCCTGGAAGCGCGCGACCTCACATTCCGCATACCATTTCTTGTCGTCGAACGCACCCGGCAAGAGAGAGATGACTAGACGGGCGGGAAAGAAGGAATGGTCGGGATCAATCCACACCGAGAAGGATAGACACTTCGCGTCACCCCCTTCCGCGTCGACTCGGAACATCCTGCGACCACCGAGTTCGGCCTCGCGCACGGATTTTTTCCACTTGACGGATCTTAATGCATCCAGGACGCGAATCTCAGGGGAATCCGAGATCAGGAACGCCCCCTTGCCCCACAAAGAAAACGTGACGAGGCTGCCAAGATGCGTGTCGGCAATCGTCGCCTGCTTTGTCCCGTTCCAATCCGGGTGGGAGCGGTCCTCAACCAGTGTAAGGCGCCCATCGACGAGAAGAGCGTCTGCTTTGGTCGATATTTCCGGGTCATTGTTGCGATTCCCAACCTGTCCGGCCGATTTCAGGTTGAACGTGTTTTTGAAATTCCACCTAATCTTGGCGTCTTTTTGCCACCACTCCCCTTCAAATCGTTGCGTGACCGTCGCTTTTTCGCGCACCTCAACCAGCACTTTGGCGTGAAGGCTCGAAATCTGCTCCAGAGATTGCGCGAGTCCGCTCGCCGCCACATCGAGCAGATCAGCAGAATTAGCGATAGACGCGGGAACCCCAAATGCCAAGGCGACGAGAGGGAGGACCCTGGAAAATGTTGACATTTTAATACCCTTTCAGGATCCCATCAGTCTCAGCTAATACACGTCCTATCTATGGTTTTACTGCAATTGCCCAGACTTGGTCCCTGGAAACAGGCGGCTCTTCTAATTCCCGTACAGATCGCTTTGTTTTGCGGAGTCTTGCAGCCAGGTGTACCTTGGGGCGCACACTCTCCGTGTTCAGTGTGCGATGCGGCATCGCAGTAACCTCCATTGGAGTCAGGATAGCAGAGACACCCGACGGGAGTGCAGTAGCCCGTCACGAAGTCCGAGTGCGCCTGTTCGCCGCTGTACGTCAGGACGATCAGTACGATGAGGAGGAACAAGCCCAGCGTCTTCTTCATGACCGTCACTCCATTCGGAACGAACATTTTTCGCGACAACTGCGCATCCGCAACCAGCGAGATGTCTACTCTCGCGGGGCGGAGACGAAGGTCGTTGATCGCGTCACTACGAGCGATGCTTTCCGACATGGGAGCATCGGCGATCATCTTCGCCGGACCCATGCTCGTAAGACCCCGTCTACTTGTATTGGGGCCACAGAAAGGCGATTTGTGACACGCGAAAAAAATAATTCCGAAACTTTCTTGTACGCGGCTACGCGCCGGCAGAGGCGACGAGTTTCCGGCGCACGCGGCGGGTCATCTGGCGGACGTTGGCCGCCTCCAAGCTCGAAGGCTCGCCCTGGGGTTGCTGCCCAAGCAAGTGCCGCCGGGAGAATTCCTGCTCGGGGGGCGTGAGGGACGCGCACAACTCGTCGACCCGCATGTCGAACGGACCTGATTGGCTCGCGTCTTCGCCCGCCTCGTGGCGTGCGGTTGCCTGTTCGCGACGCTTCCGACGCCGCTCGGCACGCAGCAGCGCTCGCAGTTCGTCGAGAGCCAGGCCGGCCAAGAGGCGTTTTACCCCCCCCCCATACCTATTTTTTTGTACACTTGCTGTGGCTTTGCATCGTCTTGAAGTAGCCGGCACCAGAGATTCTGCAAGGCGTCCTCGATCATGTCCTCCCGTACCGGGCCGTATTGGGCGAGCCGGCGCCGCAGCCGGCCGTACAGCCACGGCGCGAGATCTCGGTAGATCGAGGCCAAATTCTCCCCCCTCGCCCGAAAAACACGCGGCGACAGGGGCTCGTTTGCGCAAGTGAGATCGGTCATAGTCGCCCCCAGGCGTAGGACTGCCACTGACCGCCCAACGTCGCTTCTCAAGGCCACGTTGCGCGCTCCGAAACGAGCGCGGGATGGGATCGATGGTCGTACTCTAGCCGAAGCGGAGCGGCTCCGCAAGCGTTTTGCGACGCGACGCCGACGCGGGCCGCTTCCGCTAGCGCCCAGGGCTCGGGGAACCCCGGACAGAACTTTTTCGCCACCCGCCCGAAGCGCCAGCGAGGGCGCATTCCGCCCGCGCTGGCGCTTCGGGCGGGTGGGGTTTGTCCGGCAGTCCTTACGGCTTCGCGCCGATTGGCGGGGCCGTGTCAACCCCCTTCCGCTCCAGGCGCGAACACAGGTCGCGGTAGCGCTGCCGCTCCTGCCGTTCGGGCGGCGACAGGTTGTCCTTGTCCTTCCCGACTTGCGCCGCCCACTTGCGCAGCTCGCGCGACGGCTCCGCCTGCCGGAAGGCGTCGCCCGGCCACAGCGCTTGCTGCTCGCGGAAGCACGCCTCCGCCTCGTCCAGGCGGCCCAGCTCGCACAGCTTGCGGCCCAGCACCAGGTAACGCCAATCCAGGTCCGCTCGGCAGTCCGACATGCCAGGGACGAGCGCCAACACCCGCCGCTGCGCCTCTAGCGCGTTGCGACACGCGGTCAGGGTTTCCTCGGCCTGGCGTAAGTCCCAGCGGGCCTTGGCGATCTCACTCCACGACTGACTCAGGGCGTCGAGGAGGCCGCACTCGTCCGGGGATTCCTGGAGCAAATCCCGCAACGCGCGGTTGGCCTGCTCGGACAGGCCAAGGGCTTCCGCCGATACCTTCGCCCTGCGCAAATCCCTGCTGATTTGCAGGGCGATACAGGCCGCGTGGCTTCGAGTGTTCTTGGGGAGGCCCGCCCGCGGAAGCACGTCTTTTAGAAGAGAGGCGGCGTCACGAGTGTTGGCCAGGGCCGCCGCCGGGTTTCGAGACGAGTCGGGTATTCCCGCCTCGCAATGCCAGCGCGCCACCCGCGCGAGGTCGAAGAACAGGTCGCCCTCCGGCGCCGGAGCCAACCGCCGCAAGCGGTCACGGACGATCTCGAGCCTCCGGGAGTTCTGTTTCTCCGAGCCCCCGCCCGCGAGGAGAGCCCAGCCGATGCCGAAGTCGGCGTTCACGAGGACGAACTTGTCGCGCGGGTCCAGGGGCTCCTTCGCCAGGGCTTGCCACAGGGCGAACGCCGCCTCGAACGACTGGCGGGCGCGATCGGGCTGCCCTTGCCGTTCGTAGATTCGTTCCAGGTAGGCGTGCGTAATCGCGAGCCAGGCGCGGCCCTCCGGCGTGGGAGCCTCTCCGTCCGGCCCCGGCGGCCACAGGCCCGCGGCCCGCTCCAGAAGCGCCTGTGCCTCCTCGTCTCGGCTCTGCGTGACGCGGATCGCGCCTAGTTGGGTCAGCACGGCGGCCAGCAACCCGCGCAGCTCGCTGTCTCGTTCGCGGCGCAGCAGCAAGGAGGAGAGGCGCGGCGCGGCTTGCTCCAGCATGACCTCACGCTGCGGGCTCGTCCCTGGCGCCAGGAGCGCCCGCGTCATCTTGGGGAGAATGGCGTTCCTCAGCGTGGCGCGGAGTCCCGCGTAGTGTTCCTCCGACTCCCGCCGCGCGGCCTCCTCTTTCTCCAGGCTCGCGAGCGCCCGCGCTTCGTTATTTACTGCCTGCCGCCAGAGGAGCAGGCTGGCGAAGAGGCCGCCCGCCACGGCGAGGAGCAGCCCCGCGGCCAGTCCCGCCGTCACCGGCTTGCGACGGCACCAGCGCCCCGCGCGGCCGAGAGGGCCGACCCGTCTGGCCCGCACCGGCTCCCCGCGGAGCCAGCGCTCCAGGTCGTCGGCGAGAGCTTCGGCGCTGGCGTAGCGCCGCCGCGGCTCTTTCTCCAGGCACTTGAGGCAGACCGTCTCCAGGTCGCGAGCCAGGCGGGAGTTGAGGACTCGCGGCCGCTCGGGCTCCTTGTGGAGGGTCACGAGGAGGGTGTCGAACGACGTCGCCGCGCGGGACGGCGCCTGCCCCGTCAGGCACTCGTACAGCACCGCTCCCAGGCCGTAGACGTCGGCGGCCGGCGACGGCGTCTCGGAGCGGATCTGCTCCGGGGCCATGTACCCCGGCGTGCCGACGACCGCCCCGTCCGACGTCAGGCCGGCCTCGTCGCGCGTCCGCCGGGCGATCCCGAAATCGCTCACGCAGGCGTCGACGTCGGCGAGCCGAGGACCGGACACAACGGCTTGGGACGTCGGGCGCCGGACGCGCAACAGGACGTTGGCCGGTTTGACGTCGCGGTGGCAGACGCCGTGCAGGTGGGCGTGGTGGAGAGCCCGCGCCGTGGCGGCGACCAGCCGGGCGGCCTCGCGCGGCTCGGCGACGAGGTCGGTCACGCGCCGGGCCAGGCTGCCGCCTTCGATCAGTTCCATGACGCAGTACGGCCGTCCCTGGTATTGACCGACCGCGTGGACGGGGACGATGTGATCGTGCCGGAGTTGGGCGGCGGTTTCGGCCTCGCGGAGCAGGCGGCGGGCGTCCGCGGCGAACGACCCCGCGCCCGCGGCGAGCATCTTGAGGGCGACCTCCCGGCCGAGGTCGTTCTGCCTGGCCCGGTAAACGATGCCCATGCCGCCGCGGCCGAGGACGCCCAAGATTTCGTACCCCTCGATCTCCGGCCAGCCCTCCGGGGCCGTCAGATCCTCGGGCGGAAACGCCGCGGACCAGAGTCGGCGCAAGTTCGCGACCAATTCCGGAGGAGCGGCGGAGGTGTTGGCGGCGCGCGCCCGCGCCGCGCCGCACGGGGCGACGAGCCCGGCGAGCCATTCCTCGCACGCCTCACACGCCTCAATGTGCCTGGTAAGGGCGCGGTCCTCGGACGGACTCAGCCGGTCCTGGAGGTACTGCCGCCATTTCTCCGCCGGCGGGCAGCCGATCATGTTGGCCCCCTTTCACCCGATCCCGCGCCGGACCGCACACCCCTTCGAGGACGGCCGCCTCCCTGGCCACCAGTCCCCGCACGCGCAGGGCGTACTTGCTGACGTGCCCGGCGGGGATGCCGATCTGTTCGGCGGCTTCTCGGAGGGAGAATCCCTCCTTACAGCGGAGGCGGTAAGAGTCCCAACTCGCGGGAGAGACCTTCAGCCGGACGCGAACCTCGGCGAGGTCGAGCAGTTCGAGGTCAAACTCCTCGCCCAGGCGCGCTTTCAGGTCGCGGCGAGCCGGTTGCGACGCCAGCAATTCGCGGGCGGCCTCCGTCCCCTTTTCGTCGCGCCGCGCCCGCTCGCCGCACCAGTCGCGGACGGCATTCCGGACCACCCGGTACAGCCAACTCCGGAAGCGCGCCCGCGACCTGTCGAACCCCCGCAAGCGGCGCAGCAGGGCGGCGAAGACGTTTTGGGTCACGTCCCGCGCGTCGGCGTCCTGGAGCCGGCAGCGGCGGCACCACTCGTAGATGATCCCGCCGTAGCGCTGTACGAACTCGTCCCAGGCCGCGGCGTCGGTCGGGCAGACCACGAGGCGGAGGACGAGCAGGGTCGAACGCCCCGGCGAGGCCGGTCCGCTCATAGGGTGATACTCCCGCGGGAAGAGGAAATCGACACCGCATCATCCGGCCCCGGCGACGTCTCGTCAACCGTTTTTCGGGGAGCCCATCCCGAAGGACAGAATATTTTCCGCGCCGTGTCGAAAACGGTCGGTCGGGACCGTATCAGAGGTTGGAACGCGGCGCTTGAGGAGCGACCCGGCGAGTGTGGCGTGCGATCGTTGGCCGCCTCGTCGCAACCCTTCCGAAGGAGTTCGACCGTGACATCGCGCTTGGCAATCGGCCTCACGGCCCTCGCGGCTCTGACAGTCCTCGTGGCCTGGGAGGGGTCGGCCAGGGCCGACCTGATGCTCACCCAGGCGGGCCGGGACCGGGGGCTGAGCCTCTCGACCTTCGCCACGGGATTCCCCAACGCCTTCAACGTCGGCCCTCTGGGCATCGTGTTTCCGGCCAGCGGAGGCGTCCTCGTCTCGGACCTGCCGGGAAACGTCCGCCGCTTCCCCACGGACACCGACGGCCAAACCATCGCCAACGCGACCCTCGGACAAAGCTACGGCTCCGACAACGCCCAAGGTCTGGCGCGGGTCGGTAACAACATCTACATGACGCAGCGCGGGAGTCTGAGTCGGGTCATCCAGGTCAACGACAACGGCACCTTCCAGCGCGTCATCGTCGGCGGCATTCCCGAGGCCCTGGGCATCGTGACGAACCCGACCAACGGCCACCTGATCGTCTCCACGGGTGGCACCAACCAGCTCTGGGACGTGAACCCTGTCGCCCTGACCAAGACTCTCTTCGGCAACGTCTCCTTCGACGGGATGACCACCGACGGCACCGTCTTGTACGGCGCGACCGACAGCGGTCCCCTGAACGGCCATCTCCTCGGCTTCCGCCTGAGCGACAAGCAACTCGTCTTCGACTCGGGCTTCATCCCCGGCGGCATCGACGGCAGCGCCTTGGGAGCCTCCTTCCTTTCCGGCAACATCTACGCGAACACGAACGCCGGCACTCTTGTGGAAGTGAACCTGACGACCAAAGTCCAAACGCTCATCGCCACCGGCGGCAGCCGCGGCGATTTCGTCACGGTCGATCCGACGAACGGGACGCTGCTCCTGACCGAAAAGGACCTCATCATCCGCGTCAACGGCACGTTCCAGGTCAATGACGGGCAACCAATCCCGGAGCCGGGCACGCTTCTCCTCCTCGGCCTGGGCACGTTCGGCCTTCTCCTCCGCTCGCGGCGGGCACACCCGACTCCGGCCGGCGAGGACGCCGAGGCGTGACTCGGGCGCGGGTCCTGTATAATGCTCCCATGACCCGCGGACCCAAGTCCTTCGCCGAGCCGACCGTCACGTTCTGGGGCGCCACGCGCACGGTCACCGGCTCGATGCACCGCGTCGACGCCCGCGGACGGACTCTCCTTCTGGACTGCGGACTGTTCCAGGGACGCCGCGCCGAGAGCCGGCGCCGCAACCGGGAGTTCCCCTTCCGCCCCAAGGACGTCGACGCGGTGCTGCTCAGCCACGCCCACGTCGACCACTGCGGCAACCTGCCGAACCTCGTGCGCCAGGGCTTCTCCGGCCCCATCTATTGCACGCCCGCCACGCGGGCCCTCGCCGCCGTCATGCTCGGCGACGCCGCGAAAATTCAGGAGGAAGACGCGGCCTACCTCAACCGCCGCCGAGAGCGCGGCGAGCCGAAGGTCGAGCCGCTGTACGACGGCCGCGACGTCTACCGCACACTGCTCCACATGCAGGCGGTCCCCTACGGCAAGACGGTTTCCGTCGGCCCCGGCCTGGAGGCGACGTTCGTCGACGCCGGACACCTGCTCGGGTCGGCGATGGTTCACCTGCGCATGGACGTTCCGGGCGGCGCGCGGAGCCTGACGTTCACCGGCGACCTGGGCCGGCCCGGCCTGCCGATCCTGCGCGACCCGTCCCCGGTCCCGCCGGCCGACCTCGTCATCAGCGAAAGCACCTACGGCGGTCACACGCACGAGACAGTGGAAGAGACGGCAGAGCGCCTGGGCGAGGTGGTGCGGCACACCGCCGCGCGCGGCGGCAAGCTGCTGATCCCGGCGTTCAGCGTCGGCCGCACGCAGACCGTCGTCTATTTTCTGCACCAACTCCTGCGCGCCGGCCGGCTGCCGGACTTGCCCATCTACGTCGACAGCCCGATGGCGGTGCGCGCCACCGAGGTGTTTAAGGCCCATACCGAGTGCTTCGACGACGAGACGCTGCGGCTGCTGGAGGAGTACCCCGACCTGTTCGGCGAAAGGCGGATTCATTACGTCGAAAAAGTTCACGACAGCATCGCGCTGAACGACCACCGCGAGCCGTGCGTCATCGTCTCGGCGAGCGGCATGTGCGAGGCGGGCCGCATCCTGCACCACCTGAAGCACAATATCGAAGACCCGCGTAGTACGATCCTCATCGTCGGCTATCAGGCGCCCGACACGCTGGGGCGGCGGCTGGTGGACCGCCGGTCCGAGGTGCGCATTTTGGGGCGGACGTTCCCGCTGAAGGCCGAGGTCGTGGTGCTCAACGGGCTGTCGAGCCACGCCGACCACAACGGCCTGTTGAGCGCCCTCGGCCCGCTCGCCGGCACGACGCGCGCGGTGCGGCTCGTCCACGGCGAGCCGGAGCGGGCGGCGGCGCTGGCCGACGGGCTGCGCGCGGCCGGCTTCGCCGACGTGGCGGCTCCGGAGCGAGGCGAAACGGTGACGGTAAGCTCCCCTCTCCCCTTTGGGGAGAGGGGAGCCAGAGGGGCGGACAGACCATGCGCGGCGCGGCCGGTCCGCGACGTTTCCTCGCCCTGGTATTGTTGGCCCTGCCTTCGGCCGTCCGAGCCGATCCCGCGCCCGTGGACCGCGCCGCCGTCGACGACCTCATCCGCGCCGCCCTGAAAGCCTGGCAGGTTCCCGGCGCCGCCGTGGCGATCGTCCGCGACGACGAGGTCGTTTATCTCCAGGGCCACGGCGTCCGTCAGCTAGGAGTCGACCGTCCCGTCACGCCCGACACGCTCTTCCCGCTCGCCTCCTGTACCAAAGGGTTCACGACGACGGCGATGGCGATTCTCGTCGATGAAGGGCGGATGCACTGGGACGACCGGGTGCGGCAGCACCTCCCCTGGTTCCACCTCTCCGACCCGCATGTGGACGCCGACGTGCGCCTGCGCGACCTGGTGACGCACCGTACCGGCGTGGGCGCCCACGACCTGCTCTGGTATCACGCGCCCTGGCCGCAGGAAGAGATCATCCGCCGCGTCGGCCGCCTGCCGCTCGACAAGCCGTTCCGCACGACGTTCCAGTACCAGAGCACGATGTTCACCGCCGCCGGCCACGCCGTCGCCGCTGCTTCGGGGACGTCGTGGGCCGATTTCGTCCGGAAACGCATTCTCGACCCGTTGGGCATGAAACACGCCGTCCTCACCGGGTCCGCCGCCGAGAAGAGCGACGACCGCGCCTTCCCGCACCGCAAGAACCGCGCGGGCACAGTCGACGTCATTCCTTTCTACCCGATGGCGGTGCCCGACCCGGCCGGCAGCCTCCACGCGAGCGCCGCCGACCTGACGCGCTGGCTGCGCTTCCACCTCGGCGGAGGGACATTCGAGGGCAAGGAGATCGTCTCCGCCGGCAGCCTGCGCGAGACGCACACGCCGCAAATTGTCCTGCGGCTGGAAGGCTCGACGCGGGCGATGAACCCCGAGACGAACCTGATGAGTTACGGCATGGGTTGGCTGGTGCGCGACTACCGCGGCCGGCAGATCGTGGAGCACGCCGGCCTCATCGACGGCTTTCGCGCTCACTTGACGCTGCTGCCGAAGGAGAAAATCGGCATCGCTCTCCTGTGCAATTTGCATGAGACGCGCATGAATCTCGCCCTCAGCAACAGCCTGATCGACCTGCTACTCGGCCTGCCGCGCCGGGACTGGAACGCGACGCTCGGCGAGGTGACGCGCCAGGACGAGAAGGCCGCGAAGGCGCGCTTCGAGGAGCGTCAGGCGCGGCGCAAGCCGGAATCGGCGCCGTCGCTGGAGTTGAAGGCTTACGCCGGGACCTACGAGGAGCCGGCTTACGGCACCGCGCGCGTCGCCGTCGAGACTGGCAAACTGGTGCTGCGCTGGAGTAGCTTCGTCGTGACGCTGGACCACTTCGCCGACGACACGTTCCTCGCCCCGGACGACCGGCTCTTCGACCCGCTGCTGACGTTCGTCGTGAAGGAGCGCCGCGTCGCCTCGATGAAGGCGGGCGAGCCGCTCGGGGTGGAGTTCAAGAAACAGTAGGCGTGCCAAAAAGAACTCACCACAGAGGCACAGAGGACACAGAGAAAAGACAAAGGCGAGTAAAGGCAGATCCTGCAATTGCCCCTCTTCTTCTTTGTCTTTTCTCTGTGTCCTCTGTGCCTCTGTGGTGAGTTCTTTTTGCCGGCGCCTCCCTCGTGAGCTAAGGTTTCAGCGGCGTATCGCGCCGCGAGGAAACGTCACGAGGGCAGCGCCATGAGCTACGTCTCCACCGTCCCCGACCCCGACTCCGCCTATGACCCCGACCCCGACGAGCAGGCCCGTCGCTCGGAGTTCGGCTGGACCGAGGTGCGCCGCGGCCTGGGGCTCATCCTGCGCGGCTGGCTGCTGATGCTCGTGAGCCTCGGCCTCGCCGTCGGCGTCCTCGTGCTGATCTTTTGGCCGGGGGAGAACGGCCGGCCGACGATTTCCGCCAAGTGGCGCGACCTGAGCGTCCTCTTCACGATCCTCGGCCTCGGCGTCGCCTGGCTGTACTGCTACGGCTGCATCGTCGTCGGCCACTGGCGCTGCCTGATGTTCGCGCCGGAGCGCAATGGGGCGAAATGGCTGATGTTCGGCTGCATGATCTGTATCTGCGCCGGGCCGGTCCTCAACACGACGATGGGCTTCGGCGGCCTCAAGAAACCGCCGAAGATCAAGCGCGGCCTCGAAGACCTTCGGGAGGTCGAATTCACCCCGACCGCCGTCGTGGCGCACACCGCGGCCGCCGTCGTCGACGTGCTCAGCTTCGTCCTGTTCATCCTGTTCCTGCGCTCCGTCGCCGGCTGCTTCAACGACGGGACGCGCGTCCTGTTCGCGGACCTCTACCTGCTGCTGTACGGGATGACGCTGGGAGGGACGCTGTTCTTAATGTTCGGCAACCCGGCGCCGGCGATGCAACTCCCCTTCGCGCTCGGGGCGCTCGGCGGCGGCGTGACGTGCTTTTTCGGCTACCTGTTCCTGGTCTGCATGGCCCGCGGCGGAATCACTCGGGGGCTGGCCCGCGTTCAGTCGCCGTTTGAGGCGTGAGGCCGACGCCGGACGTTCGGCCGCGCGGCGGCTGGCGCAGGCGGCCAACCAGGGCGTTGAGGTGCGGCAGGTCGAGCGACGTGCCGGAGACCTGAGCGAAACTAAAGTTGCCGAGGCACAGTTCAAGGCACCCGTCCGGACCGTCGCGGACGCAGGCGTCGCCGCGGAAGCGCAGGTCCATCACCGAGGGCCGCGTTCCCGGCGGGCTGAGCGGACACGTCGAGCGCGTCCGCCTCACGACTTCCCGCAGAGCCCGAAGACCGGCTGAAGCGTCGCGCATGCACGTCCCCTTGGAGAGAAGGAAAGGTCGTGTTCTCGGTCGCGAATCGAAGAAAGCGAATCGAGTGCCAAACCGACTCCCGATCCCCATCTCTCCCGACGTGCAATCCACAAGTCATTATTCTCTTTGATCTTGCGCATGAGCACTCGCGCCCGCGCGGCGCCGACCCGGCGCGCGCGACCGGGGACATTTTCGACAGGGTGTTCAATCGCGCCCCAGGCGCTCCCGAGAGCGCGTGGTCCACGCAATTGCGTGCGGATGAGTAACGCCTTGCTCATGCGCGGCCTCGTCGGGGCTCCGACTTTGATCGCTTCCGACGCCTCTTACGAATAATCAGGCCGTTTCTTCTCCGCGACGGCGGGCGCGCGGCCTTTGGCATCCCCTTTGCTTTCCACCATAAACGGGCAGACAACTCTGCCTGACCCATTGGGGAGTAACAAAGTTGCCGGCCCCGCGTGGGGCGGCGTCAAGTGACGAGGGCCTTGTGGCCCACACTTTAGAAGGAGAAGGATCATGGCGAACACCAATCCTCCGGGCAACCGTGACCTCCGCACGGCCGGGCAGCAGGCCGACGAGGCCAAGAGCCACCTGCAGCAGGCCGGCAGCCACGCCAAGGACGCGGCTTCCTCGGCGGCGTCCGGCGTCGCCCAGAAGGCCCAGGACGCCGCGTCGGGCATCGGTCAGAGCGTCAAGGACGCCGCCTCGGCGGTGTCGCACAAGGCGTCCGACCTCGCCTCCGCGGCGGAAGGCAAGACGGACGACGCCCTGTCCTCGGTCGGGCACCGCATGAGTTCGATGGCCGGCACGCTGCGCCAGAGCGCCCCGCGCGAGGGGATGATGGGCTCGGCGGCGTCCTCGGTGGCCGACACGCTCGATTCGGGCGGCCACTATCTCCAGGAACACGGCGTCGGCGAGATCACCGACGACCTGGCCAAGGTCATCCGCAAGCACCCGGTGCCGTCGCTGGCGATCGCCTTCGGCGTCGGCTTCCTGATCGGCATGGGGGCGAGGAGGTAAGCGATGGCCGACCGCATCCCCGTCGAGTCCCCCCCGAGCATGTCTTCCCTGCTCGGGGGGATCGTCGGCGACCTCCAGACGCTCATCCGTCAGGAGGTAACGCTGGCCCGGACGGAAATCCAGAAAGAGTGGGAGAAGGCCAAGACCGCCGCCGGCGCGATGGCGGTCGGCTCGGCGATACTGGCCCTCGGCGGCATTCTGCTGTGTCTCACGGTGGTTTACGCCCTCCACGAACTGGCGGGGCTGCCGCTGTGGGCGTCGTACCTGATCGTCGGCGGCGTCCTGGCACTGCTGGGAGGCGTGCTGTTCTACACCGGCCGCACCAAGGCGGGCGAGGTCAACTTGATCCCGCCGCAGACGGCCGAAAGCATGAGGGAGAACGTCGAATGGATCCAGAACCCGAAGTGATCCGCCATCAGATCGACGAGACGCGCTCCTCGCTGGCGGAAAAGCTGGAGACCCTGGAACACGAAGTCATGGGCACGGTCGAGAGCGCCAAGGAGACCGTCCAGGACACGATCGATAGCGTCAAGGAGTCGGTGCACGACACGATCACCAGCGCCCGCGAGACGATGCACGACACCGTGGAGTCGGTCAAGCAGACGTTCGACGTCCCCCTCCAGGTCGAGCGCCATCCGTTTACGATGGTAGGGCTGTCGCTCGTGTCGGGCCTGGCGTTGGGCGCGCTGCTGGGCGGGCGGCGCACGCGGGACATTCCCTACCGCATGTCTGAGGCGTCGGAGGTGCCCGGCCCGCGCCGTGAGATGCCGCCGGCCGCCGCGTGGTCGCGCCCGGAAAGCGAGCATTTCTCGGCGAAACCGAGCTTCCTCGACAGGCTGACCGGCCAGGTCGGCGGCGAGTTCGAAAAGATAAAAGACCTCGCGATCACTACCCTCGTGGGCGTGGTGCGCGAGATGGGTGAGAAGGCGGTGCCGGCGCTGAAGGAGAACGTCGAACACATGCTGTCCGACGCGGCGGCACACTTCACCGCTCCGAACGAGCATAACCAGCCGGCGGAGGCGTGCAGCGACTTCGGCGCCCATCAGCCGTATCGTCAGGGCGGTATCTAACAAGGCCGCATCAACCAGCCCGAAGCGCCGCTTGCGGCTTCGCACTCGTCT
>JBBROG010000159.1:0-20388 GCA_038229635.1 Gemmatales bacterium
AAATTGAGAATGAGGAATTGAGAATTGAGAATTGAGAAGGTGCAAGGGAGATCGGGCGGTGGCGCGGCGGGAGGACCGCGCGCCGCACGGGGGTAGGGTCGGGGGCGGGAAAGGGAAGCGAGCGCCGGGAACGACTCACAGGCGCTCACGACTCACACCCCCACGAAAAGCCCGGAAAAAGCAGCGAAAAGGGGGCACGGCGGGGTGTGAGTCCGGTGTGAGTCGGCGTGAGTCGCAGGGGACGTGAGAACAAACCGCGCGGGACCGACGACGGGAGAAAGCCGATGAGCGTGCCGCTGCCGATCCTCGACGCGCCGGCGCCGTCCGTCGCCCTCGACCACCTCGACCACCTCTGGTTCCAGGTCGGCGGCACGCTCTGCAACCTCGAATGCCGACACTGCTTCATCAGTTGCAGCCCGCACAACCACAGCTTCGGCTTCCTCGACCGGGAAGCCGTGCGCCGCGCCCTCGACGACTCGCTCGCCCTCGGCGTCAAGGAGTACTACTTCACCGGCGGCGAGCCGTTCCTCAACCGCGACATGACCGCCATCCTCGAGCTGACGCTCCGCTACGGCCCGGCGACGGTCCTGACCAACGGCACCGTCCTCAAGGACGAGTGGCTGGCTCGCCTCGCCCGCGCCGAGGCCGAGTCGCCGTACAGCCTGGAATTTCGCGTCTCGCTCGACGGCTTTCGCGCGGAGACGAACGACCCCGTGCGCGGCGCGGGCACCTTCGAGCGCGCCCTGCGCGGCGTGCGGCAACTCCTCGCCCGCGGCTTCCTGCCGCTGCTCACGGTGACGCGCACCAGCGACGACCAGGACGACGGCGCCCTCTTCGACGGCTTCGTGCGGCTGCTGCGCTCGGTCGGCTACGACCGCCCGCGCGTCAAGGTGCTGCCGACGCTGCGCCTCGGCGCCGAGGCCCAGCGCCAGCGCGGCTACCGCGACGAGGAGCGCGTCACGCCCGAGATGATGGACGGCTTCGACCGGGGACAGTTGATCTGCCACCACAGCCGCGTCGTGACCGACCGCGGCGTCTACGTCTGTCCCATCCTGATCGACGCCCCCGACGCCCGCCTCGGCGCCACGCTCGCCGACGGCCGCGGCCCCTACCCGCTGCGGCACCGGGCCTGCTTCACCTGTTACCAGTACGGCACGATCTGCTCCAACCCTTCGGGCGGAGGCCGCGATGCCTGAGCCGACGCGCCTCGCCGTCCTCGGCGGCGTCTACAACAACGCCCCGGCCCTGGAGGCGGCGCTGCGGGACGCGAAGCGCCGCGGCGTCGACGGCGTCTACTGCCTCGGCGACCTCGGCGCCTTCGGCCCGCACCCTGACCGCGTCTTCCCGCTGCTGCGCGAGTACGACGTCGCCTGCGTCCAGGGCAACTACGACAACTCGGTCGGCAACGGCCTCGCCGACTGCCAGTGCGGCTACACCGACCCGCGCGACAACTACTTCGCCCGTCTCAGCTACGAATACACCTTCGCGCGCACGAGCCCGGCGAACCGCGCCTGGATGAAGGCGCTCCCGGCGGAGCGGCGCCTGACGCTGGGCCGCTACCGCCTGCTGCTCTGCCACGGCAGCCCGCGCCGGACGAACGAATTCCTCTGGGAGTCGACGACGCCGACGCACTTCCTGGAGCACCTCGCGGCGGAACACGGCGCCGACGTGATCCTGGCGACGCACACGGGAATCAAGTGGCACCGGCGGCTGTCGGGCGACCGCCACTTCGTCAACGTCGGCGTCCTCGGCCGGCCGGAGAACGACGGGGCCACGAACGTCTGGTACGCGATCGTCGAGGCGCGGCCGGACTTCCGGGCCGAGTTCGTCCCGGTCGCCTACGACCACGAGAGCCTCGCGCGCGAGATGCGCCAGGAGAGGTTGCCGGAGGAATTCGTCGAGACGGTGCTGACGGGCTGGTGGACGACCTGCCTGGAGGTGCTGCCGGCGAAGGAGCGGAAGCGCGGCAAGTATTAAGGGTGCCTCAAAGAACTAACCACAGAGAACACAGAGAACACAGAGAACACAGAGAACACAGAGAAGAGGCAAAAGAGAAAAACCGATCCCGCGCGGGGGCATCGACGACTCTTCCTCTTTTCTTTCTGTCTTTCTCTGTGTTCTCTGTGTTCTCTGTGGTTAGTTCTTTGAGGCATTCTAAGCGCCACGCTAGGTCGCGTACTCTCGCGCCGCGCCCTACTTGCTCGGGCGCGGCACGACCCAGCGGAACGCCTGCAGCGCCAGGAACAGCGCGAGCAGTGGCACGACGACCCAGCCGGCCTGCGGCACCCAGATGGCGACGATGGCGATGGCGATCAGCGCCCACAGCACGCCGCAGCCGACGAGCGTCATCGTCCCCTTGAAGCCGACTTCCTCGCTCGCCTCCTGGTACTCCATCGTGCTGGACCGGCGGCGGTGGGCGCCGCGGCGGGCGGCGTCGTCCAGCTCCAGGGCGCGGACCTCGTCCTGCCAGGAGAGGGCCTTCGCGGGCGGCGCGGCGCGGATCGCCGCTTCAAAGATCTCAACCATCCTCGGCCACGGGCTCCACGGCTCCCACGCTTCCTCGTGCCATTCGCCGTCAGGCCCGCGCCAGCTGAGGAACGACGGCCCGTCCCGGCCCTGCGGGAAGACCAGCTCCGCGCGGCCGTGGCTGCCGACCGCCGTCACGCGCCAGCGCGCCTCGCTCTGGTACGGGACCAGCGACGCCTGAAAGAGCCCCCCGCGCTCGAAGCGGCCGCTGAGGAGGACCGGCTCCTCGACGTCCGGCTCCTCGCCCGGCGTCAGCGCCGCCACCTCGGCCACCTCGCCGCCGAGGGCGCGCAGGACGTCCCAGCCGGGGAACGCCGGCCTGTGCCCGCGCGTCCCGGTGTCGACGAGTACTTCGGCCGTCGCCCAGCGCTCGACCTGGACCAGGCGCAAGGCGACCAGCGGCTTCGACGAGGCGCGTGTCAGTTCGGCGAGGCGCGCGACGGCGGGGTGCAGGGCCTCGGGCAAGAGCGGCAGCAGGACGCGGCCGGTGTCGCCGCGCAGCAGCGACGCCTCGTAGGCGAGGTCGGGTGTGCCGTCGGCGGGGTGGACGCAGAGGACGTGGCGCTCTGACTGGAGGGCGCGGCGCAGCTGGGCGGGGCGGTTAGCGGGCGTGCCGGCGACAATGACGGCCTCGACGCCGGGGTCTGCGAGCAACTCCTCGAGGTCGTGCAATTGCCGGGCGCCGGACCCCCAGCGGCGGAGCGTCTGTTCGTCGACGGCCTCGCCGCCCGTGTAGGCGATCAATTCGTGTCGCCCCGAGTCGGCCAGGGCGCCGGCCATCGCGACGCCGTCGGGGTGAGTACCCAGGAGTGCGAAGCGCATGCGTTCTCCGTCAAGGTTCCGGGCCGCGTCAGAAAGGCAGCTCGTCGTCGTCGGACGGCGGCGGCGGCCCCTCGCCCTCGTCGCGCTTGCGCTCCATCTCCTCGATCTCGCGCATCAGCTCGTCCTCGCACGCGGTGCAGAACTCCGACGTGGTATAGCCCTGCACCCACTGCGTCCGGCGCAGCTCCGGGTACGAGCGCCCCTGGCGGCAAATGTACTCGACGACGAGCCGGTAGGCGTCGCGCGGCGTGAAGTGGACGCACAGGTGCAGCTGGATGCCCCACAGCGCCATCTGCGCCAGCACCGCCTTGAGCGCCTTCTCCGCCCCTGCGTCGTCCAAATCGTCGGGGCGCGGCAGCCGCAGCGGCACGTCGAACAGCGAGCCGATGACCTCGCCCGGTCCCTGCTCGATCAGGTCGTCCATCAGTTCCATCTCGCGCAGGTCGCGCGCCGCCCGTTCGTCGGCGGGGAGAGGATTTTCCGGAACGTCTTTGTCGTCATCCGCGAGGGAGACTTCCTCGGCGAGCTGCCGTTCCAGGTCTTTCGGGAAGAGGCCGTAGGGGTCGTCCTCGTCGTCGTCCTCGTCGTCGCCCTCCTCCCAGGCGGCCGCGTCGTCGTCCTCGGCGTCGACACCTTCTTCGTTGGAGTCGTCGGGCCAGCGGATCGGGTCGAGGACGGAGACGTGTTCCTCTTCGGAGTGATCGAGGAATTCGACGACCGCGTCGGTCATGTCGACGAGAACGCGGCCGTCCTGGCCGAACCATTCGAGCGTCAGGCGGGGCTTGCCGTCGCGCCGGAACGTCATGCGTCCGGTCGGGCCGATCTGCTGCCAGTGGAGCGCGTCGAGGTCAACGCCCTCGGGCGGGGCGGCGTCGGCGGCGGGCGCGGGACGAGCCTTGAAGCGGATGTGCCAGCCCGCGAGGTCGGGGGCGGGCTTCCCGGTGAGCTGCAAGTGCAGGACGCGGTCGGTGCCGCACAACTCGAGCCAGCCGGTCACGGAGTAGTAGCCGGAGCAATCCAGCTCTCCGCGAACCACCAGGTTGTCGAGGCGCAGCGTCATGACGTCCTTCTCGGGTCGCGATCTTCCCTCGTCCCCGAAAGGAGCGAGGGGCTGTCGGCTCTCAGCGCGGCTTGCGCGGCTTCTCCGGCGGCTTGAGGAGGCGAAGGCTCTCCAGGTCGGCGCCCGGCGCCACCTTCTTCGTCTCGCCGGGCGGCGGCTTCAGGGGCGGCAGCGCCAGGGCGTCGAACGCCTCCTTCCGCCAGTCGTAGGCGCGCGTCAACGACAGGTCGAGGAGTTGGCGACTCTCCCACGCCGGGCCGCCCAGCCGCGCCCAACTCAGGCCGGCGTGGGGCCGCACCGCCGCGCCGGCCGCCACGCCGACGTCGCGCCCCAGTCGCTTATCATACACGCTGTGCTCGCCCTGCCAGACCAGGAGGCCGCGCGCCAGGGCATTTCCCTCGAAGGCGAGGAGGGTTGGCGCGGGGCCGGCGTCGGCGAACGGGTTGAGGAACGCGGAGTCGTGCGCCAGGACGACCGCCGGTTCGGCGGGCACGCCGAGGTTTGGCGCGTCGGCCACGCGGGCGACGGCCCGCCGCGCCGCCACGGTCGTGTGTTCCAGCGCGAAGGTCGTGGCCAGGCGCGGCCGCGCCGCCGGACCCGGCTCGTAGAAGATGGCCTCGCCGCCGCAGACCGCCACCGACTGCCGCAGGCGGACGCGGGCGCCGCTGCCCGTGACGTGGAGCGCGCTCTTGCCGCTGACGAGGACGCTTTCGTCGATGTCGCAGGTGCGCAATGTATCGGCGCCCCCGCCGCCTTCGAAGGCGACCGCGGCGCGGAAGGCGTCGGGGGCCTGGAGGCGCGGGCCGTGCAGCCGGCCGTTGAGCAGGCGCAGGTCGCCGCCGCGCACCTTGACGAGGTAGCGCGGCAGCACGGCCAGGCGGTAGTCGGGGCAGCGCACCTCGGCGCCGAGCAGTTCGAGGTTGCCGTCCTCGACTTCGATCAGGGCGTCGCCTTCCTGCGGGAGGTTGTCGTGCGGCGCCAGCGCCGGCGGCGGCATGCCCTCCTCCGGCGGCAGGAAATAGAGTACCAGGCTCGCCCCCTTAATCCGGATTGCTTTCGTCTTGAACGTGCCGGAGCCGGAAAGGTGCAGCACGACGCGGGGGCCGAGGCCGGGGCGCTTCTTCGCCTCGTCGAGGAAGGCGCCGAGGTCGGTGCGCGCCAGGTCGACGAGCCCGCCGTGGTAGCGGCCGTCGCCCGGAGCGGGCACTTCGGGGACGTCGAGGGCGCCGGGGAGCGCCACCGGCGGCGGCGCGAACTCGTCGCCGGTCAGGGCCAGCCAGTTGTCGCGCGCCGGCGGCAGCGCCGCGAGGTCGCAGCCGAGCGGGCCGGGGCCGGACGTGGCGGCGAAGCCGACCGGCGACGCCGGCTCGGGGCGGCAGGCTTCGGGCGCCAGTTCGGCGAGGTCGTTCGGCAGCGCCGCCGGCCACGGCTCCGGCCGAGCCGCATCGCCGCCGTGGAGGCGCCAGGCGACCTGCCAGCCGCGCTGGTCCGCCGCGCTCGTGTCGGCCGAGCGCAGCAGCGCCTGCCAGCCGGCGTACAGGCAGTTGGTCGGCCGCATCAGCACTTGCCCGATCTGCCCGCCGTCCGCGACGACGAACATCTCGCCGCCCGACGGCTGCCCGCCGGAGCGCGTCAGCAGCGCGTCCCAGGCGTGCCAGTGCAGCCGCGGCAGGAAGTCGTCGCGCGTGGCCGGCGTGAGGCGCAGCACCGCCCGCGCGGCCACGAGGGTCGAGCGGACGACGCGCACCGTGGTCGGCGTCCGGCTCCGCCCCGTCACGCGCAACAGCGGTTGTTCCCCGCCGACGGCCAGGCAGCCGTCGAGCAGCACCTCGGCCCCCGGCGCGTCGAGGTCGAGCGCGACGAGGTTCGTGCCTCGGGCGCAGCAGCGGCTGAGGCGGCAGCGCGGCGCCGGGGCTCCCGCCGGCGTTTCGCCGCGCTCGAAGCGGACTGCGACGATGCCCCCGGCGTGTTTGCCGGCGGCCGAAAAAGTGCAATCGCGGGCGAGGAAGTCGCCGTCGGTGACGCGCGCCAGCGCGACGCGCCCTGCCGCAGCGGCGTCCGTCCAGCGCACGGCCATGTCCAGCCCTTCGAGCGTCAGACTCCCACCGGGTTGGACGAGGAGAAAGCTCCTCTCCTTGTCTTCCACGTCGCGCGGCGCGGCGACGTCCCAGGCGATCAGCGGCCGATAGCCCTTGCCGGCGCGGAGGACGAGGCCGCGTCCGCCGACGGCGATGGGGCGCACGAAGAGCGGCCCGTTGTCGTGGATTTCGACGACGGTTGTGCGTCCGGCCGGCGCCGCGGCGCAGGCGGCTTCGAGCGTGCCGAAGTCGCGCGGCCCGCCGGCGGACATCCGCGCGACCCGATGGACCGGCGTATCGGGCGGCGGCGGGACGTCCTTGGCCCACGCGGCGAGGTACTCCTGCCAGAGGGCATCCGCGTCGACGGGCGGCGCACCGTCGGCCAGGGCGGGCCAGAGCGGCTTGTTGACGAGAATGCCGCCGGAGGGCTTGGCCGGCACGGGAGGCGCGACGGGGGCGGTTGTCTCCCGTGGCGACGTCAGTTCGAGCGCGGGCGGCGCCGGACCCACGATCCCGTTCGCGTCGTCGCCGGACGGGCGCTGGCGCCCTCCGAACGCGAGGACGATAACGCCGACGACCACGACGAGCAGGGCCGCGGCGCCGCCCGCGCCGAGGACAAGGACGCGGCGCGACACGGACACGCCTTCGCTGTCTGCCGAGGGCTCGTCGGCGACGTCGGGCCGCTTCGGCACCGTCACGGTGGGCCGGGTCGCGGACGAGGGACGTTTGCGCCGGGCCGGCGTCTTCTCGGCGACCTCTTTGTCGGCCAGGGCGAGGCCGGCGAGGAAATCGCGTTCCCCGGCGCCGGTGCCGACGGCGTCGACCTGCTGCAAGTCGCGCAGGAGGTCCTTGGGCGTCTGGTAGCGCTCCTGCGGCTTCTTGGCGAGCATGCGGTTGACGACGGCGACGAAGGAGGCGGAGACGCGCGGGTTCAGCTCGCGGAGGTCGGGCGGGTCCTCGGAAATGTGCTTGTACAGGCGTTCGCCGATGCCGCCGCCCTGGAAGGGCGGGCGTCCGGCGAGCATGTGGAACAGAGTGCAACCGAGGGCGTAAATGTCGCTGCGGATGTCGGCCTTGCCGCTGTCGCGCGCCTGCTCGGGGGCCATGTAGTCGACGGTGCCGACGGTGGTGCCGTCGCGGGTGACGCGGGCCTCCTCGTCGGTCATCTCGCGGGCGAGGCCGAAGTCGCTCATCTTGACGAACAGCTTGTCGCCCTTGCGGCAGACGAGGAAGTTGGACGGCTTGATGTCGCGGTGGACGATGCCGTGCTTGTGGGCGTGATGGAGGGCGCGGACCGCTTGTAGGGCGACTTGTCGGGCCTCCTCGGGGTCGAGGCGCCCTTTGCGGGTGATGTACTCCTGCAGGTCGATGCCGTCGACGAATTCGAGGGCGAGGAACCAGGTGGCGCCGTCGTTGCCGAATTCGTAGATGCTGACGATGTTCTCGTGGCGCAGCTTGGCGGCGTGGCGCGCCTCGCGGCGGAAGCGCTCGAGGGCGGCGGGCTTGGCGGCGAGGTCGGGGTTGAGCACCTTCAAGGCGACCAGGCGCTTGAGGTCGGTGTCGACGGCTTTGTAGACGGCGCCCATGCCGCCGGTGGCGATGTGCGAAACCACCTCGTACTTGCCGACGCGCACGTTGCGCCGGGCTTTTTTCGGGGCGGGATCGCGGGCCATGAGAACTCCTGCCTGGCGGTCCCCGGTCGTCGGGGCCGTCGCGCGGGCGTCGTCGGGGTCGTCGTTGCGAACGGTTGGATTATAACTGCGCTCGGGCGAGGGGGTCAATCACGCGATGGATTCTCCTTGAGTCGGCGTGGCCTTCCCCCGCCGCCTCGGTTATATTATCCCCGTTACGTCCTCAGCCGAGCCCGACGTGGCTTCTCCCCCGCCGCGGCCGGGGACGACCTCTCCCGCCGCCCGCGAAGGAGTTCTGATCCACGCATGAGCGCCGCGTCCCCCACCGTCCCTGCCCTTGAAAAGCAGTTCTGGACCCTGTACCGCGAGTTCTTCGACAAAGCGGAGAAGAAGCGGCGCTGGTCCATCGCCGACGACATTCCCTGGTCGCAGTGCAACTCGCACCTCGACCCGGCCGTTTGCCACGTCGTCGAGTCGTTCTGCGCCGTCGAGCTGTACCTGCCCGACTACACGTCGAAGATCCTGCCCGTCGTACGGCCGAGCAAGGGCCGCGTCTGGTTCTACGCCAACTGGGGCTACGAGGAGTCGAAGCACTCGCTCGCCCTCGGCGACTGGCTGCTGCGCTCCGGCGCCCGCAGCGAGGAGCAGATGGCCGACCTCGAACGCTCTGTCTTCGAGCACGAATGGAACCTGCCGCAGGACAGCGCCCTCGGCATGCTCGTCTACGCGATGGTGCAGGAGCACGCCACCTGGCTCAACTACCGCAACCTGCGCATGCGCGCCGAGGAGCGCGGCGGCGACCCGGCGCTGGAGCAGCTCCTGAAGTTCGTCGCCATCGACGAGATGGCGCACCACGACCTGTTCCGCCGCTTCGTGAAGATCTACCTGGGGCACGACCGCGACGCGACGTTGGAGCAGATGCGCCGCGTCATGAACAACTTCGCCATGCCCGCCATCCACGACCTGCTCGGCGAGAGCCGCCAACGCATCGCCAAGATTCGCGAACTGGCGATCTTCGACGAGGACATTTACTACCGCGACGTCTACCTGCCGATCCTCGAATCGCTCGGCGTCGAGCGCTCGGAGATGCGCAACCGCGTGCCGCGCAAGAAGAGCGGCTGACCGAAAAATGTCACGGGGCGGGGCGCTGACTGAGGCGGTAGACGAAGGCGAGGATTTCCGCCACGGCCTTGTAGACGTCCGGCGGAATCTCCCGGTCGAGGTCGAGGCGCGACAGGACTTGCACGAGGTCGCGGTCCTGGCGCACCGGGACGTTGTTCGCGCGCGCCAGCGCCAGGATCTTCTCGGCGACGTGGCCGCGCCCCTTCGCGGTGAGGCGCGGCGCCTCGTCCTCGCCGGGGCGGTAGCGCAGGGCGACGGCTTGCAACGGCGGCTTCGGCTTGCGGTCCACGGTCACGCCCTCACGTCGACCAGGCGGGTGTCCTTCGGCACGCTCAGCGGGAGCGCGTCCACTTTTTGCCTCTTCTCCGGCGCCATGTCAGCCAGCGGCCGCGCCGCCAGCAAAACCTCGTCGTAGCCCAGCGCCTCCAGCGCCTGCCGGAACGCCGGGATCTCCGCCCGCACCTTGCGCAGCGATTCCGCCCCTTCCAGGTAGAAGAGGACGCGCACCGAGCGCGGGGCGACGTGGGCGTCGACGCGCGTCCGGCCCAGGCCGTCGAGGTCGAGCAGGAACAGGACGTTGTGGCCGCGCCGGCCCGCGCCGCGCTTCCCGCCCCGGCCGCCGCCGTCCGGCTCGACCGAGAGGAACGCCGTTGTCAGATCCTTCCCGGCGTAAAACGGCACCTGAAGTTGCAGCGGCTCGCCGTGCAGCTTCGCCAGGAGGTTGAGCGCCTGCTGCGTCTCGATGTTGCCGAGCTGCCGCGTCAGGGCCGCGGCCAGCCCCTCGCCGCGCGGCGTCGCCGGTGCCGCCCCGACGTCGCGCAACGCTTGCAGAACGAGTCCCTTGACGTCGCGGTCCGCCGCCCGCGCCAGGGCCGGTCCGCCGTCGCGAACCGCCTGCGCGAGCTTCGCTTCCAGGAGAAGTCCGCCGTCGCGCACAAGAGCCGTCAGTCGCTCCGCCGTGGGCGGCGTCGCCTCGGGGAGGAGCCGTGCCAGAGTTTCCTGGAGCCGCGTGACACTCGCGGGGAGGACTTCATCGGGGCGCGAGCCGGTGAGCGCCTGGCTCACGAGTCGGAGCGCGTCGCCGACGGGTACGGCGTCGGCGAGGTTGGCGCGGATGATCTGAGTCGCCTGAGCTTCCGGCGACGGGGCGGTGTCGAGGATCTGGAAGACGACCTCGGGCTGCAAGCGCACGACCTGTAAGGAGAGGTCGGTGCCGGCGGCGATCCCCGGCGGGGCGGCGGCGTCGAGTGGGACGCCCTTGACGTCGACGAGCAAACGGCCGTCGGGGAGGAGTTGCAAGACGCGGGCGGCGACCTCCTCGCCGAGCGCCAGAGGCAGCGGCGCGGACGAGGGAGTCGGGCGCGTCCCGGAGACGACTTCGAGGACGGGACCGGGCTTCAGTCCGGTGACTCTGAGGGAAATGTCGGTGCCCGGCGGCAGGCGCGGCAGGCCATCGGCGCGGACTTGCGTCCCCTTCAAGTCGAGGAGCGCGGCGCCGCCGCGAGCCTCGGCGACGGTCGCGGTCAGCACTTCGCCGATTTGCAGATCCGGAAAGGCTTCGCCGAGCAGGCGCAGCGTCGACCCTGGCGCCAGGTTGGCCTCGCGCGCCGTCGGGGCGCCAGCGTTGATGCCGTCGAGTCTCATAAGGTCGAGTCTAGGACCCCGAGGGTCGTGCGCTAAGCCGCGAGCGGCGATCCGGCGCGGTTTACGCGGCCATGCCGCCGACGCCGCCGGCCTCGTTCACGGCCTCGGCCAGGACTTCGGCGACGACCTCGTCGAACGGGCGGCCGCGCCCGGCGGGGCCGACGTCCGTTTCCAGGAGCGGCCAGGCGGGGTTGAGCGCGACGTCGTAGCCGTCCACCTCATGGTCGCGCTGGAAGTGATTCGCCATGTGGTCGGCGACCGTCACCAAGGCCACGAGCGGCCGGTGCTCCGTGGCCTCGTCCGGAGTGTGATGGTACTGTACCGCGTTGACGAGCGACGCCGGCAGATTGTTGAGGTTGGCGAACCAGGCCCCCAGGTAGCAGTGGTCGGTGCCGAGCACGCTTTGCTCGCGCTCCAGGGCTCCCGGCCCTTCGAGGAAGTCCATCGGGTCGGCCTGGCCGAACAGGTCCGGCGCGCCCAGCGCGATGAGCACCCGCCCGATGTCGTGCGACAGGCCGCAGGCGAACTCCTCGCCGTCGTAGCCGAGGTGGAGGACGCGGTTCAGGCCGCGACAGACGCAGGCCGTCAGGAACGAGTGCCGCCACAGACCCTCGAAGCTGAGTTGGCGCGCGCGCGGTACGTTGCGGAAGAGGCTGCGCATGCCGACCGCGAGGATGAGGTTCTGACACTCGCGCGTCCCGAGTTTGACGACGGCGTGTCGCAGCGAATCGACGGCCCAGGCTGTGCGGTACAGCGGGCTGTTGGCGAGCTTGAGGATGCCCGCCGCCAGGGCCGGGTCGCGCTCGATCACGGCCGCCATCTCGGCCAGGGAACTGGTCGGATCCTTGGCGATGGCCATCGCCTTGGTGGCGGCGTCCGGCAGCGTCGGCAGACGACTCAGGTTGCCGAGATTCGCCTTGAGCGCCTCCGCAATGGATCGTTGGCCCTGCGCGGGCGTCTCTTTCCGCCGCATCCAGTCGGTGAGGTTCATGACTCGGCGGCCCCGCTTCGGAAAAGGGTTCGTCTCCCTGAGGAGACTCTGCTGGGAGCATAGGCCACGCACGTCCCTCCGTCCGTCCCGCGCCCGCCCGGCGGCGCGCTTTCCGGGGCGCTTTCCGGCCTCCGCGAAAGAGTGTGGCCGCGCGTCAAAGAATTCTCCTCGGGCGTCTCGCGTCGTTGCGGGCGCCGGCGGAAATCTCGGGCGTCCGCGCAACGAGCCGGCCGGCGAAGCCGCACGCGGAGGAAAGTTCGGGAAAATCGGCGGAAACCGTCCCCGCGCCCTCCAACCGCGCGTTCCGTGTGTTAGATTCTGAACGACAACACGGTTTATAACACCAATTGCCTCCGAGTTCCCTCATGCTGACTCAGGCCCTCGTTCCGGCCGGCGCGCGGGGGTCGGCGCGGACCGCCGTGCCCGCCGACACCGCCGCCGCGGCCGCCAGCCTCTTCGACCTCGTGCCGGCGGCGGCGCCGCCCCGGCGGCGCGGCACCACCGACGACGGCTTCGCCGGCGCGTTCCAGACGGCTCTCGCGGCCCGTGCCCCTCAGGCTCCGCCCCCCCCGGCCTCCGCCTCCGCCCCCGCGCCGCAGACCCAAGGCGTCTCGCGCGTCGGCGAGGCGACGACGGCCACCCCGGCGTCGCGCCCGACCGAAAGTCCGAACACGAATACCCCCGCGGAAGTCTCTGACCGCGGACAGCCGTCGCAGACGCAAGGCGCGACGGCGACGGCCGCCTCGGATACCTCGACTCAGGCCGATGCGTCTGCCGCGCCCCAAACTACAACGGCCCCTGTCGCGGACACGGGAACTCCGGCAACAACTCCGGTCGCCGACGCCGCCGCGAGCGTCGCTGACCATACCGCCTTGCCGGGCGCCGCCGGCTCCGTCAAGTCCGCCGAGACGCCGGCGCAGACGGCCGCGGCCGCCCCTGTCGTGGCAACCTCGTCCACGACGAACGCGGCGACCGCCGCCGCCGCGACGGGAACACCCAAGCAGGGGAGCGACGTCCCCGCCTCGGCGACAGTTTCCGTCGTGAATTCGTCGACGGCGTTCCCCGCGACGAGTGCCGTACCTGTGCCGCAAGAAACCGAACCCCCGGCCGTCACGAAGACGAGTGCCGCCGACGCACCGGCCAAGACCCCGGCAGCCGACGCGCCGGCCAGTGCGGCACCGGCGACAAAGACACCCTTCTTGGAGCAGCTTTTCGTCCGCCTCGAACAGGGTCAGGTCACGACGAACAACGTCCAGGTCAGCGTGACTCAACTGTCCCTGGCGATTTCAGAGGATTCGACTTCGCCGAGCCTCGAACTTGCCGCCGCGCCGACGGCCGCGACGGGCAACACGCCGGTCGGCGTCGCGTCGGTCAATCTCTCGCAGGAAGCGCGCCCGACGACCGCCGCCCACGCCACGCCCATCGCGGAGCAGATCAGCCACGCCATCCTCACGCACGCGGAAGTCGTCCGCTCCGAGGGCCGCGTCGACTTTCACCTGCACCTCGACCCGCCGGAGTTGGGCGGCGTCCGCGTGCAGCTCACGCTCACGCAGCAGACGCTGTCGGCGCGCCTGGTCGTCCACGAGGCGGCGTCGCGGCAGCTCGTCCAGAGTCAAATTGAGTCGCTGCGGCAGCGCTTGCAGGAAATGGGAATCTCGGTCGGCCATTTCGACGTCGCCGGCGGCGGAAGCGGCAAGCAGGACGGCAACGGCGGTTGGCCCAGGCAGCGCCTGCCTTTCTCGTTCGACGACGGGCCGGGCGGGCGGGGCGCGCCCCCCACTCCGACGACCGCCGCGGAACGGGTCGGCGTCTCTCTCACGCGGGTCGACGTGATGGTCTGATCGCCAAGGCGGTAACGACGGATTCTCCCCTCACGGGACGGATATTCTCGAAGGAGTAAAAAAGATGGCACTTTTCAACGTGGGCTCCGCGACGAGTACCGGGGCGGTGGGGGCCGGCCAGAAGACCGGCGCCAAGAAGGACAACGGCCTCGGCAGCCAGGACTTCCTTAACCTCCTCATCACCCAGCTGCGCAACCAGAACCCCCTGGAGCCGGTCGGCGGCACCGAATTCCTCTCCCAGACGGCGCAGTTCTCTCAGGTGGAGGCCCTGAACAAGCTCAACACCAACCTCAGCCAACTCCTGTCCAGCCAGCAGCTGACGCAGGCGTCGAGCCTGATCGGCAAGAAAGTGTCCTATCAGAAGGACGGCGCGACGACCCCCCTGAGCGGCGTCGTCAGCGCGATCAACGTCACCGACGGCAAGGTGCAACTGACCGCCGGGACCGACACCGTCGACCTGTCGTCGGTGCGCAGCATCCAGGCGGCGTAAGTGCGAAGCCGCGAGCGGCGGCCCGAATTCACCGACACACACCCCGAGGGACACACCCGATGGCATTCGGCTCTCTTCTGACCGGCGTGAGCGGCCTCAAGGCCAACCAGGAAACGCTGGACATCGTGGGCAATAACCTGGCCAACGCCAACACGCCCGCCTTCAAGTCGCAGCGCGCGCGCTTCGCCGACCTGTTCTACCAGACCCTGGCCCCGGCCACGCCCGCCACGGCCGTCGTCGGCGGCACCAACCCCGAGCAGCTCGGCTTCGGCACCAAGGTCGCCAGCATCGACAGCAACTTCGCGCAGGGCGTCCTCGACCCGACGTCGCGCGACCTCGACGCCGGCATTCAGGGCCAGGGCTTTTTCGCCCTCAGCGACGGCGTCCGCACGTTCTTCAGCCGTGCCGGGTCGTTTTCGGTCGATAATCAGGGGACGCTCGTCGACCCCTCGACCGGCTTCAATGTCGTCCGCTTCGGCAACATCGGCGAGCCGACCGCGACGTCGCAGGGCTTTCAGAAGACCGGCGACATGCGCATCAAGGTCCCGCTCGGCACCGGCACGCCCGGCACGCCGACGACGGCCATCAACTTCCGCGGCAACCTCAGCGCCAACGCCGCCGTCGGCGACACCGTCCCGACCGCCGTCCAGGTCTACGACGCCCAGGGCACCGGCCACGTCCTCAGCCTGACGTTCACCAAGACGGCGACGAACAAGTGGACGCTCACCGGCAGCATCCCGCCGGCCGAAGGCTCGCTGACCGACGGTTCGGTCGGGCCGATCGAGTTCGGCGACAACGGCGCGCCGACCACGTTCAACGGCGACGTGGTCATGAAGGCGACGTTCAACGGCATCACCGCGGCGCAGACGATCACGTTCAACCTCGGCACCGTCGGCGCCTTCGACGGCGTCACGCAGTTCGGCGGCAACTCGTCGGCGGCCGCGGTCGGCCAGGACGGCTTCGCCTCGGGGGCGCTGACGACCGTCAACATCGGCAAGGACGGCATCATCAACGGCGTGTTCACCAACGGCAAGGTGATCCCGCTGGCGCAGCTCGGCCTCGCCATGTTCAACAACCCGGCGGGCCTGGACCGCCAGGGCAACAACCTCTACAGCGTCACCACGCAGTCGGGCGAGGCGCTCATCGGCCCCGGCCAGACCGCCGGCCGCGGCAGCGTCCAGCAGGGAACGCTCGAAGGGTCCAACGTCGACGTCGCCACCGAGTTCACGCAACTCATCATCGCGCAGCGCGGCTTCCAGGTGAACGCCCGCACCATCACTGTGAGCGACCAGGTGCTGCAAGAGTTGGCGAATATCATTCGGTAACGGGATTCCCCCGCTTGCGGCTTCGCACTTTGCGAAGCCGCAAGCGGCACGCGCCTTCGGCGCCGCCCTCCTTATCTGAACGGCCAAACAATTTCCGAGTCCCAATTGCCGTGATGGTTTGATCCCGCGCGAGCCGATGAGCCGAAACTCCTTCCGGACCCGACGTCCTCGAAGGAGTAACGACCCATGTCCATTTTCGGCGTGGCGCCGGCCGGCGCGACGAACAGTGCCCCGTCGACCGGCAAGAACAGTCTCTCTTCCCTCGGCAGCCAGGATTTCCTCAAACTGCTGCTGGCCCAGCTGCAGAATCAGAACCCGCTCAGCCCGGTCAACGGCAGCGATTTCATCGCGCAAACGGCGCAGTTCACTCAGGTCGACGCACTCACCCAACTCAACACGAACATCACTCAACTCCTGACTTCGCAGCAGGTTTCCCAGGCGTCCTCACTCATCGGCAAGAAGATTTCCTACCAGAAGGCGGGCGTCGCCGGCCTGCAGAGCGGCGTCGTCAGCGCCGTGAGCATCGCCAACGGCAAGGTGCAGCTCACCGCGGGGACAGATCTCGTCGACCTGTCGTCGGTTCAGAGCATCCAGGCAGCGTGAGAGGCAAGCCGCGCGCGACAAACGAGGAACACGCAACATGGCCTTCGGCTCTCTTCTCACGGGCGTGACTGGCCTGCGCACGAACCAGCAGACGCTGGACGTCGTGGGCAACAACCTGGCGAACTCGAACACCACCGGGTTCAAGACGCAGCGGACGCACTTCGCCGACCTGCTCTACGAGACGTTAGCGGGTCCCACGGCCCCGACCGCGACCTTCGGCGGTAATGACCCCATCCAGGTCGGTTTCGGCGCCAAACTGGCGAGCATCGACAACATCGTCACGCAGGGCGCGCTCAACCCGACCGGCCGCGCCCTCGACGCCGCCCTCCAGGGCGACGGCTTCTTCGTCGTCCGCAACGGCCCCGCCCTCGCCTACACGCGCGACGGCAGCTTCAACGTCAACAACCAGGGCTTCCTCGTCGACCCGACGACCGGCTTTTTCGTCCTGCGCACCGGGACCGTCGGCGAGGCGACCGCGACGGCGCAGGGCTTCCAGACGCCCGGCGACACGCGCATCAAAATCCCCTACGGCGCCCAGACGCCGGGCTCGCCGACGACGTCGATCTCGTTTCGCGGCAATCTCAGCGCCACGGCCGCGGTCGGCGCCAGCGTCCCCGTCGTCGCGCGGGTCTTCGACGCGCGGGGAGCCGGCCACGACTTGACGCTGACGTTTACCAAGGCGGCGGCCAACCGCTGGACGCTGACCGGCAGCCTCCCGGCGGCCGACGGGACGCTCGGCGACAACTCCGTGGGGCCGATCGAGTTCGGCGACAACGGCACGCCGACCACGTTCAACGGCGATTTGACGATGACGGCGACGTTCGCCGGCGCCGCGGCGGCGCAGACGATCGCGTTCAACCTCGGCACCGTCGGCCAGTCGGACGGGCTGATTCAAACCGGCTCGGCGTCGACGCCGCTGTTCACGCAGAACGGCCTGCCCGTCGGCGCGCTGACGACCGTCAGCATCGGCCGGGACGGCGTCATCAGTGGGGTGTTCGACGACACGAAAGTGATCCCGCTGGCGCAGCTCGCGGTCGCGCACTTCGTCAACCCGGCAGGGTTGAGCCGCGACGGGAATAACCTTTTCAGCGTGAGCGCCGGGTCGGGCACCGCTCAGACCGGCGCCGCCCAGAGTGCGGGGCGGGGCGCCGTCATCGGCGGGAGCCTCGAAGCGTCGAACGTCGACGTGGCCACCGAGTTCACGCAACTCATCGTCGCGCAACTCGGCTTCCAGGTGAACTCGCGCGGCATCACCGTCAGCAGCGAGATTTTGCAGGATACGGAGACGATTATTCGGTGAGACCGCTTGCGGCTTAGCGTTTGCGAAGCCGCGAGCGGCTAGGCGCGCTTTTTCGGGTCGGCGATCTCCTTGATGCGCACGGCGAAGCGGTCGTCGACGACGACGACCTCGCCGCGCGCCAGGCGCACGCCCTGCACCATCAGGTCGACCGGCTCTGAGATCGAGCGGTGCAGCTCCAGGACCGAGCCGACGCCGAGCTTGAGTACGTCGCCGATCGTCAGCGTCACGCGGCCCAGTTCGGCGGCCACGGTTACGCTCACGTCTTGTAGGCTCTCCAGGCCGCCGACGCCCGGCTCGCCGCCCTTGCCGGTCAGTTCCGCGAACGAGGCGACGCGGGCCACCACGTCGGGGGCCGGACCCCCTTCGGTCACGACCGGATCAGTCGGGGACGCCATGATTCAACTCCCGAGGAAAGAATCGAGCTCGACGGCCTGGCGCATGCCGACGCGGCCGGGCCAGGCTTTGAACCTCTTCTCGTCGGAGACGTAGGCCGGCAGCGGCTCGGAGACGCGCTGGTTCAGCATCACCACGTCGCCGACGCTCAGCCGCGCCAACTCCGCGAGCGACAACTCGACCGTGCCGAGGATCACGGAGACGTCGACCGGCAATTCCTCGGCCAGGAGGCGTAGCTTTTGCGGCTCCGGCAGGGGCGGCGCCGCCGACTTGACCTTTTCCGCGCCGGGCATGCCGAGAGCCAGTTGCGCCATGAGTTGCTTCTGCGAGAGCAGAACGTGCCAACCGCTCTCGCCGAACGGACCCTGGACCGCGAAGGAGCAGACGACCGTGTTGTCGTCGGGCGGGAAGACGCGCGTCCATTTCGGGTGCGGCTCGCGCCGCCGCAGGCGGATCGGGATCGTCTCGGCCGCCGGCCAGGTTTCTTGCAGGGAGGTGACGAGGACGTCCTGGACGAAGAACTGAGCCAGTTCCAACTCGACGACCGTCAGTTCGCGATCCTCGGGCAGGGCGGCGGGCGTGTCGCCGAGCATGCCGCCGATGAGGGCCAGGGCGAGCGCCCGCGGCAGGGCGACCAGGGCGCTCGGGGCCTCGGAATTCAAGGACATGCCGTAGCCGACGGCGGCGTCCGGCAGGGCGGCGAGGGCTTCCGCCGGGCGATGCACCTCGAGGCTGCGGAAGGGCGCCTCCAGCGGAAAGGGCAGGTGCTTGGCGACCTTCTTCGCCGCCAAGGAGGCCGCGGCGCGCAGCCAGCCGACCACGCGCTGCTCCACCTCGGCCGTCAGGCGGCCCGGCTTCGCGAAGTTGTAGGGCTGCGGCTCGCTCATTGGAAATAGAACTCTGGCATGAGGAGGTCGGTAATTTTCTCCGACCCGTCGGGGAACAGCATGGCGTTAAACTGGTCGCGGATTTCCCGGCGGGCGCGGTTCTTCCCGGCGGACCCGTGCAGCTCGTCGAGCGTGCGGTCGGAGAGATAGCTCGTCACCCAATTCTGGAGCCAGGGCTTCTTCTTATCCAGAAGCTCCTTGACCGTCTTCTCATCCTTTTCGTCGACGACGACCATGATCTTCACCTTCAGGTAGCGGGTGTAGGTCCCGGTCGCCACGTTCACGACGACGTCGCCGAAGGAGATCAGCGCCTGCTTCGGCTCGCCGGACGTCTTCTTCTCGGGCTCGCCCGCGCCGGCGGCGTGGCCGTCGAAGTTCAGCAGCAGCGGCAGGGCGAGGCCGCCGCCGACGGCGAGCAGGCAGACGACGGCGATCACGACCCACCCCAGTTTGCCGCCCTTCGCGGGCGCCGCCTGGGGTTCGGCTGCGACGACTTTGGCCATGGCACGGAGTCTCCAGACGCGGGCGGGGGGAAGGGCACCAAGGCGGTTCCTCCGATACGGCGGGTCGGGATTCGTTCCCTGACCAACTATAGTATCGAGCCGGCGTCGCCGCGAGATCAATTCGGGCGTCGCCCGAACGAGGGCCGTCACGGGCTCTTGTCGGCGTCCGGCGCCGGGGCGGGCGTCGCCGCGCGCTCCTTCTCGCAGCGCTCGAGCAACTCCAGCGCCTTCTCCGTCTTCTCCAGAAGCTCCTTCTTGTCCTTCTCCGCGCCGCGCAGCTTGTCGCGCATGTCGTCGACCTGCGAGCGCAGCCGCTTGATTTCGGCGCGGCTGCGGGTGACTTCCGTGTCGGCATTGCCGATCACTTCCCTCGCGTCGTCAAGGGCCTTTTCGCGCTCCTGGAGTGTCGTCTCGACCTGGGCGAGGCGCGCGGCCAGCACCTTGCGGTCGTCGTCGTTGGCGGCGAGGCGCTGCGATAGCAGCGAGATGGCATCCTGGGGCGATTCGGCCGGCGTCAGGTTGAGCGGCAGGATGGGGGCGGACGCGCCGGCGGCGGCGACCCCGCCGGTCTGAGCCGGGGCGGGCGCGGCGCCGGCCGGGACGGCGGTGCCCGGCTGCGTGGCGGCCGGGCGCACCGGGGCGGCGCCGGGCTTGACGAGAGGCGTCAGCGTACAGCCGCAGGCCAACAGCAGGGCCGCGGGGGCCAGGGCTCGGCACAGGGGAAACCGTCCGTGGGATGGCATGAGTTCTCCTCCGTGAGCAACGGGCCGCCCCGTCCGGGTCGGCCGGCCGGCACTCAGGCCGTCTCGTACTGGCAGTGCAGCCGGACCTTCTGGCCGCAGGCGCAGGTCACGTCGATGGCCTGGATGACGTCGCCCTCGCGGACGAGTTCGATCCGCGGCTTACACGCCGTCGCCTTGGGGTGGCCGATGAGCACCGTCCCCGCGTCGCCGGCGGCCACGACCTTGCGGCCGGGGACCACGCCGCGGTTGGCGAATTCGCCTTCGACCCGTTCCACACGTTCCATGACGGCGCCTTTCATTGCGAGGCTGTCCTGGTAGCTTTTGTCGTCTTTTTCGGCCCCCCGGCTGAAGAAAGCTTGCCGGGAAGGGGGAAAGTTTCATCCCTTCTCCCCTCTCCCCTTTGGGGAGAGGGGCCGGGGGTGAGGGGTT
>JBBROG010000160.1:0-20384 GCA_038229635.1 Gemmatales bacterium
AGTGGCAATGATTCATGTGATCTTGCAGCGGAAGCTGCATTTGAATAGTCCCTCATCGAATCAACAGACGACAGGAGAGGCCGCCTGATCGCCACACGGAAAACCCAGGAAATCCCGGAAAATCGTTTCCGGACTGCTTCTCAAGGTTGTCGGGAGGCCGCTTCATCGTACCCCACGGCCCGTCTTGGCGTTGAGGGTGAGTTTGATCGACCCACTCGCGTTTGTCAAGGACAATTTTCCCCGCGACGCATTTCCGCTGTCTTTCAAGAGTTTACGGAGGCGGCCTGCCCAAGCGGGGGCTCCTCCCCAGGAAGCTGATGCTGCCGGGGACGCCGTGGTATATCCTGTTCAACGTCGTCGTCTTCAACCGCGTCGTCTGGCGGCGCTGCTACCGGCTGGCGGAGACGCGCTTCTCGCTGAGCAAATGAGCCGGCCGGAAAACAGAGGAGTCCTCAATCATGGCGCGCTGCGAACAGGGCTACTTGTGCGAGGTGTGCGGCGCGGAGGTGGCCGAGATCACGGACTCGGACCTGTACCTGCGCTACGTCCTGGGCGAGGTGCCGCCGGAGCTGCTGCACCGGCTGCGCGAGCGCCACGTCCGCTGTAACTCGGCCCTGGCGCAGTTCATCATCGACCCGGCGTTCGAGCCGGTGCCCTGCGACGGGCCGTTCGCCAAGGCGGCGCTCGACGCGGCTTTCGTGGCCGAGGAAGAGGCGCGCGTGACACGCGGCTGGCGGCGCCTCCGCGAGTTGCCCGCCCTCGGCCTGCCGATCCTCGACTACCCCTTGTCGCGCGCCCTTCCGGGCGAGGCGAGCGGGTAGCTCTCACCCCTCGCGCGGGCGGCCTCGCTTCGACGGCCTCGAGGGGAGCAGGTTCTGCCAGGTCCGCACTTCCAGCGCCTTCTCGGCCAGTCTCTCAAGCTGCTCGAGGTCCGTGATGGCGCCTAAGCGCGCCAAGATTGTCTCGTCCGGGGGACCGAGGTGTTTCCGGCCGAGGTGGAGCAAGAGGTGCCGCGCCCCCTCGGCGCGCCCCTCCTCGCGCCCCTCCTCGCGCCCCTCCTCGCGCCCCTTGCGAATGATGGCCTGATACGTCGCCGACTCTTCCATCCCGAGAACCTCCTGAAAAAGGGCGGACGCGAAGGCGTCCGAATAGCGCAGCCCCAAGAGGACGTAAGTTGCCGCCCACACGTCCGGCGCCTGCGCCCGCGCGTTCGGCCGGCGCAGCCGCTCCTTCATGCCGCGGATGACGCCCCGCACGTCGCCCTGGCGGACTTTGCTGATCGGCGCCAGCGCCAGCGTGCCGAGATCCCCCGCCAACAGTTGCTCGACGGGGATTTGCCAGACGCGGACCACCTTATAGCGAAGCGAGCTGAACGGAAGCTCGCCCGGAAGTCCCCTCTCGAGAAGCCCCGTGAGCCTGGGCGAGTCGGCCTCCCGGCGCAGCAGCACGGCGACGCTGAGGACGGGCAGGTCGTGCCGGAACTCGAACACGCTATTATACAGCCGCAAGCGGGGCGGGAGGGCGGCGCTGTCGTGTCCCGCGGCGAAATCGAGGTGCAAGAGGTAAGGCGGATCGTCGTGGACGCGAATGAGTTTGTCGGCGGCGCCGCTGACGACCGTGCTGATATCGGCGTCTGCCACCGTGGCGGGCCGCGGGCGCCGCTCGGCCAGCGGGAGCCAGGCGGCCGGCGACAACTCCACCAACGTCTTGAGGGTCGGGTCGTAGGGGTGGTGGTCCACGTCGTTTCCCCCGGCGCGTCCGCTCAGCCCGCCTCCAGCCGCTCGTACTGCCCCTTGAAATGCTCCAGAGCCTCGGCGGGGCTGAGGTTGAACACCGCCTTGCCGACGGTGCGCCAGCGGCCGCGGTCGAAGAAGAACACCGCCGAGGCGTGGCGCAGGTTGCCGACCGCCGGCAGTCCTTCCATGTCGCCGCCCTCGACCGCCTCGAAGGAAATGCTGACGGCGACCAGGGCGGCCAGGCGCCGCGTCGCCACCTCGCGGGCGAAGACGACCTCCGACTCCCACTCGCAGTTCGCCCAGCGCAGCCCGCGCGGCTTACCGCCGCGCGCCGCCGCGGCGAAGAACTCCGCCTCGAGGTGTTCGCGGAGTTGGTAAAAGCGCTTTCTCGCCTCCGGGATCGACGTCGCGCCGCGCCGGCGCAGGAGCAGCGCGGCGACGAGCCCCGCGAGCAGCAGGACCGGGACGAACCGCCACAACCACACCATCGTTCGCCTCCCGACTCGTTCGCCAGGCGATTATCGCACGTCCGCCGCGGGGGTCAAGGATTCGCCGGGGAATTCACGGCCGCGCCGCCGGCGCGGCCGTTGCACGCGGCCCGGCGGCGGTTAGAATGGGAGGGTGTCCCGCCGGCCCCGACCCACCTTGGAGGCTCCGCCGTTGACGTCTCCCCCCAGCGCCGCCCCCGCCGAAGCCCAGGCCGTCCGCGAACTCGCCGCCGCCTACGAGCAGATGACCGAGCAGATCGGCCGCGTCATCGTCGGCCAGAAGGAGGTCGTCGAGCAGCTGCTGATGGCGCTGTTCAGCCGCGGCCACTGCCTGCTCGTCGGCGTCCCCGGCCTCGCCAAGACGCTGCTGGTCAGCACCGTTTCGCGGATTCTTCACCTCTCCTTTAAGCGCATCCAGTTCACGCCCGACCTGATGCCCGCCGACATCACCGGCACCGACATCCTCCAGGACGACCCCGAGAGCGGCCGGCGCCGCTTCGTCTTCCTGCGCGGCCCGGTGTTCGCCCACATGGTCCTCGCCGACGAGATCAACCGCACCCCGCCGAAGACGCAGGCCGCCTTGCTGGAGGCGATGCAGGAGCACCACGTCACCGCCGGCGGCGCCACCTACGCCCTGCCCGAGCCGTTCTTCGTCCTGGCGACGCAGAACCCGATCGAGCAGGAGGGGACGTACCCGCTGCCGGAGGCGCAACTCGACCGCTTCATGTTCCACATCAAGGTCGGCTACCCCAGCCGAGCCGAGGAGATGCAGGTCATGAAGCGGACGACCGGCCTGGCGCGGGCGCAGTTGGAGCCGCTGCTGAGTGCCGAGCAGATCCTGAAGCTGCAAGACGTCGTGCGCCAGGTGGCCGTCGCCGATTACGTCTTCGAATACGCTTGCGACCTGGTGCGGGCGACGCGGCCGCGCGAGGACGGCGTGCCGAAGTTCGTGCCTGATCTGGTGTCGTGGGGCGCCGGGCCGCGCGCGAGTCAGTACCTGATCCTCGGCGCGAAGGCGCGGGCCATCCTGCACGGTCGGTTGCACGCGACCACGGACGACATTCGCGCGGTAGCTTATCCGGTGCTGCGGCACCGTCTGGTGACGACGTTCAACGCCGACGCCGAGGGCGTGTCGACGGACGACATCATCAAGAAGCTGATCGCGGCGGTGCCGCTGCCGCAGGAGGAAGCGGCGGCGAAGGCGAAGAGGGCGTGACGCCGGCTTGCCGTTTCGCGCCCGCGTGAACTGATTCGGTTCGTTGAGACGACAAGGAGACAGTCATGGGACTGGACATCGTTGAACTTGTGATGGAAGTGGAGGAGGAATTCGAGATCGTCATCAAAGACTGCGACGCGCAGCAGATCACGACAATGGGCGAACTGCACGCTTACATCAGTGTCCGAACGGGAACTCAGCGGCTCGAGTATTGCGCGACCAGCCGCACGTTCTATCGACTGCGCCGCGCTCTCATGAGCGGATTCGAGTTGGCGCGGAAGCAGGTCTCGCCGGTGGCGCACATGGAGGACTTGATTACCCGCCAGAGCCGGCGCGATCGCTGGCGAGTTTTGGCGGAAGCATTAGGAGGATGGAAACTTCCGTCACTGAAGCGTCCGGAATGGGTCTTCCACGGGATGGTCCTGCTCACGGCCGTCATGTTCCTCACCGCGGTCCTGGGATTCTCTCTCTACCGATTGGATCGCGCGCTCGCGGTCGTCGCCTTTGGTGCCGCGGCCGCCTCTGCCGCCCTCCTGACTCTCGCGATGCCGGCGACCGAGCGCCTCGCCGTCGAGTTCCCCTCGGACTGCGCGGAGGTCGGCGGCCTGGTTAGGGTGCTGCTCCGGCAGAATTACGGCCGTCTCGTCGCCGAGGCGGGAGGCTTCCCCCGCGATGACGTGTGGGTTCGGCTTTGCAAGGTCGTGAGTGAGAATCTCGGTATTGATCAGAAGGAGCTGACGCCCGATTCGCGCTTCGTTGAGGATCTCGGCGCCGGATGATCGTCGCCCGCGCCGAGGCGTGCGGCCAGTAAGAGGTAGGAAATGGCCATCCAATTCGACCCGACGTCGCTGGCGAAGTACGGCCGCCTCGCCCTCGTCGCGCGCACGCTGGTCGAAGGCTTCCTCACCGGCGTCCACAAGAGCCCCTATAAGGGTTTCAGCGTCGAGTTCGCCGAACACCGCCAGTACTACCCCGGCGACGAGATCCGCCACATCGACTGGCGCGCCTTCGGCAAGACCGACCGCTACTACATCAAGGAGTACGAGGAAGAGACCAATCTGCGAACGTACCTCCTCGTCGACGCCAGCGGCAGCATGGGCTTTCGCGGCGCCAAGGACCGTCCGAGCAAGTTCGAGTACGCCCAGTACGTCGCCGCGTCGCTGTCGTACCTGATGCTGCACCAGCGCGACGCCGTCGGCCTGGTGACACACGACACGCGCTTGCGACAGATCATCAAGCCGAAGGCCAATTCCAAGCACCTGCTGCACCTGCTGCACAGCCTGGAGCAGACGAAGCCCGGCGGCGAGACGAGCCTGGCCCCGCTGTGGCACGACCTCGCCGGGCAGATCCAGCGGCGCGGCCTGATCGTCGTCCTGTCCGACTGCTTCGACGCGGTCGGCCCGCTCCTGAAGGCGCTGCAACATTTTCGGCACCAGAAGCACGAGGTATTGCTTTTTCACCTTTTGGCGCCAGAGGAAATCGATTTTCCCTTCAAGAAGTGGACGCAGTTCCGCAACCTGGAGGCGACGGCGAACCGTCTGCTCGTCGACCCGCAGCGGCTTCGACGGGAGTATCTGAAGAACTTCGCGACGTTTTGTAAGGAGCTGCGCGACGGCGCGGGGCAAATGCAAGTGGACTACCACCTGATGCGCACCGACGAGCCGGTCGAGCGGGCGCTAGGCGCTTACCTGACGAAGCGCCAGGCGCGGCGGTCATGACTCGGGGCAGGGTGGGACAACGAACCTTGGAGGCGGCCGATGGTACGAGCCTTCTCGCAACTCAAGCGCGTCCTCGACGAGCGCAAGATGACGGTCCCGGACCTCCGCAAACGGCTGACGGAGCGGGGGGTCCGCGTCGGGCTGCGGAGCCTCAACCGCTTGACCGACGAAACTAATCCGTTGGGGCGGATGGACCTTCGCGTCGCCGGCGCCATCTGTCAGGTCTGTCGCGTGCCCCTGTCGGGGCTGATCGTCTTCGACCACCCCCGCGTCGCGCTGCGGCGGCTGGGCCGGGAGAAGCAGAAACGACTCGACGCTCTGATGGCACGCAACAGCGCCGGTCAGTTATCGGCCGCGGAGCGCGGCGAACTGCGACGACTCGTAGGGGAGGCGGAGCGGGTGGCCCTGGGGAACGCGCGTCGACTCGCGGGGCGAGATTCGTGGCACAGTCCGACGTGAAACCGGGGCATGGCGAGAACGGCAAGATTTCCTTCCGGAAGATCCTCTTGCCGCCGCGCCGACTTCTGACAGTCCGCCCGCCGTATCTCGAAGGCGACTCATGGCATTCGGCTTCCTCAATCTGTTGATGCTCTTCGGCCTTGCCGGCCTGGCGATTCCGATCCTCATTCACCTGCTCAACCGCCGCCGCTACGACGTCGTCGACTGGGGGGCGATGCAATTCCTCCAGGTCAGCGAGACGACGCGCCGCCGCCTGCTCCTCGAAGAACTCCTGCTGATGCTGCTGCGCCTCGGCCTGATCGCCCTGCTCGTCCTGGGCATGGCGCTCCCGTTCAGCGATAGCACCGTCCTGGCGCGGCTCGCCTCCGAGAATCGCGACGTCGTCATTCTCCTCGACGGCTCCGCGAGCATGACGTACACGGGCACCGGCCGGACGGCGCACGAAGCCGCCCGCGACGCGGCGCTCGATCTCGTCAACGACCTGTCCGCCGGCGATGGCGTCGCCGTCCTTCAAGTGAAGCAGCAGGTCGTCCCCGTCGTCGGCGCTCTGACGCACGACCTGGAGCGCGTCCGCGACGCCCTCGGCAAGCTGTCGCCTCCGGGCGGCGGTTGCGACTGGCCGCAGGCACTCCAGGCGGCGCACAAGATCCTCGCGGACAGCACGCGGCCTCGGCGTAGCATCGTCGTCCTCGGCGACAACCAGCGCCACGGCTGGGCCGACGAGGGCAGCCTGCTCCGCTGGGAACTCCTCGCGACGACGCTGCGCGACGAGCCGGGGCCAAAGCCGAGCGTCTTCGTCGCCAACCTCGCGCCGGGCCGCCCCGCCGCGCCGCCCAACTGGTCTCTCGCCCCGCCGCACGTCAGCCGCGCCGTCGCCTCCGTCAATCAGCCGATCACCTTCCGCACCGCCCTGGAAGTCCGCGGCCAGGACGAGTATCGCCCGCCGCACGCCCTGCGCGTCGAGGTCGACGGCAAGCCGGTGACGACCGACCTGAAGGCGCCGGCGGCCGCGAAGCTCGACAAGGGACAGGTGCCGCTGTCGTTCCGCCACCGCTTCACCACGCCGGGCTCGCATTTGGTCTCGGTCCTCCTCGAGCCGGACCCGCCGGCGGAGCAGCGGCCGGCGGGGTACGTCCTCAAAGACCACCTGCCCGGCGACAACCGCCAGGACTTCGCCGTCGAGGTGGTGCCGGCGCTGCCGGTGCTGCTCGTCGACGGCGCCGACCGGCTGGCGACGGGGCGGCGCGGCACCGACTTCCTGCGCGACGCCCTGGCGCCGGCGCGCGACCTGACGCCGGTCATGCTCGCCCGCTCCGCCTCCTTCGAGGAGTTCGGCGCCGACCTGCTCAACGCCGACGTCGGCAAGGACGTCGGCACGAAGCCGCGCGTGCTGGTGCTGGCGGACGTGCCGCGCCTGACCGCCGAGCAGCAGGAGGCGGTCGCGTCGTTCCTGGCGGGGGGCGGCGGCCTGCTCGTCACGCTCGGTGAGCGTGTCGACGCCAAACACTACAACGAGGAGTTGTATCGGGGCGGACAGGGCTGGCTGCCGGCCCGGCTCGACGAAATCGCCGGCGACGAGACGCAGCCGGGCAAGGCGCCGGCGCCCTTGCCGTCGAGCTTCTTCCACCCGGCGCTCGACCTGTTCCGCGACGTGCCGGTCGGCGGGCTGAGCGACGCCCGCTTCCCGCGCTGGTGGAAGGTCGCCACGCCGGGCCGCAACGCGGCGAGCGTCCCCATCGCCCTGATGACCAACGGCGACCCCCTCCTGGTGGAGAAGGCGTACCGCAACGGCCGCGTCGTCGTCGCCTCGGTGCCGCTCGACAAGGCGTGGCGGACGAACCTGACCGACCTGCCGGCGTTCGTGCCGCTGGCTCACGAGCTGGTTTACTACCTCGCCGGCGCCCGCGCCGGCGAGCACAACCTGCAACCCGGCCAGCCGATTCGCTACCGCCCCGAGAGTGAGGACGCCGTCGAGCGCCTGACGCTCCGGCCGCCGAACGGCGAGGCGCGGCCGCTGCGCTACGAGAATGTCGCCGACGCGACCGCCTACCCGGCTCAGCTGCTTCGCCAGCCGCAAGGGCCGCTCGTGGTGTACGAGGGGACGCGCGCGACGGGCGTCTATCGGCTGACGTCCGGCGAGCAGACGACGTACTACGCCGTGCAGCCCGACCCGCGCGAGTCCGACCTGACGCCGGCGAGCGAGGAGGAGCGGGCGAAGGTCGCCGCGTTCGTCCCGATGACCTACGTCGCGGATGGGGAATCACTGAAAACGCCGGTGAAGGAGACGACGCCGCGCGTGGAGATGTGGTGGTGGCTGCTGCTCGGCGTCGTGGCGCTCCTGTGCGGCGAAGTGCTCATGACGTGGCGGATGGTGAGGAGTCGCTAGCGCGCCCTGGTGAGGGTCGGGCATAGCCGTTGGCGCGGGCCTTCTCCTCGGCCTCGACCTGCCTGGCGTACTCCAGGTTCCAGAGTACCTCGCCCTGCTCGTTGATGATTCCGCGCTCGATGAGGAGACGCCACTTGACCTCGTCGGGGAGCGCGACGTACTCGTCCAGGGCTTTCTTGGCCGCCTTCGCCAACTGATCCTGCGTCATGTCACCCTCCCGGTCTATTCACCAGGTAGATCCGCGGCTTGATACAACTCCGGTCCCGCACGGCAACTTGCACATGAGACTGCGCCCGAATCATTGCTCCAGGATAGACCGGACCGCCCTCTTCAAAGGGGCAGCGAACCGTCTGGTAAGGAAGGCCCGACGGAGCGGCCGTTGTCACAACCAACTCGTCAACGATCAGACGGTCGAGCCGTCGCAGCTTGAGTTCTCTGCCGGCGTTCTTGGGCAGGGCACGCCCCGCACGCTCGTATAACCCCACTGTATCCTCATACGTCTGTGGCAACAAGGCCGTGAATCGCGTGTCGCCGAGGTCGAGGCAGCGCCCCAGCCGAATCTCGGCGGCGACGACGGCGCCGTCATCGCCGTAGCGCTCGCGTGCCCACTGCCAGGCTCGTCCAGGGGCGTGTTCCCAGAAGTAGACGCCCTCGCCGAGCCAGTCATAGTCATTGCGGCTGGACTGCCAGCGCGCGACACTCACACGTCCGGCGACGAGGTCGCGGGCGAAGTCGCTGCGACAACCGTGGTAGCCGACCACCACGCGCGGCAACTCCTCCGTGTGGACAAAAGCCGTGCGGCAGTGGCGGCAGCGGAGCGGCGCGTCCATCACGCGCCGCAATAGCCGGGCCAACAAACGATGTCCGGCCCAGCGCGGCGGGGCGAGCGGAGCCGCCTCGTTCCAGAGACAGCCGCCGTGACCGCAGGCCGGACACTTTCCTTCCGGGGGCGACAGCAACGCGCGTAACATCGGGCTTTCTCCTGGCGTCGCCCGCTTTTCCGCCGAGGCGCCCAACGAATCGTGCCCTTCACCGCGCCGCCCCGCCGAGCGCCCGGTCGATCTCCTCCAGCCGGCGCGTCAGCCCCGCCGCGTTGGCGATCTGGATCGCCAGACCCGGCCGCGCGTTCGCCTCCAACAGCTGCGGCCCCGCCGCCCGGTCGATCACCACGTCGACGCCGATGTAGCCGAGCCGCGTCACCTCGGCCACCTTACGCGCCATGTCGAGGATCGTCCCCCAGTGCGGCACGAGGAAGCCGACGACGCTCTCGCCCGTGTCCGGGTGCCGCTCCGTCGCCCGGTTGCTCAGCACGGCGTGATTCGTTCTGCCGCTTTCCAGGTCGACGCCGGCGCCGATGGCGCCCTGGTGCAGGTTCGCCCGGCCGCCAGACAGCTTCGTCGGCAGCCGAAGCATCGCCATCGCCGGCACGCCGCGGTAGACGATCACGCGCACGTCCGCCGTCCCCTGGTAGCTGATCCGCGCGAAGGAGTCGTCGGGGACGACGCGCTGCTGGATCAGCGCCTCGTCGGACTGGCCGCCGAGAGAAAAGAGACCGGAAACGATGCTGGAGACGTGCTGGCGTATCTCGCCGAGGTCGAGCCGCTGGTCGTTGTGGCGCACGAAGGCGGCGCCGTCGCGGCCCGTCACGACGAGGATGCCGCGGCCGCCGGCGCCGCGGTTCGGCTTGAGGACGAAGTCCTGGTGCGGCTCCAGCAGGCGCGGCAGCTGGTGCAGCGCCGAGTGCGCCGCGATGACGGCGTGGACCTCCGGCGTCGGCACGCCGATCGCCCGGCACAGGTCGCGCATCTTACGCTTGCTGTCCACCTGGGGGAACAACGGGCGGGGGTTGTGGTCCAGGATGCACTCGGTGTTGCGGCGATTCATCCCCAGGACGCCCATCGCCCGCAGGCGGCGCCAGCGCGACAGCAGACCCATGACTCCCTCCGGAAGGCGCCCCATCGACCTGCAAGTCGCGGAAGCGGAACAATTCGGTCAGACGGTAGCCGGTGTAGCGGCCGATCAGGAACTGCGCGGCGAGCAGCAGGCCGAGGATCTCTGGGTAGCGGAACAGCGTCGCCCGCACCACGCCCGGCGGCAGCAGCGGCCCGTGGCGGAACAGCCGCGCCGCCCCGTTGACCGGCACCTCGATGTTGATGACCAGGCTGACCGTCACCGCCACCACGACCGTGCCCAGGAGCGTCTTGAACGACGACGCCGTGCCGTCCTCCGCCTCAACCGTCCAAAAGCGCTCGATCATGTGCGTCATGATGATGAGCGGCAGGAGCGCGACGTAGGTGCCGGTCACGAAGCCGAGCGGCCCGGCGATCATGGCACCCCAGATGAGTACCATGACGATCACCGTCAGCAGCGCCGCCACGCGCGGCGCCAGCAGGAGGTGGTAGTGGTCGAGCCGCCGGCGTACCAGCCAGCCGAGCAGCATGATGAAGACGAAGGTCGTCAGCGCCCACGGCAGCACCTTCAGGTCGCGGCACACCAGGCCGAGCAGCGCCGGGCCGAAGGTGCCGAACGTGCTGATGCCGATCACCGTACGGTAGAGGCTGACCACGAGGGCGCCGACGGGGATGAGCAGCAGGAACTTGACCCACTCCTGGTCCTCGGGGCGCAGGTTGCCGAGCGTCAGGCGGCGCCCCACCGTCCGCGCCCACGACGGCGGCGCCGGCACGTCGGCGGCGGACGAGTCGCGCAAGTTGTGGACGAGGAAGCGGCCGTGCGCCTGCGCCTGCTTCCCCTGGACGACGTCGTCGTCGCGCAGGTGCAGGACGAAGTAAGTGTCCGGAATGCGGCGGGTGCCGAAGCGGTCGAAAGTCGGGCACATCGGCAGCCAGCGGCCGTCGACCCACGCCTCGGCCCAGAAGTGCAAGGGCACCTCGCCGTCGTCGCCGTCGTCGAGAATGAGGCCGGTCACGAGGCGGGCCGGGATCTTGCGGTTGCGGCACAGCGCCGCCAGGAGACGGCTTTTGCCGCCGGCGTCGCCGCGCCCCTGGCGCAGGCAAGCCAGGGCACTGACCGGGCCGTTCGCCTCCTCGCGCTCCAGGGCGGCGACGTGGCGGTACAGGTGGCGAACCGTCTCCTCGGCGTCGGCGTCGGGCGACACCAGCTCGTCGGCGAGACGCGCCACCTCGGCCGAGTCGCTTTCGATACGCGCCGAAGGATGCGTCAGAGTTCCCTCCGCCGGCGGGGCGTCAACGGCGTGGGAGCGGAAGTTCATGGCCGCGGTCGGCCGCCGCATGCCGAGGACGAGGCGGAACGAATAGCTGAGGCGGAAGGCATCGCCGACGCGCGGGCGGCGCTGCCAGACGGCGCGGCGCGGCCCGGACTCCCGGCCGCGGCGCACGCGGTGAGTCAACTGCTTACTGTCATAAGTCTCGTCGGCGATGTGCTGGCGGCGGAAGTCGGGCGGCAGCACGGTGACGACCGTCGCGTCCGGCCCCGCCAGTCTCCCCTCGACCTCAAGCGTCACCTTCCAGGCACTCCGCCCCGGCGCGCCATCGATCTCCGCCCCGAGGACGTAGCGGCGCGCGAGAATCAGGCCGAAGGACACGACCGTCAGAACGAGCGCCGTCGCCACGCTGAGCCACGTTTTCCTCATCGATTTCCTCAAACGGGCCGGAACGTCCTTGATATCGCGGGGTTTACTCGGATACGATAGTAAGTGTCAGCGACCGCCTACCCCCCGAGATCCTCACGACTTACCCTCGCCCCGCGATCGACACCCATGCATTCTACAGCTTCCGTCTCCCGCCTGTCCTGGTGGTTGTCGTTCCTCGCCGTCATTGGCTTGGCCTGTGCTTCCGCGCGCGGCCCCTCCCTTTCCGGCGCCTCCGCCGGCGAGGAGTCGGACGAGCGCGTGGTCGCCAAAGAGGCGACATCGACGCTCCAGCGCGCTCAGCATCTGGCCCGGTTGGGCGCGGCCCGCTGGCACGCCGAGGGTACGCGCGGCCGGGGCGTCAAGGTCGCCATCCTCGATTCCGGTTTCCGCGGCTGGCGCGACCAGCTCGGCAAATCGCTGCCGGCTCAGGTGACGGCTCGCTCCTTCCGCAAGGACGGCAGCTTCGAGGCGCGCGACAGTCAACACGGCATCCTGTGTGCCGAAGTCGTCCACGCGCTCGCCCCGGATGCGGAATTGCTGTTCGCCAACTGGGAGGCGGACGAGCCCGAGTCCTTTGTCGAGGCGGTGCGCTGGGCGCGCGACCAGGGGGCGAAGGTCATGACCTGCTCGGTCATCATGCCGAGCTTCAGTGACGGCGAGGGGGGAGGGCCGGTTCACGAGGCGCTGACGCACGCCCTGGCGGCGGAAGGCGGACACGAAGGCGCCCTCTGCTTCGCCAGCGCCGGCAACACGGCCGAGCGGCACTGGGCCGGGCGCTATCGCGCCGGCCGCGCCGGCTGCCATGAGTGGGAGCCGGGGCAAAGCGACAACGTCCTGACGCCGTGGGGCGACGAGCGCGTCTCGGTCGAACTGTGCTGTGGCGCCGGCGCCGCCTACGACGTGACCGTCCTGGACCGCGACACCGCCACGGAGGCGGCGCACTCCTTCGCCAAGGACCACGCGAGCCAGTCGTGTACCCGGCTGCGTTTCAACCCGGCGCCCGGCCACACCTACGCGGTGCGCGTGCGGCTGGCGCGGGGCGAGCCGGGCTCGTTTCACCTGGTGGCTCTGCACAGCGGGCTCGGTACGACGACAGCGAAGGGGAGTGTGGCCTTCCCCGCCGACGGCCCGGAAGTAGTGGCGGTCGGTGCCGTCGACCGCGACGGGCACCGCGCCAGCTACAGTTCGTGCGGCCCGAACTCGGCGCGGCCGAAGCCCGACCTGGTGGCCCCCGTGCCGTTCCCCGGACTGAGTCGAGCGAAGCCGTTCTCCGGCACTTCGGCGGCGTCCCCGCAGGCGGCGGGAGCCGCGGCCTTGCTGTGGTCGCGTCACCTCGACTGGTCCGCCGAGCGCGTCCGTACCGTCCTCCAGACCTCGGCGCGCGACCTCGGCCCGGTCGGACACGACTGCGAAACCGGCTACGGTATGGTGTATTTGCCTTGATCTTGTTTGTGGTGGGGCAGGTGCCGCGACTCGTGGCACCTACCCGTTCGGATCATTTCACGCCTGCTGCGGCACCTGCTCGAAGACCCAGAAGATCAGATCCGTCTCGGGCTGCGTCACGCCGAACCGCTTCAGCTTGGACGCGATCTGTCCCCGGTGGTACGTCGCGTGGTTGACGAGGTGGCGCAGGACGGCCCACGGCGGCAGGGTGGCGACGCGCCCGCGCCGGTGGATCGTCACCGGCGTCGCGAGGCGTTCCGGCGTGAGCGTGGGCAGAAGATCGTCGAACCTTCGGTACGCCTTCTCCAACAGGCGCTCGGCCTCGTCGACCGTCGTCAGGTCGGCCGCGGACGGAAAGCTCTCGTCCGGGTCGGACGCCAGGCCGCGCAACCAGCCTTCGGTCACGACGGTGATGTGAAACACCGTCGAGCGGACCGACGACCATCCGGGCACCGGCTCGGCGGCGTACTGCTCGGGCGTCAGCTTGCGGCAGGCGTCGAGCATCTTGGCGTTGGCCCAGCGATTGAACGCGAAGAGTGAGACGAAATCGTCGTGCATGAGTTTCCCTCCTCTGGGACGGCGGGATTGTACGGATATTCACGTCCTCATGTCCAGACGAATTGCGGGACGCTCCCCCCTTGCGACTCGCCGGCCGGCGGTTAGAGTACGGGAGACTCCGGAGCCCATGACCTCTCCCCCATCCGACCCCCGAGGAGCGACCGTGACCCCGCGCTGGATCACCGGACTTTTGCTGCTGACCGCCGTCGCCGCGACCTTCGCCGACGGCCCCGCCGACAACCAAATCGAGAAGGTGCGCCCCGTGCCGCCGCCGGGCGTCGCGATCCCCGACGCCGACCGCGCCGAGCTGCAAAAAGGCGCCGACGCCCTCGGAAAAGAGATCGAGGACCTGCGACAGACCTTGAAGGGCAAGCCGGCGCTGCTCGACCTGCTGCCCGACGTGCAGGTGTATCACAACGCCGTCCGCTACGCCCTGGCCTACAACGAATTCTTCGACCTCAAGGAGGTGCCGGCCGCCCGCAAGCTGCTCCAACAGGGCGCCGAGCGGGCTCAGCAATTGCGGGCCGGCAAACCGGCGTGGCCGACGGCGACGGGCCTCGTCGTGCGCGGCTACCTGTCGAAGATCGACGGCTCGGTGCAGCCCTACGGCCTGGTGGTGCCGGCGTCGTACGCGCCGACCGTGCCGCACCGCTTCCGCCTCGACTGCTGGTTCCACGGCCGCGGCGAGAAGCTGACCGAGTTGAGCTTTCTCGACGGCCGGCAGCGGTCGCCGGGCGAGTTCACGCCGCCGCACGCCTTCGTCCTGCACCTCTACGGCCGCTACTGCAACGCCAACAAATTCGCCGGCGAGATCGACCTGCTCGAAGCGTTGGCGAACGTCAAGAAGCACTACCCCATCGACGAGGACCGCGTGGTGGCGCGCGGCTTCTCGATGGGCGGCGCCGCCTGCTGGCAGTTCGCGGTCCACTACCCCGGCCTATTCGCCGCCGCCGCGCCCGGCGCCGGCTTCTCCGAAACGCCCGACTTTTTGAAGGTGTTCCAGCGAGAAACGCTCCAACCGACGGAGTACGAAAAGACGCTCTGGCATATGTACGATTGCACCGACTACGCGGCCAACCTCTTCAACCTGCCGACGGTCGCCTACAGCGGCGAGGTCGACAGTCAGAAGCAGGCTGCCGACAGGATGGCGGCGGCGCTGAAGGGGGAAGGGCTGGAGCTAGTCCACATTATCGGTCCGAAGACGGGACATTCTTACCACCCGCTGGCGAAGGCGGAGGTCAACCGGCGTATCGACAGTATCGTCGCCCGCGGCCGCGACCCGATGCCCGAGAAGGTGCGTTTTACGACCTGGACGCTGCGCTACAACAATTCCCACTGGATCACCCTTGACGGGCTGGAGAAGCACTGGGAGGTGGCACGGGTCATCGCCCGCCGCCAAGCGGATTTCTCTCGACCGTGGGAAGCCTCCGTCGGCGTGCGGAACGTGACGGCTTTCACGCTGTCGATGCCGCCGGGCTCGTGCCCGTTCGACGCCTCGCAAAAGCCGCGCGTCATCGTCTTCGAGTCGGGCAACATCCAGAATGCGCCGCCCCCTTTGGAGGCGCCGCCCGTCCTCTCGGACCGCTCCTGGACGGCTCACTTCCGCAAGGTCGGCGGCGTCTGGCAGGTGGTCCCGGGCGCCGACGACGGCACGCTGCGCAAGCGCCACGGCCTGCAAGGCCCCATCGACGACGCCTTCATGGACAGCTTCCTGATGGTCCGCCCGACCGGGAAACCGCTCAACGACAAGGTCGGCGACTGGGCTCGCAAGGAGATGGTCCACGCGGTCGAACACTGGCGCAAGCAATTCCGCGGCGAGGCGCGCGTGAAGGACGACACCGCCGTGACCGAAGCCGACATCGCCGATCACAACCTCGTGCTGTGGGGCGACCCGAGCAGCAACCACGTCCTCGCGAAGATCGCCGCCCGCCTGCCGGCGCGCTGGGACGCCGACGGCGTGACGCTCGGGCGGACGAGGTTCGACGCCGCCAACCATGTGCCGGTGTTGATCTATCCGAACCCGCTCAACCCGAAGCGTTACGTCGTCCTCAACAGCGGCTTCACCTTCCGCGAGTACGACTACCTCAATAACGCGCGTCAGGTGCCGAAGCTGCCCGACTACGCGGTGGTCGACGTGGGCGTGCCGCCGTCGCCGCGGGCGCCGGGACGGGTCGTCGCGGCCGGGTTCTTCGACGACGAGTGGAAACTGCCGTGACCGGGTGCCGCCGCTCGCGGCTTCACACGGTTGCGAAGCCGCGAGCGGCGGGCGGCGCGGGGTTGCGGCGCCTTCTCACGACCGCTATAGATGAAAGGGGACGGATGCCGGTATCGCCGAAGTTGCCCGCGTTGAGGCTCCCGGCCGTGACGACGACCAGCGTACTTCAGGACCACCGGGGACTGCGCCAGCGCGCCGCCACGGCCCTCCTGCGCCTCGCCGAACTCGCGGACGAGGACGGCGGCACCGTCACCCACCAGAAGCGGACGGTGGCGCGCGGCGACCTGCTCCGCAACACGGCCGACAAGCTCGCCAACAACGCCTTCGTCCTCGCCGTCGTCGGCGAATTCAGCCGCGGCAAGAGTTCCCTCGTCAACGCCCTCCTCGACCAGGCCGATCTTCTGCCGACCGCCCTCGAACCGTCCACCGCCGCCGTCACGGTGATCTCCTACGCCCCGGAGCAGCGCATCTCCGTCACTTTCAAAGACGGCACGACGCGCGAAGGGCTCACCCCCGAGGAGCTGGCCGCCTTCGCCTCCGGTCAGGATCTCGACGGGCGGCAAAAGCGCCTCCAACTCCTGCGCCGCGCCGCCGCCTTCGACACGCGCGTCGCGGCGAACGGCCTGTCGCTGGCCGACGTCGACCTCGACCCCGAGGCCGTCCCCGAGGAGAAAGGCGCGGCCGTCCACACGGTGAATGTCGGCCTGCCGGCGCCGTTCCTGCGCGACGGCATCTGCCTCGTCGACACGCCCGGCATCGGCTCGGTCAACCCCGAGCACGGCGAGGCGACGCGCGAACACATTCACAAGGCCGACGCCGTCCTCTTCCTCGTCAACACCGACCCGGTCATCAGCCACGGCGAATGCGACTTCCTCGCCTTCCTCAAGGACTACGTGCAGCGCTTCCTGTTCGTCGTCACCAAGACCGACCGCTTCAGTCCGCGCGAGCGCCTGAAGTCGGTCGCCTACACGCGCCGGACCATCGAGCAGTTCGCCGGCATCCCCCTGCCGCCCATTTACCCGGTGTCGGCGCGGCTGGCGCAGCTCGGCCGGTCCGAGCCGGACGAGATAAAGTACAAGGCGAGCGGCTTCCCGGAGTTCCTCGACGGGCTGCACGCTTTCCTCATCAACGCGCGCGGCAAGGACTTCCTCGGCCGCAACGTCCGCCTGGCCCTCGCCCAGGTCCAGGACCTGATGAACGGCGTGTTGCTGGAGCTGCAAGGGCTGAAGATGCGGCTGGAGGATTTGCCCGCCAGCATCGAGGAAACCCGCCTCGCCCTGGCGCAGGGCGAGGTTAAGCGGCGGCAGATCCTGCAAGCGCTGGAGCAGCGCCTGCGCCGCGTCGACGCCGCGATGGAGGCGTTCAGCCCGACCGCCCTGGTCCGCCTGGAACTCCACCTTGCCGCCGAGATCGAGCGCCTCGTCGACGGCTACGACTGGGACCAGCTCCAGCGCGTGGCCGGGACGATCCCGGTCTTCATCCGCGACCTGATGGCGACGCGGCTGGGGCCGGAGTTCGCCGCCGTGGCGAAGCAGCTCGTCGCGACGCGCGAGGACATTCTGAGCGCCTGTACCGACTACTTCGGCGAGATCGGCGCCCGCCTGAGCGCGCGCTTCACCGGCCTGCGCCTGCCCGAGCGCCTGACCGTGTCGCTCGACTTCGACCCGGACGACCTGGCCAACCGGCTCCAGCGCATCGGCACCTACACGATCGGCACCACGCTGGCGCTGACGGTGGCGAGCGTCATCGCCGTCGGCCCGGTCGGCGCCCTGGTCGTCTTCGGCGGGCTGGTCGCGCGGCACACCATGACGTCGTCGCTGCGCAACGACGTGAAGCGCCGCCTGAAGATGTCGCTGACGCCGGCCATATCGAAATTGCTGTCCGATTTGTTCAAAAACGTCCGCGCCGAGGTCGACCGCTCCGTGACGCACTTCCGCCAGGAGGTCGAGGATTACCTGCACGGCGCGACCTCCGGCATTGAGACCAAGCTCACCGAGATGCGGCGGGCGAGCCCCGTCCCGCAAGACGAGAGCAGCGAGCGACAGCACTGCCTGCACGTCCGCCTCGCCGAGTTGGACCAGATCCACGCCGAACTGAGCACGATGCTCGAGCCGGAATGGTAAGTCCCTCGGCGCGCCCGGCCGCTTGAACAGCAACTCCACCTGCCGCCGCGCCCGGTACATCCCGGAGGACGTCACGGCAGCGACATTTTCTGTCGCCCGGCCGCGACGACGCTATAATGTCCTCGTGGCGACCCCCGCCTGAGCCCCGCGCCGACCACAATGGGCTTCATAACGGCGCACTTCACGAATGCCTAATGCCAAGCTCCGCCAGGCCATCGCCCTGGAAGCCGCTCGCCTGATGTACGAGCGGGCCGAGTCCGAGTACTTCACCGCCAAGCGCAAGGCCGCCAAGCGCCTCTGCCGCGGCGGCGTCAAGCCCGAAGACCTTCCCTCCAACGCCGAGATCCGCGAACAGATCCAGGTGTTCGCGCGCATCCACGAGGGCGGCCGCCGCACCGAACACTTGCGCGACATGCGCCTCGACGCCCTGCGCCTCATGCGCCTGTTGCGGCAGTTCCGGCCGCGCCTCATCGGCAGCGTCATGACCGGACACGTTCGCAAGGGCTCCGACATCGACATCCACGTCTTCTGCGACAGCCCTGCCGTCCTCACCGAACTGCTCGAGCAGGAGGGCTATTCGTGCGACCTGCAGCGGAAGCAGGTCGTCAAGCACGGCGAGGCGCGCGTCTTCACCCACGTCCACGTCTTCGCCGAGTACCCCTTCGAGCTGACTGTCTACGCCGAGGACAAGGCGCACTACGTCTTCAAGAGTTCCGTCACCGGCAAGGCAATCGAGCGCGCCTCGATCCGCGAATTGGAAGAGCTGCTGGAGAAGGAATATCCCGGCATCAACCTCGACGGGGAGCTGCAAGCGAAGGAGGACGTCGTCGATCCCTATCAGATGTTTCGGATGCTTCTGCTGCCGCTGGAGCAGGTGAAGGGGTCGCCGAAGTACCACCCGGAAGGGGACGTGCTGTACCACTCGCTGCAGGTGTTCGAGCTGGCGCGCGAGCACCGGGCCTACGACGAGGAATTCCTGTTGGCGGCGCTCCTGCACGACGTCGGCAAGGGGCTGGACCGCTCCGACCACGTCGCCGCCGGCCTCGACGCGCTCGACGGCCTCCTCACCGAGCGCACGCGCTTCTTCATCGCGCACCACATGGACGCGCACGACTACCGCGCCGGCAAGCTGCCGGGGAAGCTGCGCCGCGAACTGGAGGCGTCGCCCGACTTCGAGGACCTGCTGCTCCTCCGCGAACTCGACGACGCGGGGCGCGTGCCCGGCGCCGTCGTCGGCACGCTGGACGAGGCGCTCGACTACCTGAAAGAACTGGAGAGAAGCAATGGCTGACAAGGGCGAAGACGTGGCGGCGCTGTTGGCCGGCTTTCCGGTCGTCGTCGAGTTGCCGGTCGTCTGGGGCGAGATGGACTCGTACCGCCACGTCAACAACGTGGTCTACTTCCGCTACTTCGAGAACGCCCGGCTGGAGTACGTCCGCCGCCTCGGCTGGTTCGACTACGAGCGCGACACCGGCGTGGGGCCGATCCTGGCGGCGACGCAGGCCCGCTTCCGCCGGCCGCTCACCTACCCGGACACGGTCTCCGTGACGGCGCGGGTCGTCAACGTCGAGGAGGACCGCTTCCAACTGGAGCACCGCGTCGTCAGCCACCACCTCGGCGCCGTCGCAGCGGAGGGGCAGGGGACGATCGTTACTTACGACTACAGGGAGGGGAAAAAGGTGGCGGTGCCGGAGGAGTTGCGGCGGCGGATCGAGGCGCTGGAAGGGAAGAAGGTCGGGTAACGGGCCGCCCGCGGCTTCGCACTCTTGCGAAGCCGCAAGCGGCCCCTCATTTCCTCTCAAAAGTCATTGCTCGTCTGCCCGTACATGAAGAAGTCGCGCGGGCTGCGCGCCATCGGGCCGCAGAAGGCCGGGGCGGGCCGCGCCTGCTGCCGGGACGCCGCCGTCGCCGCGCAGGGGTACGGCTGGAGCAGCGGCAGCAGGCCGTTGAACGGCGGGCACGGCGGCCGGACGTAGTAGTTCGGCCCGTAGACGGCGCCGTAGGGGTTGACGGCGAAGTAGGCCGAGCCGCACAGGGTCGGGGCGCAGCGGGGGGCGTAGGGGGCGGGGTACGCGTAGGGATAGGGCGGCGGGTAGTCGGCGCGGGCGGAAGACGCCAGGCCGAGGGCGAAGAGGGCGGCGACGGCGCAGGCCGAGGCTTTCATCGGTGACTCCTTTCAGCGGAGGCGAATCGTCTGAGACAGGCGGAGTGCCTGCCGCGATAAGTCTAGCCGATGGGGAGACGTTCGCCCGGCGCCGGCGCGAGAAGAGGGAGGAAAAGGACGTCGCGGAGGTGCGAGTGGGGGGTAGGGGCGGGCGGCGCGGGTGAGGCAAAAGGCGAAGGGGCCGAGACACCCGCGAGGATGTCCCGGCCCCTTCGCCTTCCTCCCCTCTCCCCTTTGGGGAGAGGGGTCGGGGGTGAGGGGCGAACCC
>JBBROG010000161.1:0-20203 GCA_038229635.1 Gemmatales bacterium
GAACGCCACGGAATAGACCCAGTCGGGGTGCCCCTTGAGCGTGGCCGTGTTCGTGCCGCTGGCGACGTCCCACAGCTTGATGGCCTCGTCACCGCCCCCTGTCGCCAGGGTCTTGCCGTCCGGGCTGAAGACCGTGCAGCGCATGCCGAATGTGCCCGGAAGCGTGGCGGTATTCTTGCCGCTCGCCACATCCCAGAGCTTGATGGTATCGTCAGCACTGACCGACGCCAGCGTCTTCCCATCCGGGCTAAACGCCACGGACCACACATAGCTGGCGTGACCCATTAAGGTTGCGGTATTCTTGCCGCCGGCCACGTCCCATAGCTTGATGCTATTATCCTCGCTCCCCGAGGCTAGCATCTTGCCGCTCGGGCTGAAGACCACAGACCAAACATTCCCTTTGTGCCCCGTCAAGGTAGCGGTATTCTTGCCCCCGGCCACGTCCCACAGCTTGATGCTCTTGTCTTTGGTGCCGCCCGAAGCCAGCAGTTTACCGACCGGACTGAACGCCAGTGACCAGACAGCGCTCGTGTGTCCTGTGAAGGTGGCAGTGTTCTTGCCCGTCTCCACGTCCCACAGTTTGATGCTTTTATCTCTTGCGCCGGAGGCCAGCGACTTGCCGTCCGGGCTGAAGGCCACGGCATGAACCCAGTCCGTGTGACCCTGGAGGGTAACCCGAAGTTGGGGTTCCTCGGCTAGGCCCCCGCCGACGAAAAGGCCGGACAAAGCCATGCTCGCCAGGAAGTGCGTCTTCATAGACTTTCTCGGTTAAGGGGGAGTGAGATCCCCGCCCAGGAGACGAGGGCGAGACTGCCGAGTACAGTGCGCCTCAGACAGTCAAGGGCGGTAGTCACGGGGATTTTGCTTCAACTCCCGTTCTACCGCCCCGGCCGTTGTTGCGATGCACCATCGGTGGTTCCACAACTCCTCGCCACCCGCGTCGCATGCGGAGAAGAGCTACGGGAAAGTCACCTGGAAGTACTTCAGCTGCGGGTTGTTGGTGACGATCTGACCCGTATCCGTGCCGCCGAGGTTATCCGTGATGGACGTGAAAGCCCCGACGATAGCCGCGGCGGACCCGCTGCTGTCGAAGAAGTTGAGGGGCGAAGTCGGCTTCACCTTGCCCCGCAAATTGAGGCTGCCGTTGAGCGTCAGGAAACCGTTCTTGACGTCCAACAGGTCGGCGGTGTTGTTCGCGCCGGAGAAGTTCAGCGTCGTGGTGGTGTTCGGGGCCAGGTTGACGAATCCCTGGATGGTGACGGTCCCCGGCGTCCCCGGTGTCGAATCCACGACCGTCAGGAAGGTGTTGGAGTCGCCGAACACCAGGCCCCCGCCATCCAGCTCGTCGGCGGCGCCTCCGGCGGGAGCCGTCAACTGCACCGTGCCGATGTCGATCTGGTACGTACCGGCCGCGTTGAGGTTCGCACCTGAGTCCACTTGCAGCTTGGCGCTTGTAGCCGTCTTTTGCCAGTAGCCATAGCCGTTGGCGTCCGAGCCGGTGAGGTTCAGCATGGTCCCGTAACTTACTTCGACGAGACCACCCCGGTTGTACACGGCGCCGCCGATTTTCACTTGATCCGGCACACCGGCAGTCGCGATCCCGCCTCGAGCCAGTACTGCGTCGCCGGTCATTTCCACGGCGAGTTTGCCCGTGTGAGCCATGCCCAGGGCGATACCACCCACCTGATTCTGTTGCCCGTCGGTCGCAATTATCTGGTCGAGATGCATGATGCCTCCCCCGGCCACGGAGATGTAGTTGTCAGTCCCCGTGAGGATCAGGTTAGTTGTCATGTCGATGAGCGTGAAGATGCCTTTGTTCCCGGTGTTTGGGGAAGACCGCACGACCAGATTCGTTCCCAGGTAGACTTTCACCGGGTTAGGGGGGGGAGCCCGGTTTATCGTCAATTCAGACCCGATGACGTTGAGAGAGGAATTCGCCGCGCCGGTGATGGTCCCGTTGGACCAGAAGTTTGCCTGACCCTGAAAAGGACCGAGGTCCACGAGGGCTAACGCGGCGTTGGCGGCCAGCTGGATGATCGAACCGTCGTTGAGGTCGAAGACGCCCTGTCGGCCGGTCACTGTCAGGGAGTTATTCAGGGTGAGGGTGTCGTCCCATTCCGAAAACTGGAGGGAGAGGATGGGGCCGACCGTCACGTCTAAGGTCGCGGGTCCCGTGTTCGAGTCGCCGAAGATCACCGAGTCGTACTGTGAGGCAAACATGCCGGGGTATTGGTTGGCCCCCGCCAGAAAGCCGTTGTGCTTCCAGTTGTTGCCGGTCGCGTTGGACCAGTTGCCGCCAGTTCCAGGGCCGTTCCAGCCCCAGTAGCCGTCCGGGCAGGTGCGCGGCTCCAGCGCCTCGAGGTACGGGACGACGGGGCGTGACTTGCGGCGCCGCGGCGCGCGGTTCACGTCCGGCCAGAGAAATCCCAGGAGCCGTCGGACTGTGTTCGTCATGAGCCACACCTCAGAGAAAGGGAAGTCGCGTCGTGACTGCTTTGGCGCTCCTCGGAGATCGAGGGCGCCATTAGCGTCCTGGACGCCCACTCTAGCATGAGGAGCGACGCCGTACAAGGAAATGCGGCGGGGCTGGCTCTTTTCCAAGAAAGAGCCAGCCCCGTTCTTCTAGCCTCGCACGGCCTGTCCTTGTGGCAGGGTGTAACAGTCGTGTGTGGGGGTGTCAGGGGGTGTCACCGGGGTGTCACAGGCACCGCCTTTTTCGTGACACCCCCCGACAGGCTGCCGAACAGGCCCTCAGTCCTTGATCGTCAACTTGATCTCGTCCGAGTTGCCCTTCAACTCCGGCGCGTACATCGCGTAGCCGAGCGTCGGCAGGGCGCTGAACGTGCCGGGGATCTCCGCCCGCAGCCGGTAGGCGACGCTGTGCTTGCCGCGCGCCAGCGTCCGCGCGAAGAAGCAGACCCGGTCGTCGCGCAGCTCCATGAACGCCCCCATGTCGTTGGGGTTGTAGCCGCTGCGCAGCAGCACCGGCTCGAAGCCCGCCGCCTTCGGGTCCTCGAACAGCAGGTACTCGTAGTCGTTCTTGCTGTCGATCTCCAACTCGACCTCGACGAGGTCGCCGCTCTTCAACGTCGCCAGGTTCGCCAGTTCGCTCCGCTCGTACTTCTCAACCTTCTGGTCGGCCGTCTGGCCGCGGGCGCCGGACACCTTCACCGACTTGTCGACCCGCGTGAGTTTGTAATATTTGCGGTTCACCTTCACCTCCAGGCCGGTGCCCGTGATGGGGTCTTCCAGCGTGAAGTTCGTCAGGTAGGCGTTAAAGTAAACTGGCCCCGTGCCCTTGCGGCGCAGCTCCAGGACGTGGCGACCCGTGTCGACCGCGTCGCCGGCCAGGACCATCTTGTTGTCGAACGTGAACAGGTTCGTCGCGTCGACCTTGACCTCCTTGTGCTTCTTGCCGTCGAGCCACACTTCGACGGTCATGTCCGGCTTGTCCTCGCCGCTCGCCTTCAGGTAGTCGGCCATCGCCTCGATACAGACCGCCGTGTCGCGCGTGCTGCGCCAGTAGGTCGCGTGCTTGCGGTTATTGAGGAGGTACTTCACCAGCCGCGACGCCTTCTCGTCCTTGGGGCTGGTGCGCGCCAGCAGCTTGAGGTAGTAGGCGTTGGCCTCCGTCTCGTCGCCATACCAGTACCACCACGAGTTGCCCGCCGGCAGCTTCAGGTACGCCGTCTGGTTCTCGTCGTCCTGGACGAGGAACTGTTCGATGTTCTTGAGGATCATTTGCAGTTTTTCGACCTGCAACGGCTGCTTCGCCAGCGCCAGGCCGAACATCGCCTTGGCGTAGACCGACAGGTCCGTCCGGTCGCGGTACAGCGCCGCCCGCATCTCGTCGCTGTCGACGCCGGCGTCGTACAGCACCATGTAGACGAAGGCGTCGAGGTTGTCGGCGTGTTCCTTGTACGGGATCGTCTTCGGCGCGAAGTTACGCAGCTTTTGCAGCTCGGCTTTCTGGTAGTTCTTCAGCCACTCCAGGCCGCGCTCGACGACGCCGGGGGCGAGGGCGACGTCGTTCTCGCGGGCGATCTGCAAGCCGTGGACGACCACCGCCGTCGTGTGCGGCCACGACTGCTCGCCGCTGCCGGAGAACCAGCCCCAGCCGCCGTCGGACAGCTGCATCCCTTGCAGCGCCTGCACGCCGGCGAGCGTCATCTTTTTGACCTCCTCCTCATCGAAGACCGGGTTGCGCTCGAAGCGCTTCCAGCCCTTCGCCCGCTCCTTGTCGTCGCCGATCTCCTGGGCGTTGAGGTTCGTCCGCTTCTTCTCGATGTCCTTCAGGTTGACGTTCATCCGCTGCAAGACGCGCTGCGTGACGACCGTCGGCAGGAAGCGGTTGAGCGTCTGTTCCGTGCAGCCGTAGGGATATTCGACCAGGTACGGCAGGGCGTCGACGAGGGCGCCGGCCAAGGTCGGCGAGTAGCGCACTTCCAGGCGCGTTTCGTTGACGCGCCGCTCGGCCGGCACGGTCAACTCGACGCGGGCCGTATCCTTGTCGGGGCGGATGACGCCGGCGTAGGACTCGGTCTTGAGCATCCCGTGGACGTGGCAGGGGAAGCGCATCTCCATCGCGTCGCTGTCGGTGTCGGTGATCGCCTTGATGCGGACCACCGCCGAGCCTTCGGACTGCACCTTGACGCGCCAGTCGACGCGCTTCTCGCCGCCCGGCGGGATCGTCACCCGCGTCGTCAGGCTGTTGGTCGCGACGAGCGTGCCGCCTTCCAGCTCCAGGGCGACGTTCACCAGCTTCTCGCCCTTGAGGTAGTTGTGGACGTTGGCCGACAGAACGACCTCGTCCTTCTGCACGAAGAAGCGCGGCGCCTGCAAGCGCACCAGGAGGTCTTTCTTGGTGGTGACTTCGGCCTCGCCCTGGCCGACCTTGGTGCCGTGGCCCATCGCCCACGCCTTCACCTTCCAGCCGGTGAGGTTCTCCGGCATGGTCAGCGTGAACTCGGCGACGCCCGACGGACCCGCCGTCAGTGCCGCGGACCAGAAGGCGGTGTCGGCGAAGTTGCGGCGCACCGTCGGCTCCGGACCTTGCGGCGGGCCGTCGCCGCCGGCCTCGGCGCGCTTCTGCTTGTCGCCGGCGAAGTTGTCGGCGTCTTTCCCATCCTTCGCCTCCATCGGCGCCGGCGCCATCGCCGCCGGCGCCATCCCAGCGCCGTCTCTCGTAGAGGACAAGCTTCGCAAGGCGGCGCCTTCGCCCGGCCCGCCCGGCCCCCCCATCCCCTTACCGGCCCTCCCAAAAGCCATGCCGCCCCCGGCCTGCCTGACCTCCTCGACGACGCCCTCGCCGAAGGCACCGAGGTGGCCCATGCCGACCTCGCCGCGCTTGAGCAACTCGCCGAACCAGTGATTCAGACTCGCCTCGCTCTGCGGGTGGTGCTGGCGGCGCCACTTCCAGAAGAACTCGCGAATCTCCGGCACGTTCGAGCCGCCGGAGACATACTCGACGCTGCGGTCGTAGACGGTCGCCACCGTCGTGCCGGCGAACGGCTTGCCGTTCATGTCGGTCAGCTTGACCTGCACCGTCGCCTTCTGGCCCGGCTTGTACTCCGTCTGCGAAGGCAACACCTCCACGTTGACGACGCGCTTTTCCGGCGGCACGACGACTTCGCGCACCTCCGAATGCACCTTGCTGTCGGCGACGGTCAGCGCCTCGATGAAGAAGTTCGGCATGTCCTTCTGAATCACGGCGATCTCTTCCTCGACGCTCTTGCCCTGGAGGCGCAGCACCTTCGGCGGCAGGCAGATGCCGTTGGCGGCGCGGACGAACAGCAGTACCGCCGCGTCGCTCTGGTTGACGTTGACGAGCAGCTTGACCTTCTCGCCGGGGGCGTACTCGCGCTTGTCGGTCACCAACTCCAGGTCGTTGAAGCGGAACTCCTTGGCGGCGGTCCCCTCGCCGCGCACGGTGAAGAGGTAACCGCCCTCGATGGTATTCTTCTTCGCGTCGGTCACGCGGTACGACAGCCGATACTGCCCCGGCTCCGCCGCCTTCAATTGCTGCTTCGCCTGCCCTTCCTCGTTCGTGGCGAGCTTCCACGTCTCGACGGCCTTTTCGCTCGGCGTGCCGTCGGGATAGCTCACTTTGAAGAGCGTCAGTTCGCCCTCGCCCTGCACCGGCTTGCCGTCGAGCGTCTGGGCGCGGAAGCTGGCCTTTACGGTGTCGCCGGCGCGGTAGTGGCCGCGGTCGACCCACGAGAACACCTTGAACGGCTTGCGCGCCACCAGCACCTTGCCCGTGCCGACGATGGTGCGGCGCGACTCGTCGACCACTTCGGCGGTGATCGTGTACTCGTGGTCCTCGTTGCCGTGCAGCGCCTTCGCGGCGGCCGTATCAATGGGGACCTTCAACGTCCCGTCGGCGCCAATCGCCGCCTCGTTCTCGGCGACGACTTCCGGCGGCGCGAAGCCGCGGCCCCACCACGGCGGCACCGGCCGCAGACAGCCCCAGTCGTTCCAGCCGGGGAACCAGGCGTAGTCGGCGGCGAACCACCAGTAGCCCTTGCCGTACAGCCAGTCCCAGTCGCCGCGCGGATACCAGCGCTCCGTATGGGCCGTGCGCGTCACCTTGTACTTCACCTTGGCGCTCGTCACCGGGGCGCCGAAGTAGTACTTCGCCTGCACCGTCGCCTCGATCTTCTCGCCGAGGCGCACCGGCTCCGTCGGCGCCTCGACCTTCACCTCGAATTCGGGCTTTTTGTACTCCTCGACGCGAAAACTACCGCCGCCGTGATTCACGACGAAGAGTTGATAGGCGCCGAGCATGGCCCCCTTCGACAGGGGGAATTCGCCGGCGAGGCCGCCGTACTCGTCGGCGGTGAACGCCTTCTCGAAGACCTTCTCGCCGCGCGGGTTGTTGATCTGCACCGTGAACGACTGGCCGGCGAAGTCGCTGGTGTCGGCCTGGTCGTACTTGGCGTGGCGCACCCAGAACTTGAACTGCGCCGTCTGCTCGGGCCGGTAGACGGGGCGGTCGGTGATCGCGAACACCTTCGTCTGGTTGTATTCCTGGTCGTACTGGCGCCCGTACCAAATGTGCGAGAAGCCGAGGTAGGCGAGGCGGTCCCCCTGGCGGGCGATGACGAGCCACTGGTGGTCGTTCGGCACCTTATCCAGTCCGAGAATCACCTGGCCGTCGGCGTCGGCGGCCTGCTTGAAGGCGACCGTGTCGACGCGGTACTGCGGCTTGTTCGGCTGGATTTGCACCTGCTTCCAGCCAAAGAACTCGACGTCGGCCTTGGCGACCGGCTGCCCGCTCGCCGCGTCAGCGACGTAGTAGAGCGTCTGGCCGTCGAGCTGCTTGCGGACGAGGACGCTGTCGCTGACCCAAACGATCACGCGGCTGGTGTTGCCGCCAGCCATCGTCGCCGTCAGCAGGTAGGCGCCGGCCTTCTGGAGCGGCGTCGTCACGGTGACGCGGTCGTCGACGTGGTTCGGCCGCGGCTTCAGGTCGAGGTCCCACGAGGCGACCTTGTCGCCGAGGTACTGCGCCTGCCCCTCGTCGACGAGGCGATGGCCGATGTTCTGGATATTGAACTTGTTCCAGTCGAGTTGTCCCGGACTGCTCTTGAGGTAGCTCTTCACGTCGGCGAGGAGCTTGTCGACCTTGACGGCGTGGGCCGCGAACGTGACCTTGGTGCCGTTGCGGAAGCGGTAGTCGACGGTCGCCTTGCGGCCGGCGGTCGCGGCGCCGCCGGACTCGATGCGGCCCCAGTTGCCGACGAGCTGGTCGAGGCGGCTCTGCCGATGGTTGTTGGCGCCGGCGCCGTACTCGCGGACGGCGTCCTTCCACGCCTCGACCGCCTTGACGTACTGGCGGCGGTCCTCGAAGGTCGAGGCGAGCGTGTCGCGGGCGTGTTCACCCTGCGGGCTCTTGCCGCGACCGGCGACGCGGCGGTAGATGACGATCCAGTTGTACTCGTCGGGCAGCTTGAAGCGCTTGATGCCGGTGGCGAGGCGGGCGATGGTTTCGTCGTCGCCGAGGGTGTGCAGCGCGTAGGTGCCGCTCGCGTCCTTCTTGTCGTCGTCCTCGTCGCGCGGCCGCCAGCCGAACTGGGCCATCGTCTGCTCGCCGAACTGGCCGCGCAGGAAGTCGGCGAAGGCGGTCTCCGTCTCGTTGAGGCGGTTGGGGTCGAGGCGGGCGGCTTCGGCGAGCATCCAGCGCCAGCGCTCGCCGTCGGTCTGCGCCGCCTCGTAGCTCTTCGGCAGCTTGTGGAAGACGGGGTTGCCCTGCTCGTCGACCGGCGCCCCGCGCGTGTCGCCGCCGCCGCGCCACTGCCTGGGGTTGTAGCCGTCCTCGTAGTCGGGAAGCTGCGTCAGGTCGGTGAGATACTGCAACCGCCAGGAGTCGTGATAGCCGGCGCCGTTGACGAGCAGACTCGCGAAGTGGAGGTCGAAAGCGGCGACGGCGGCGTGGTCCTTGTCTTTCGCCGTCAGCGCCAGCGCCTGTTGCATCAGTTGCAGCGCGCGAGTGCGGTCGCGCTCCATCGTGCCGACGAAGCGGGCGTTGCCGCGGTGCTGGCCGCGGTAGAACTTGCCGGCGACGATGGTGCCGGCGTGCTGGCCCTGGGCGAGGCTCTGCGCGGCCGTCTCCAGCAGGCGCCAGTTGTCCTTGTGGGCGGCGATCACCGCCTCGCGGAAGTCGTCGATCTCGTCGACGCGGCCGAGGTTTTGCAGACACGCGAGCCCGAGGGTGAGGTCGTTGCCGACCTCGGCGCCGTCGTTCTTCGGGTCGAGCGCGAGGGGACGCAACCCCTCGTAGGCGTCTTTGAAATTGCCGGCCTGGAACACCTTGCGCAACTGCTCGCGGCGCTCGGGGAGCGGCGTCTTGTCGGCGGCGAGGAGCATGAAAGCGACCATCCCCAGGGCCAGGGTCGATCCCAGCGCTCTGATTCTCCACGTTCCTGACATGGCAACGACCCTCTGGTGCGGCGAAGTGATGGTAAAGCGAGGCGCCCGCGCTGATTGGACCACAATCGCGCCCCCTTGGAAAGACGTTGTCGGGAGCCGTCGGGATGGGGGCTTGTGTAACGAGCGCCCCGCGAGCGGGGTCACGGCCGGTAGACGACGCGCCGCCGCGTGAACAGGGCGAGGACGGCGACGAACAGGGCGGCGCCTATGATGGACCAGACGACGGGGAAGACCGTATCGCCGACGCGGAGGGAAAGGAGTTCCGGCAAGTCGAGGGCACGACTGATCCACATGCCGAACAGGGCGCCGATGAACCCGAGCGCGATCGACACGAGGCAGCCACCACGCGACGAGCCGCTGATCGCCTGCCCCAGCCCTCCGCACAGGCCGGCGACGACGAGGAGCACGAGAAAGTCCCACACGGTCATGACGCCCTCCCGCCCCGCGCGGGGCACGGTCTCGAAAAACCCTCGCGAACTGATCTGTGTAATTAGAGCAAACCTCATGCCAAATATGCCGCGACGCCCTCCCCTCGCCCTGCTCGTCGGCGCCGGCCACGCGCATCTCTATGCGCTCAAGAGATCCGCCGCGTTCACGAAGCGCGGCTATGACGTCGTCCTGGTGGCGCCCGACGACTTCTGGTACTCCGGCCTGGCGACGGGCGTCCTCGGCGGCGCGTATCCGCCGTCGCTCGACCGGGTCGACGTCGGCGTCCTCGTCGGGCGCGGCGGCGGCCGCTTCGTCCGCGACCTCGTTATCAAGATCGACCCGGCGGCGCGGGCGGTTTTCTTGGAACAGGGCGAGCCGCTGCGCTACGACGTGCTGTCGCTCAACCTGGGGAGCGAGGTGCCGCTGGCGGCGGTCCCCGGCGCCGCCGAACACGGCTACGCGGTGAAGCCGATCCGCAATCTCTGGCGCGTGCGCGAGGACCTGGAAGGGCGGTTTCGGCACGCGGCCGCGCCGGTGCGCGTGGTCGTCGCCGGCGGCGGGGCGACGGCGTGCGAGGTCGCGGCCAACGTCGAGGCGCTGGCGCGGGCACGCGGCGGAGTGGTCGCCGTCACCGTGCTGGCGTCGGGCGACGACGTGTTGCCGCAACTCACCCCTGCGGCGGCGGCGGCGGTGCGCGACGGCCTGGCGCGACGCGGCATCCTGATACAAACGCGGTCCGCCGTGGCGCGTGTGGAGGCGGACGCGGTCTGGACAGAGGACGGCCGGCGCGTCTCCTACGACGTGCTGATCCACGCCGTCGGCCTGGAGCCGCCGCGCCTGTTGCGCGACTCGGGCCTGCCGGTCGACGACACGGGGGCGCTCCTGGTCGACGGCTTCTTGCGTTCGCCGGCCGACGAGCGCGTCTTCGGCGGCGGCGACTGCGTGGCGGTGGAGGGGAAGGAACTGGCGAAGGTCGGCGTCTACGCCATCCGCGAGGCGCCGGTGCTGTTCCACAACCTGCTGGCGACGCTGGAAGGGCGGTCCCTGAGACGTTTCCGGCCCCAGCAGCGATACCTGTTGGTCCTGAACCTCGGCGACGGCACCGGCCTGGCGACGTGGGGCGGTTTCCACTGGCACGGCCGCCTGGCGTTTCGTCTCAAAGACTGGCTCGACCGGCGCTTCCTCCGTGAATACAGGGCATGAAGAAGGCCGCGGATACCCCCCCGTACAACCGCCGGTCGAGCGGGCCGTCACAGTGTCGGCCCGATGGCCCAGGTCGCGAACTCCTCCTCGCCGACGCCGTTGATCTCGCTCTTCGTCTTCTTCCCGCTCGCCACCGCCAGAATCTCCTCGAAGATCCGCCGGCCGACCGCCTCCACCGGCTCACCGGCGAGGACCGTCCCGGCGTCGACGTCCATGTCGTCGATCATGTGTTCGTACATCGGCGTGTTCGTCGCCACCTTGATCGACGGCGCCGGCTTGCAGCCGAACACCGAGCCGCGCCCCGTCGTGAACACCAGCACGTTCGCCCCGCCGGCGACGATGCCCGTCATGCTCACCGGGTCGTACCCCGGCGTGTCCATCACGACGAAGCCTTTCGCCCGTACCGGCTCCGCGTAGTGGACGACGTCCGTCAGCGCCGTGGAGCCGCCCTTGGCGATGGCGCCGAGCGACTTCTCATAGATCGTCGTCAGCCCGCCCTCCTTGTTGCCCGGCGACGGGTTGTTGTTGATCTCGGTGCCGAAGAGGCTCGTGTACCACTCCCACCACTTGATGCGCTCGACCAGCTTCTCGCCGACGGCGCGGCTGACGGCGCGGCGCGTCAGCAGATGTTCCGCCCCGTAGATCTCCGGCGTCTCGCCGATGACGCTGGTGCCGCCCTGGGCGACGAGCAGGTCGCTGGCGGCGCCGAGCGCCGGGTTCGCCGTCACGCCGCTGTTGCCGTCGGAGCCGCCGCAGTTGGTGCCGAGCAGGATCTTGTCCGCCGTCAGCGCGACGCGGCGGACGTCGTTCACGCGGGGCAGCAGTTCGGCGACGGCCCGCACGCCGGCGTCGACGGTCTTGCGGATGCCGCCGCACTCCTGGATGCTCAGCACGATGGGCTTCTTTTTCGACCCGTTGAGTTGGATAAGCCCCTCGCCCTCGACGAGGTGGACCGCCTGCCCGGTCTCGCAGCCGAGGCCGACGATGATGTAGGCGGCGACGTTGGCGTGCTTGGCGAAGCCGGCGAGGGTGCGGTCGAGCTGCTTGTGGTCCGCCCCGCCGTACTGCATGGCGCAGCCGGCCTTGTGCGTCACCGGCACGACGCCGTCGACGTTCGGGTACTTGTCGAGCAGGCCGCTGGCGCGGATCTTCTCGGAAATGTACTTGCTCGTGCTGGCCGAGCAGTTGACGGTGCTGATGATGGCGATGAAGTTGCGCGTGCCGTAGCGGAACGGGTCGGCGCGGTCGGCGCCGCGGTCGTAGCCCATCCAGGTACGCGGCTCGGCCTTCGGCGGCGGCGGCGGGCAGTCGCGGCAGAAGGCATAGTCGCGCTCGAAGGCGTCGGCGGCGACGTTGTGGACGTGGACGTGGTCCCCCGGAGCGATGTCGGCGCTCGCGAAGCCGATCACCTGGCCGTACTTGAGGACCGCTTCTCCCTTGGCGATCGGCCGCAGGGCGAACTTGTGGCCGAGGCCGACGCGGCCGGCGACGGCAAGGGTGTGGCCGTCGTGCGCGACCTCGAAGCCGGGCGGCAGATTGCGGGCGGCAACGGCGACATTGTCCTCGGGGCGCAGGTGGACGGCGACCTTCGCGAGCGGCACGGCGGACATCGGCAATGACTCCCAGTGATAGATTTCCCGGCCGCTTGCGGCTTCGCACGCGCGGCTCACGGCGCTTGCACCGTCTGCCCGTCGCTGAGCCCGGCAGCCTGAGAGGCAACGACCTCGGTCCCGGCGACGTCTTCCCACTCGGCCGAGCCGGGCTTCTGCTTCCTCAGCACCTGCGTGAACTGCCCGTCGCTCCGCCCCGTCTGAATCGGCAGCCGCACCGCCTTGCCGCCCTCGACGCGGAAGCAAACCGTCGCCTCGCCCTGCTTGACGACCGCCGCCGATGGCAACGCCCACGTCTCGGGCAGTTCCGCGGTGATGCGCGCGTAGACGTACATTCCCGGGCGCAGGCGCTCGCCGGGGTTGGGCAGGTCGATCTCGGCCCGCAGCGTCCGCGCCGCCGGGTCAAGCGACCACGAAGTGCGCGTCACCGTCCCCGACAATTCCGCCCCGCCGAGTGCCTGAACGACGAGCTTCACCGGCGTCTTGTCGTGGACCAGCGCCGCGTCGGCCTCGGGGACGTCGACGACGACGCGCACGGGGTCGAGGCGGGCGACGGTGAACACGCCGGCGCCCTTGCCGGCCGGCTGGAGGAAGTCGCCGGTGTTGACGTGGCGGTGCGTGACGACGCCGTCGTAGGGGGCGCGCACCTTGGTGTACTGGACGAGCGCTTCGAGGCGGCGGGCGTCGGCACGGGCGACATCGAGGCGGGCGTCGGCGGCGCTGACGTCGGCGACGGCCTTGTCGCGGTCGGCGGCGGCCTTGCGTACGCCGGCGTCGGCGCTGGCGACGCGGGCGCGCGTCTCGTCGCGCGCCGCGACGGCGGAGCGGAACTGGTTGCGCGTCTCGTCGCCGGTCCCCGCGTCGAGGGCGCCGCTTTGCACCATGCCCGCGACGCGCTTCGACTCCGACTCCCAGCGGTCGACCAGCGCCTGGGTACGGCCTAACCCCGCCTTCGCCTCGGCGACCGACGCCTCGGCGGACGTCACGCCGGCCTCGGCCGCCGCCAACGCCTTGCGCGCCTGCTCGACCTGCGCCGCGGCGAGGCGCACCATCGCCTGTTTCTCCCGCGACTCCTCGACCGTCTCCGGGATGGCGAGTTCCGCGAGCAGTTCGCCGGGCGCGGCCTCCTGGCCGGACGAGTCGAAGCGCGGCCCCTTGACGCGCTGGCCGATGTCGGCGTGCAGCGTTCGGACGTAGCCGGGCAATTTGGCGACGAGCAGCGTTTCCTCGAAGGCGCGGACGGAGCCCGGCTGCTCGACGGCGCGGCGGACGGCGTAGCGCTTCGGCGACACGAGCGTCACGGCCGGCGGCGCCGACGCGGCGGGGGCGGACGACGACTCGGCGAGACGGTCGCCGCAGCCGGCGGTGAAAGTGAGGACGGAAACGCCGAGGAGGACGCGACGCATGGCAGGGTTCTCGTTGACGCAAGACCGGCCCGAAGCCTTGCTCATCCTACCCCGAGCGGATGAGGATGGCGACGGCGATCGGGCGATACATCGCTCTTGCAAGGCGGCACCGCTTCTCGTACCACGACTGGCGGTGACGAGCAAAGGCTCGCGCCCCCTTTCCCGCCCGAACGGCGGAGTCGTCACGGGTTCCGTTCTCACGAAGGAGACACGTCATGCACCGAGTCCTCACGACAGCGGCGGCTTTCCTGGCCGCGACGGTCCTCCTGGCCGCCGGCGACAAGCCGCTCACCTTGAAGTTCGACAAGGGCGACCTCGGCAAGGTGCCGACAGGCTGGAAGGGCGACAAGACCGGCAAGGGCGACGGCAGCGACTGGAAGATCGTCGCCGACGACACCGCGCCGTCCCAGAGTGGCTTCGCGCTGGCGCAGACCGCCGAGAGTGGCGGCTCGATCTTCAACCTGTGCGTGGTTGACGACACCGACTTCAAAGACGTCGAGGCGAGCGTGGCGTTCAAGGCCAACAAGGGCAAGAAAGATCAGGGCGGCGGCATCGTCTGGCGCTACCAGGACGCCAACAACTACTACGTCGCCCGCATGAACCCGCTGGAGGACAACTTCCGCGTCTACAAGGTCGTCGCCGGGAAGCGCAGCGCGGAGTTCCAGGACGCCGAGGTGAAGGTTCCGGCCGGCGAGTGGCACACGCTGAAGATCAAGCAAGTTGGCGATCACATCGAGTGCTTCCTCGACGGCAAGAAGCACCTCGACGTCAAGGACGATTCGATCGCCAAGGCGGGCAAGGTCGGCCTGTGGACCAAGGCCGACGCCCAGACGTCGTTCGATTCGTTCGCGGTGAAAAACCCGGGCAAGTGAGGGACGGGCACGCCGGGCCTGGCTGGTGACGTGCCACGCCTGGAACGGCGCGGAACCACAAACGCTGATGGGAGAATTCCAGGAACGGAAACGAGGCCGAGGGCTTCTGCCCGGAGGGAAACCGTGCCGGGAGGACGGCCATGACCGAGGACGCCGACACAAACGCCGGCGGAGGGGCCACGACCAAGAACCCCGAGGAAACCGTCCCCGTCACGGTGGCCTGCACTCTGAGGGAGTTTCTGCTTTACTTCCTCCGATTAGGAACTTTCGGCTTCGGCGGCCCCATCGCCCTGGCCGCCTCCATGCAGCGCGACCTCGTCGAGAAGCGCCGCTGGGTTTCCGGGCCGGACTACGTCGAGGGGCTGGCGTTCGCGCAGTTGTGTCCCGGCCCGCTGGCCGCCCAACTCGCCATGTACCTGGGCTGGATACGCGCCCGGACCCTCGGAGCCACCCTCGTCAGCATGGCCTTCATCGGGCCGTCGTTCCTCATGGTCCTGGCGCTCGCGGCCCTCTACCTGCATTTCGGGGGGTTGTGGTGGATGCAGGGGGTGTTCCACGGGGTCAGGGCCGCCGTCGTCGCCATCCTGGTCCGGAGCGCCTTCACGCTCGTCCGCAGGACGGTGGCAAAGGACCGGCTGCTCTGGCCGATCTTCGTCGCCAGTGCTTTTGTGACGGCTCTTACCGAGTCGGAACTCGTCTGGGTGTTCCTTCTGGGCGGTATGGTGGTTCTTCTCGTCCGGGCACCCCCGCGTTTCAGGGGTCGGGCCTTGGGGTTCGTTTTGCCCACGGAATGGGGATGGCTCCTGACCGGCCTGAAAGGCTCCGCGGATGGTATGACGCTGTGGACGGTCCTCTGGTATTTCACCAAAGCCGGCGCGTTCGTCTTCGGCAGCGGGTTGGCCATCGTCCCGTTTCTTCAGCGGGGGGTCGTCGATGACTACCACTGGCTGAATGAGCAGCAGTTTCTCGACGCGGTGGCGGTGGCCATGATTACGCCGGGGCCGGTCATCATCACGGCGGGGTTCATCGGCTACCTCGTCGCGGGGCCAGTCGGGGCGGCGGCGGCTTCGGCGGGCGTGTTCCTGCCGTGCTACCTGTTCGTCGTGGTGCTGGCACCGTTCTACCGCCGTTTCGCCCAAAACCGGCAGATCAAGGCGTTTGTCCAGGGTGTCACGGCTGCCGCCGTGGGGGCTATCACCGGGGCGGCGTTCCTCCTGAGCAAACAAGCCGTCACCGACCTGACCACCGCGTTGGTCGCCCTGGCGGCGCTGGCCGCGTTGGTCTTCGGGAAGAAGATTCCGGAGCCGCTGGTCATCCTCGCCGCAGGGGCAGTCGGCCTCGCACTGAACCGCTAGGACGACGCGCCGTATGGGAGGGTTCTCGTTGACGCAAGACCGGCCCGAAGCCTTCGAGGACGGCGAACGGGAGTAGTGCCACGCGAAGGGATCGCGGTGCCACGGCAATAGGCGTAGCGCCCGATCACTTGCCGATGCAGAAGCGGCTACTTGCCGATGCAGAAGTGACGTCGTCCAGGCACGGTGTGCAAAATATGCACGAAAACAAGCGGTATTAGAGAGTGGCCGCAATCGGCGGGCGTGTCCTGGTGGCCTGTTTTGCCCGCTTTGGCCGCTTTTCCGTGCGGCCGGAAGTCTGGCCCTATCCGCCGGTTTTTCGGCCAGTGGATCTGCGGTTGGTCTACGCCTGAGCGGCAGCAAGTCCAGGCAGAACGGTATTGCCGGCTGTCCCACGGTGACGCGGTCGCTGCGAACCTAGAATGACGCCGCGCGGTCAGGTAGAATGGGCAAGTGGACACCCGTTCTCATGCTGCAAAGAACGAGGTTGAGTCCATAGAATAAACAGATGACGGCGAGACGTCGGCGGGGCGCGGCCCTCTGGACTACCCAAAGCGCGGCCGGGTGGAGTTGCCCTTGTCGCTTTTCGTGGTTCGTGGCATCGTCCGAGCGAAGCGCCCGGCCGTCGAAAGAGTCGAGATGGGGACTCATGGCAAGGTCAGACCTGCTCATAAATCTTGTGAAGGCAGGCACCTCCGGCGACACCTCGCAGTTCCGGAAGGTCGTTGACCTATTGATAGCCGAGGAGCGCGGTAAGAATCACGACGTCCTCGCCGAGCGCCTATCCCAGGCCGCCACCCCGATCCACAGGAACGGCCACGCGCCGCGGCCGCTCCAGCCGGCCTCGCCCGCGATGTCGAGCGACCTCTACCACGAACTCGTGCCGCGGCGGGCAATCGAGGACCTCGTCCTGCCCGAAGACGCCCAGACCGCCGTCCGCGAACTGATCGAGGAGCAACATCGGCGCGACCTCCTGGCGTCATACAGCCTCGAGCCCCGGCACAAAATCTTGCTCGCAGGCGAACCCGGCAACGGCAAGACGTCTCTTGCAGAGGGGATCGCACACGCCCTTGCCGTCCCGTTCGTTGTCGCCCGCTACGACGGGCTGATCGCGAGCTACCTGGGCGAGACGTCCTCGCGCCTGGCCAAGTTGTTCGACTACGTCCGCACGCGCGCGTGCGTCCTGTTCTTCGACGAGTTCGATACAGTCGGGAAGGAACGCGGAGATGCTCACGAGACCGGCGAGATCAAGCGAGTTGTCAGCTCGCTCCTGCTCCAGATCGACAGCCTCCCGAGCCACGTGGTTGTAGTAACCGCGACAAATCACCCGGAGCTCCTCGACCGCGCCGTCTGGCGGCGCTTCCAGTTGAGGCTCGAGCTCCCTCGCCCCTCCACCAAAGACATCGAGACTTACTTCACGGCCGCTGAGGGCCGCCTGCAATTCTCGCTGGAGCCCTCCCCGAAGGCCCTGGCCGAGAAGCTCAAAGGCGCGACGTTCTCGGAGCTCGAAGACTTCATCACCGACGTTTCGCGGAGATATGTATTAGCCCTCCCCGATGCGAGCGTGAAGAAGATCATCCAACAGCGGCTCAACCAGTGGCAGCACCGCTTCCGCCCAAAGGAGGGAGAGTGAGCGGCGCTTGACGGGACCTACACCGATGGCCGAGCTTCCTCTGCTCCTCTTTCCGGCGTCGTCCTCCCACGCCCCCGCTGTCCGCGGCGGAGGTGGCGGCGTTCTCATCAAGCCAACCCCGGCCGAGCAGCGCGAGCGCCACGACCGGAAGTTCCGCGAGATCCTGAACAGCTTTCAGGACCTGACGACATCGGTCAAGGGCATGGAGCCCGAGCAGGTCGTCGTCCTTGAGACGCTCGGCGAGTCGGTCGAGAATCTCGTGAAGGCCGCGAGCCAGGTCGAGGGCCTGGAATGGCTGACCGAAATTGAGCTTGAGGACGGCGACCCGTCCAACGGGTTCTGTGACGAGAAGGACGCCGCCAAGAAGCTCGGCCGGCGGCTCTACGCCATGATGAGCAACCAGCAGGCCATGACGCGGCTCGTCACGCTCTGGGACGCCTGGCATGCCGACCCGGACAAGCGGGCGCAGAACAACTTCGGCCCCTTCAAGAACATCTTCATCCACCTGAAGGACGTCCGCCGGTGGAGCGCGCGAGACCGGATCGAAGAGACCTGCGTGGTGAAATACTGGGAGGAGAACCTCCAGTATCAGACCGGGAACATCCGCTTCGAGGTTGAACTCTGGTGCAGGAGCGACGACGGCCGGCGGCGGGCGGCGCACGACAACCTCCGGCGCCTCATCGAGGGCGCCGGGGGCCAGTGCATCTCGCAGGCGCTTATCCCCGACATCCTCTACTACGGCGTGCTGGCGGAACTGCCCGCCACGCGGATTCGTGAGACCGTGAAGCAGATCATGAAGGAGAGCTACTCGGAACTCCTGCGCTGCGAGGATGTGATGTTCTTCCGCCCCCACGGCCAGTCGCAGATTGGCGGCCGCGCGCCGGCGAAGAGCGATGAGTGCGGCACCGCCTCCAAGGGTGGTAAGCCGGCGGCGATGCCGAAGGGCGACCCGGTCGTCGCGTTGCTCGACGGTGTGCCCCTCCACCGCCACGAGATCCTCGACGGGCGCCTGCGCATCGACGACCAGGACGATCACGCCTCCCGCTACAAGCCGTATCAGCAGCTTCACGGAACGAGCATGGCCTCCCTGATCGTGCGGGGCGACCTCAGCGCGGCCGGCGACCCACTGCCCCGGCAGGTTTACGTCCGCCCGATTTTTTTGCCTCACGAAGACTTCAACAAGAATGTTTGGGAGAAGACGCCGGACGATAGCCTCCTGGTAGACGTGGTGCACAGAGCGGTGCTGCGCATCGTCTCCGAGGCTCCCAGCGTCAGGGTCGTGAACCTCTCGCTGGGGAACAATTGGCAGCCCTTCTACCGCCAACTGAGTCCGCTCGCTCGGCTCCTCGACTGGCTGGCGTGGAAGTACAAACTGCCGTTCCTCGTCAGCGCTGGCAACCAAGGGGACGCGATCGAACTCGCCCTCGACACGGCCGACCTGAGCAAGGTGTCGAACGACGTGATGATCGCTCGCACCCTGGAGGCGCTCCGCTCTGCTCAGGTGGACCGCCGGCCGTTCTCCCCGGCCGAGGCCATGAACGTCCTCACCGTCGGCGCGGTCCATGCCGACGGCTCTTCATTGATTAACGGGGACCGCCGCGTCGACCTTCTGCGAGGAGCGCGGCTGCCGAGCCCGCTCAGCACGATCGCGAGCGGCTTCAACCGCTCCATCAAGCCCGACGTCCTCTTCCCCGGCGGGCGGCAACTCTACAACCAGTCGCTCTCGACCGCACTGCCCCCGCGCTTCACCGTCGCGCCCTCGACCAGGCCGCCGGGAGTCTGCGTCGCCGCTCCCGGCACCCGGCCCGGCGAGATGAACCGCACCGTCCACAGCAGCGGCACGAGCAACGCGACAGCGCTGGCCACCAGGACCGCGGCGCTGCTCTACGAGCGCCTCCTGGCGCTGCGGGCGGAGCCCGGCGGCGAGCGGCTGACCGACGACTACGTGGCCGTGATCCTAAAGGCGCTCCTCGCGCACGGTGCGTCGTGGGGCAAGGCGGCGGAGACGATCGAGCAGATCTTCGGCTCTGCCGTCACCGACTGGCGGGAGATGCTGCGCCTGAAGGGCCGGTTCCTGGGGCACGGCGAGGTCGATCCTCAGCGCGCCATGTTCTCCACCGACAAGCGGGTCTTGATGCTCGGCTGGGACGCCCTGGCGGACAAGGGGGCGCACGAGTATCGGGTGCCGCTGCCGCCGTCCCTGAGCGGCAAGGCCGTGCGGCGTCGGCTGACCGTGACGCTCGCCTGGTTCACGCCCATCAACCCGTGGCACAAGGACTACCGCGGCGCGCTCCTCTGGTTCACCCCCGACAACAAGTCGCTGGCCCTCGAGAAGACCGATCTCGACGCCGAGCACTCCAGGAGGGGAACACTCCAGCACCAGGTGTTCGAGGGCCACAAGGTGCGGGCCTTCGCCGACGGCGACGTGCTGAGCATCAAGGTCAGCTGCGCCGAGGACGCCGGCGGCATGGACGGCCTGGTGCCCTACAGCATCGCCGCGACCCTGGAGATCGCCGAGAACGTGAACCTGCCCATCTTCAACGAAATGAGGACCCGGATCCGCCTCACGCCAAAGGTCGAGACGAAGACCTCGTGATCGTTGCGACGCGGGCCATCCAGTGGTGCTAAAAGGGGACGGTCCCGAATGGCACTTCCTTGGCCTGTAAAGTAGCCTTCAACGCACCCCGGACGCCGAGGGCGTTGCGCAGCTGCCGTTTTCCCACTTGACACGAGGCCTTCCTGCCCTATCTTGATCTATTACACGGGC
>JBBROG010000162.1:0-20147 GCA_038229635.1 Gemmatales bacterium
AACGATAGACGCGGCCTTTTTGTCGGTGTCATCCTTACTCCGCTCGCCGCGCGTCATCGGCCCGTGCTAAGAAACTCTTTGATCGAGCCAAGGATGGCCTCACGATCCGGTATCCGGCTGCATACCACGTTCCCAGGTTCCGTGACCAGCTCGTGGAAGTATTCATAGAATTCGCCGCTACCGTAAGGGCTTTCCACCTGGCCGTAGCCGAACAAGTTCAGCTTCGGCAACATCTTGTCGCGCAACAACTCGATACATTTTGGCGTGTCGTCGCCCCAGTTGTCGCCGTCGGAAAAGTGGAAGGCGTAGATGTTCCAAGCGTCCGGCGGATAACGGGCCGTGATGATTTTGTCGGCCAGCAGGTAAGCCGAACTGATCTTGGTGCCGCCGCTCTCGCGCGTGTGGTAGAAGGTGTGTTCATCCACTTCCTGCGCGGCGGCGTCGTGGATGATATAAGCCGTTTCGCAGCCTTTGTAATGGGCCTTGATCCAGGCGTCGATCCAGAACGCCTCGATGCGCACGATCTCCTTCTGCTCGTCGGTCATCGACCCGGAGACGTCCATCATGTAGATGAGGACGGCGACGCTCTCCGGCTTCTGGACCTCCTTCCAGGAGCGGTACTGCTTGTCCTCGCGGATGGGGACGACGAGCGGCTCGAGCGGGTTGTAGCTGCCCGAGGAGATCTGCCGCTTCAGCGCCCGCTTGAAGGTGCGCTTGAAGTGGCGGAGCGACTCGGGGCCGGTCTGGCGGATGCCGGTATAGCGGTCGCGCGTGGTGACGATGTTCTTCTTGCCGCGCGGCTCGATGCGCGGCAGGGCCAGCTCCTCGCCGAGGATGGCGGCCATCTCCTCCATCGTCAGGTCGACTTCGAGGATGTGCCCGCCGGGCTGGTCGCCGGCGCCGCCCTCGCCGTCGTCCTGGGGCGGGCCGAGCGGCTGGCCGACCTGGCCCTCGCCCTGGCCGACGCCGGCGGAGCCCTTGGTCCCGTAGCGGAACTGCGGGATGTCGATCGACGGCACGGGGATGCTCACCAGGTCCTTCCCCTTCTTGCCGATCATCTCGCCGCGGCTGATGTACTTCGACAGGTTGCTCTTCACCTTGCCGCGGACGATCTTGCGGAAGCGCTGGTGATCGCGTTCGATTCTCTGTCCCACGGCAAACCTCTTTTCACTCGGCTGTTGTTGCGGGCCTTACGTCATTCCCGCGCGACTGAGCGCGGGCTCGGTGTCCGGGGTCGGACGGGTATTCCACTTGTCCTTGGACTTCTCGATCTCGGGCAGGATCAGGGCGTCGATCTCCGCATCGTCCTCCGTCCCGATCCACTCCCGGATGGGCAAGACCCGGGGCAAAGGAAGGCAAAAAGCCTTCATGAAGTACCACAGAACCGGCAGCATGTATTCGCGCATACTCTTGACGTCCAACCGCGCCACGATCTCGTCGGCGAGTTCCCGGACCCGGGCGCCGCGGGCGGCCAGGGCGCGCAGGCTGTCGATGATGTCGGACCGGGGCTCGGCCTGGGGGGGGCGGATATTCATGCCTCAACCGCTCTCGGAGGATTCTCTTTCGATCAACACACCAATCTTCGTGTAAGATCCCGGATTGCCAAGCGGCGCCCCCAGCAACCGGACCTTCACGAAGCCCAACTTTCGGGCACGGCCGACCGTCCAGGTCTGGAGGATGGCCTCCTCCACGGGGACGCCCGCGCCGGTCAATTCGTTGACCTTGTCGATGTTCGTACTCGGCAGTCCCGCGGAACTCTGGCGCCAGACCCCTTCGATGGCACGCACTTCCGGGCCGAAGTACTCAATCATGCTGTTGAACATCTCCGTGCCCCGAACGAACGAGCCTTCCCCGGCCACGATGAAGAACGTGACGACGCCGTCCTCGTCCAAGCTCCCCAGAATGCCCTTATCTTCCTGGGGTCGCCAACTGTACTCCTTGGCCATCGGCCGCCCTCGCGCCCCTTTTCCGTATTTCCTCCTCTGTGTTCTCTGTGTCTCTGTGATGAATGCTTTACTTCTTCGTGTGCCCCCGCGCGAAGATGCTCGCCACGAAGGCCAGCACGTCGGTCGAGCAGACGTCGCAGTAGCCGTAGTTGCGGATCAGACGACTCTTGACGACGTCGATCTTCTCCTGCGTCGCCTTGTCGACCACGCTGGAAACCAGGGTCGTCAGCTTGATCGTGTCCTTCTGGTCCTCGAACAGCTTCAACTCCAGCGCCTTCTGCAGGCGCTCGTTCGTCTTGTAGTCGAACTTCTTGCCGTCGATGGCGAGGGCGCCGATGTAGTTCATGATCTCGCGGCGGAAGTCGTCCTTGCGGCCCTCGGGGATGTCGATCTTCTCCTCGACCGAGCGCATCAGCCGCTCGTCCGGCTCCTCGTAGGTGCCCGTGTAGCGGTTCTTGACCTTCTCGCGCTGCGTGTACGCCTTGACGTTGTCGATGTAGTTCGAGCAGAGGCGCATGAGCGCCTCCTCATCGGCGGCGATGGCCCGCTGCACCTCGTTCTTCACGACGTCCTCGTACTCCTCGCGGACGACCGAAAGCAGCTCGCGGAAGTGCTGCAACTGCTCCTGGCTGCTGATCAGCGAGTGGTGCCGCAGGCCGGCCTCCAGCTCGTGCAGCACCATGAACGGGTTGACGCAGCCCTCCTCGGGGTGCGCCACCAGGGCGTTGGAGATCTTGTCCTGGATGTAGCGCGGGCTGATGCCGTGCATCCCCTCCGTGACCGCCTCGCGCTTCAACTCGATGACGTTGTCCTCCGTGAAGCCGGGCAGCGTCTTGCCATTATACAGCTTGAGCTTCTGCAACAGAGTCAGATTGGCGTGCTTCGGCTGCACCAGCCGCGTCAGCACGGCCCACATGGCGGCGATCTCGACCGTATGCGGGGCGATGTGCTTGCCCTTGACGCGGTTGGCGTTGAAGTCCTTCTCGTAGATCTTGATCTCGTCGCGCAGCCGCGTGACGTAGGGCACGTCGATCTTCACGGTGCGGTCGCGCAGGGCCTCCATGAACTCGTTGTTCTGCAAGCGACGATATTCCGGCTCGTTCGTGTGGCCGAGAATCACCTCGTCGATGTCGGTCTGGGCGAACTTCTTCGGCTTGATCTTGTGCTCCTGGCTGGCGCCGAGGAGGTCGTAGAGGAAGGCGACGTCGAGCTTCAGCACCTCGATGAACTCGACGAGGCCGCGGTTGGCGATGTTCAACTCGCCGTCGAAGTTGAAGGCGCGCGGGTCGCTGTCGGTGCCGTACTCGGCGATCTTGCGATAGTTGATGTCGCCGGTCAACTCGGTCGAGTCCTGGTTCTTCTCGTCCTTCGGCTGGAAGGTGCCGATGCCGATGCGGTCCTGCTCGGACAGTATGAGGCGGTAGACGCGGGTCTCCTGGAGCATCTGGTTCCAGTCGCCGTCGCAGTGGGCGAGGCGCTCGTTGAACATCTGGCGGCAGAAGGGGCACATGTCGCCCTTGATGACGACCTGGTGGTCGTTCGGCCCCTTGCCCTCGTTGAGCTTGGCGAGGATGGTCGCGCGCAGGTCGAGCGGGACGAGGTGCAGCGGATCCTCGTGCATCGGGCACTTTTGCCAGGTGCCGTTCTCGCCCTTCCACCGATAAGAGAAGAGCATGCCGGCGTCGGTGCGCGAGAAGTCCTCCAGGCCCTTCTTGAGGAGGCGGGCGATGGTGCTCTTCGACGAGCCGACGGGGCCGTGCAGCAGCAGGACGCGCTTCTCGGTGCCGTAGCCCTTGGCCGCCGACTTGAACGTGTTGACCAGGTTCATGAGGGTGCGGTCGAGGCCGTAGATGGCGTCGCCGTGCTGGGCGGCGAAGTCGTTGAAGAACTTGAAGCGGGTGATCTTCTCCTTCTGCTCGTACACCTCGTCGGTGCCGTGGGAGAGGATCATGTCGTACAGGCGCTGGTAGGCGCTGCGCGTGACCTCGGGGTGCTCGCCGACGATGTCGAGGTACTCGTCGAAGCCGCCCTCCCAGTGCTTCTTGCGATACTCGCCGAGGTTCAGCTCCTGGCGCAGCGTGGCGAGGATCGCCTTACCCTTCGACATCATTGTCACCTCCTGTTACGGCGCCGGGGGCGTCCGGCGCCGGGATGAAGCTCTCGTTGTCAGGGGGCCGTGGCCCCGTCCGGTGGGTGAGGTGACGGCCGCGGCGGCTCGCCGGGTCGCCCCCGCCGGGCGCGGCGGGTCGGGGTCGTTCACCGAGGCCCCGGTGCGTGGTGTGCGAAAGGGGTTCGGGGGTGGAGGAAGGATGTCGTCCTGTCACGGACACGGCCGGACATTCCGGGCAGTGCCAGCCGGGGCGGTCGTTACCTCCCGGGCCCCTTCTTGTTCGCGCGGCCACTTGTCAATTGTACGTCCGGTGCGCCCTTCCCGTCAAACACGCCGGCCGTGCGGCCGCCTCGTCTCTCGCGCCCGGTGCCGGGGTCCGTCGGTCGCGGCGGGGTCGTCCCGGTCCGCCGACTTTGACCCTTTTACCGCCTGGTGCAGCATACGCTTCGGAACCGGGGTATTGTCAAGAGCGGTTTCGCGCGGCCCGTTGAGCCGCGAGGGCGGCCCGGCGCGAAAGTCCTCTGGACAGCCGCGCCGCCTTGTGGCATATCCCCGACCCTTCTCGCGTACGACACGCTTAACTTCGTTCCGGCCTGTCGGGGGATGGGCCGTCGAACGTCAGCCTACGGGGAGGACGTCATGCGCGCACTGGGGGTCTGGGGGTTCGGAGCGAGTCTGCTCCTGGCGCTCGGCGCCGGGTCGGTCCCGGCCGGAGACAAGGACGTCAAGCCGCCGTCCAGGTACGGCAGCAAGAGCGTCTTCGACGAGTTGTTCGGCCCGGAGGAAAAGAAGCCGGCGCCCAAGCCGGCGAAGGACAAGGAGAAGGCGCGCGACGCCAAGGCCAAGGACGACGCCGCGCCGCCGCGCCTCGCCGCCGCCGACGTGCGCGAGCGCGAAGAAGCCAAGCTCCTGCGCCGCCTGGAGGTGTGCGACCGGCTCGTGAAGATCGCCCGCGACTCCGGCGACGCGGACCTGGAGCGCCAGGCGCAGCAACTCGACAAGCGCGCCTGGGAGGTCTACCGGGAGCGAACCGCCAATCTCACGGGCACGTCGGCGATGCTGGAGCCCGACGAAGGGCGCCTCGGCAAGAAGTTGTCGGTGAGTACGGTCGACGCGACGCGCCTGACCGAGGGCGGGAGCAAGAACGTCGCCAGGGACGCGGGGGGCACGGCCGCCGTTCGGGAGGTGAACCCATGAGGAAGACCCTTTGCGGCGTTCTGCTAGCCGCACTGTCCGCGACCGGCTGCGTGATCTCGCCGTTTCAGGCCGACACGAACACGACGCCGCCGACCGAGCCGCTCGTCAGCCGTCCGGCCCGGCCGCGTCCGCCGGCCGTCCGGCCCGAGCAGGTGCATGAGGACAACGCCGACAAGATCGCCGAGGCGCTGGAGCGCGAATTGAAGGCGGAGGCCGAGCCGGAGGTCACGCCGCCGCCGCCGCCGGTCAAGAAGTGACCGCCGCCAGCCCGCCGCTTGCGGCTTAAGAATCCTCAAAGAACTCACCACGGAGGCACAGAGGATACAGAGGACAGGCCAAGGGGATGAAAGGCTGATCCCGCGGTTGCCCCGCTTCCGCTTGGCCTGTCCTCGGTGGTGAGTTCTTTGAGGATTTTTAAGAAGATCCGAAAGGGGCGCGAGGAAGTGAGATGGGGGAAGTACGCCTGATAGGCGTCGAACCGAGGAACCCTCCGCCGGACCTAACCCCTTGCGCCGCCGAGGCGAAGGGCGCATCGTCCCCTCGCGAATCGGCGAGGGACGGCCCACCCCCGAGCCCGAGGCCGGCCCGGCCCATATCGACGTGAGCCCGGCGGCGCCGCGAGGAGCGCGAGCGCGTCGAGGAGATCGTCCGCCAGATCCTCGCCGACGAGTTGCCCGACGCCGTCGCCTACGTCCTGGAAAGGGGGCGAAGGTGACGCGCGCCAAACAGAAGACTATCGCCGACCGGCTGCGCGACCGCGACCGCGCCGCCGTCCGTAACGGCGAGGCCGACGACTGGCCCGCCCCGCCCGACGCCGCCGCCAACGAAAGAGACCAAGGCGTGAAGGGAAAGCGGCTGTGCGTTGTGAGCGCCCGGCCGCGATCGCGGGCGGCGCCCCGAGGTCAGGCACTGTGCGCGCCGAGGGAAGAGGCGTCAGCCGTCTCGCTGGGCCAGTTCCTTGACTCCTACATCGTGGGCCGGACCGACCTCCGGCCGAACACGGCCCGGAACCTCAAGGCGGCGCGGCAACAGCAGCGCCCCTATCGTCCACACGACCTACGACAAGGCGGTCAGGATCTCGCTACCGCTCCTGTCCTTGACTTTGTCGGCGTTGATCCCGCCCACCAGGGCGAAGAACCAGTCGTTGCCGCCCTCGCCCCACATCTCGTCGACGGCCGCGTCGTCGTGGACCGTCGTCGCGTTCAGGCGGTACGACCCGTTCAGGCCGCCGACCGAGCCGTCGCGCAGGTGGCCGATCCGCACCATATAGCTCGCGTCCGTGCGCGTCCACTCGGCCATGACGGCGTCGAGCGCCGCCTTGTTCGCGTCGTGGTCGGTCGTGCCGCCGATCAGCAGGTCGTCGTCGTCGCCGCCGTGCAGCACGTCGGCGCCCGCCCCACCGATGAGCAGGTCGCGGCCTTTGCCTCCGTACAGCGTGTCGTTGCCGTCGCCGCCCAGGAGGACGTCGTTGCCGTCGCCGCCGTTGACCGAGTCGTTGCCCGCACCGGCGTAGACGAAGTCGTTCCCCGCGCCGGCGTCGATGGTGTCGTTGCCCGACCCGGTCGTGATGGTGTCGTTGCCGGCGCCGCCGGAGACGGAGTTGGCGCCGTCGCCCGCGTTCACGACGTCGTTCCCCGCGCCGGCGTCGATGGTGTCGTTGCCCGACCCGGCCGTGATGGTGTCATTGCCGGCGCCGCTACAGACCTGGTTATTGCCGCCGCCGGCGTCGATCACGTTGTTGCCGTTGCCGACCTCGATCTCGTCGTTGCCGGACCCCGCGAGGATCGTGTTGTTGCCGTCGCCGGCGTGGACGCTGTTGTTGCCCGAACCGGCGTCGATGAAGTCGTTGCCGTTGCCGGCCTCGATCTCGTCGTTGCCGTTGCCGCCCAGGATCGTCGTCGGGCCGTCGCCGCCCTCGATGTCGTCGTTGCCGTCGCCGCCGTCGAGCAGCGCCGGCACACTGATGTTGCCGACCACCGAAATGTCGTCGTCGCCGGCCTGGCCGTAGACGACGATGCAGGTCACACCGATGTACGGACCGTACTCCGTGTTGTTGAGGGTCACTTTGATGCCGTCTGGCCCGCCGCCCGGATGGACGACGATGTGATCGTCCCCCGTGGTGCCGCCGACCACCAGGCAGTTGCCCTGGAGCTGCACGGCGCTAATCGTCACGCCGCGCGTCACCGTAGTGGCGGCGCCGTCCTTGTCGGTCACCGTCAGCGTCACGGTGTAGGTGCCGTTGGCGGTGTAGACGTGGCTGCCGGCCGCCGACCCCGCGCCGCCGCTCTCGGTCACGGTTGCCGCCGAGGAGGAAGTATCGCCCCAGGCGATCACTGCCGTGTGCGTGTCCAGCGTGCCGGCGTCGGCGAAGGTCGCCGAGAAGGTCAGCGTCTGGCCGCGCACGCCCGACGCCGGACCCGTCAGCGGATTGACCACCGCCGCCAGGTTGTTGACCGTAATGCTCGAACTCGCCGACGCGGCGGCGCCGTCCTTGTCGGTGACGGTAACGGAGATCGGAAAACTCCCGTGCGGCAGTCCGTTCGGATTGTCGAGGTACTGATGGCCGGCGCTGAACGTCAGCACGCCGGCCGTGCGGCTCAGAGTCGTACTCTGCCCGTCGCCCCAGGTGATGACAACGCCATGAGTGTCGAGCGTGCCGGGGTCGGCGAAGGTGCCGGAGAGTGTCGTACTGCCGTTCTCGTTGATTGACGTCGCGCTCAGGGAGAGCGCGACGTTCGACGGGGCGACGTTGTTGACCGTCACGTTCGTACTGCCGACGGCGCTCGTGTTCGCCCGATCCGTGACCGTGACGCCGATGGGGAAACTGCCGTGCGCCTGGCCGGCGGGATTGTCCAGGTACGGGTGCGTCGCGCTGAACGTCAGGACGTGAGCCCCGAGGGTCAAGGTCGTCGCCGGCGAGCCGTCGCCCCAGGTGACGACCACCGTGTGGGTGTCGGCCAGATCCGGATCGTCGAAGGAGCCGTTGAGCGTCGCCGTCCCGTTCTCGTTGACGGCGGCGGCGCTGACGACGACGTTCGACGGCGGCGTGTTGTCGACGGCGACGCTCTTGTCAACCGAAGCGAAATTGCCGTCCTTGTCCGTGACGACCGTGCGGACCGCGTAGGTGTGCCGTGTCTCGCCGGCGGCGAGGGGCGTGGTGTAGCGGTGGCTGGCGCCGAAGGAACGTCCGCTCGCGCCCAGGGTGAGCGTCGTCCGCGCCGAGCCGTCGCCCCAGTCGATCGACACCGTCTGCGTGTCGAGCGTGCCGGGGTCGGCGAAGCTGCCCGTCAGCGTCGTCGTGTCGCCGACGCTCAGTTGCGTCGGACTCAGCGTGACCGACAGGTTCGACGGCGCCAGGTTGAAGACGCCGACCGCCAGCGGCGCGGCCGCGTGGAGGACGTCGTTCTCGTCCTTGACCGAGGCGACGACGTGGCGGACGGTGCTGGCGTTCGACACGCCCGTCGCCGGATCGACCGTGACGGGACCGCCGTCGGCGTAGACGTGCGTCACCGTCGTCGGGTTGCCCGAGACCGTTTGGAGAGTGCCGTCGTCCCAGTTGATGACCCAGCCGTGGACCGGGTCGGCGCTGGGGCTGTTGTCCGCCAGGTGCAGCGTGTAGGTCGCCCCCTCAGTGGTCGAGTCGACGCCGCTTACCGTCGGCGCCGGCGAGGCGTCGGTGACACTGACGTTCAGCGCGTTCGCCGAGAACGTGCCCTCGCCGTTGGTCGCGGTGGCGCGGATCGTCACCAGGCCGTTGTTGGCGTAGGTGTGGATCATGGCCGCCGGGTTGCCCTGGACCGTCTCGGTCGTGCCGTCGCCCCAGGTCACTGTCCACGAGCGGACGGGCCGGTTGACGGGGTCGACCGCCGACAGGCTCAGCGTGTAGACCGAGCCTTCGGTCACGGAGGCGGCGCCGCCGATCATCAGCGTCGGGGCGACCAGGTCCACCCCCACCGCCAGCGTCCGGGGGCTGACGTGCAGACCGTCCTCGTCAATGACGCCGGCGCGGATCGTGTAACTCCCCGCCAGGCGGTAGACGTGGGGTGCCGTCGTCGGCGTGCCGTCGAACGTCGAGGAACTGCCGTCGCCCCAGGCGACGATCCACTGGCGGACCGTGTCGGTGCCGGGGTCGGTCGCCCTCAGCCCGGACAGGACGTAGACGGTCCCCTCGGGGACGCGGCTCGGGCCGGTGAAGTCCAGCGCCGGGGCGACGTCGGCGACGGCGACGTCCAGCGTGTTGCCGGCCGGGTGGTCGACGCCGTTGACATCCTTGGCGACGGCGCGGATCGTGTACAGGCCGTTATCGGCGTAGGTGTGCGCCGCCGTCGTCGGGTCGCTGGCGAGGACCGAGGTCGTGCCGTCGCCCCAGGACACCGCCCAGGACTGGGTGGCGGGCAGGCCGGCGGCGCCGCGGCCGAGCGTCAGCAGATAAGGCGAACCCTCGGAGCCGGTCGCGGCGCCGCTGATCGCGCGGGCGGCCGCCACCGTCAACGTCTTCGTCACCGGGCCGTAGGTGCCGTCCTCGTCGCGGGCAGTGGCGCTGATCGTGACGCTTCCCGCCGTGGCGTAGACGTGCGTCACCGTCGCCGGGGTGCCGCCGTAAGTCTCGGCGGGGGAGCCGTCGCCCCAGATGACCGTCCACTGGTTCACCTGGTCGTCGCCGGGGTCGGTGGAGGAGAGCGTCAGCGTGTAGGCGGAGCCGGCCTCGACCGTCGCGGCGCCGGACAGCGTCAACGTCGGGGCGGTGTTCGTCACCGTCAGCGTGGCGGTGGCGATGTTGCTGATCGTCTGGCCGGCGACGACGCTGGTGATCCGCAGGGAGACCGTGTAGGTGCCGTTGTCGGTGACGCCGAGCGCCTGGAGTTGGCTCCAGGACAGCGCCGCCGGGGTGACGCCCGTCACGGTGCCGAAGGCGCCGTTGATGCCCCACTCGTAGAGCGAGCCCACGGCCGCGGACGACGCCGAGCCGTTCAGCGTGAGGGAACCGCCCTCGGCCAGGGTGTACGGCCCGCCGGCGTCGGCGAGCGGCCCGTTACAGAGGACGACATTCTCGATCCCTTGATAAGTGACGCCGAAGCTCTTGCCGACGATGTTCACCGCCAGCGTCGGCGACGAGGCCGTGTTGCCGGCCGGCGTGGTCGGGTTGGTCGCGCCGCCGTGCGCGTCGAAGCAGAGCGTGTCGCCGGTCCAGTGGTTGCCGCCGCTGACGTTGACCTGTGCCCCGAGGCGGGCGCCGTCGACGTAAATGGTGTCGTCGCCGAGGCCGGCGTTGACCGTCGTCGTCGAGCCGCTGCCGGTGGCGTAGACGTTGACGGCGTCGTCGCCGTTGCTGCCGTTGATGACCGTCGTCGCGCCCGTCCCCGTGGACAGCAAATCGAGGCGGTCGTTGTCGAGGGCGGTGCCGCCGAGGTTGACGGTCGTGGTCTTGCCGGCCGCAGTGTTGCGGAGGGTGACGTCGTCGTCGCCGCCCTGCGTTTCCAGGGTGAACGGCACCGCGACTTCGCCGGCGCGGACGAGGTCGGAGCCGGCGTTGGTGCGCACCGTCAACGCCTCCATGCCGCCGTAGACGACGTGGTAGACGTGGGGGGGCGGCACCGTGGCGGCGACGGAAAGGACCGCGACGCCGCCGGCGCCGACGTCCGGCCCGGCGCTGGAGACGTAAAGCAACCCGTTCCGCACGTCGAGGTCGGTGACGTGTTCCAGCCCGCTGGCGCCGCCGGCGCCGTCGCGCAGCCGCTGCTTGATGGTCAGCGCGCCCGTGGCGGGATCGCGAGCGAAGACGACCAGGCTGTCCGTGCCGCCGGAGGCGAAGAGGTACTGGCCGTCGCTGCTGACGACCACGCGGGTGATGCCGTCGATCCCCTGCACGCCGTGGGTGCCGTTCCTCACGACGCCGACGAAGCTCAAGGTGTCGCCGAAGTCGCGGAGCACGGCCACGGCGTTATCGCCCCGGCCGGCGACGTAGACGTAGGAGCCGTCCGGGCTCAGGGCGGCGGCGGCCGGGTTGCCCAGGCCGTCCACCCCGCCCACGCCGTCGGCGAGGCTGCTCCAGAAGAACAGGGGACCGCTGCTCCCCTGGCCCAGCAGGAACACTCGGTTGTTCGCGCTGGTGACGAGGAGGTGTCGGCCGTCGGCGGTCGGCGTCAGGCTGGTGGGGGCGGCGAGGTTGGGGTCGGTGTATTTGCTGACGTAGGTCAGCCGGCCGAGCGTCGGCCCGTTGGTCTGGTCGCGCGAGAAGACGGCGACGGCGTTCTCGTCGGCGCCGGCGACGTAGACGAAGGCGCCGTCCGCCCGCACGGCGACCGAGCGGGCGCCGGCGAGGCCGTCGGCGCCGTTGACGCCGTCGGTCAGCACCTGGAGCAGCGTCAGCCGGCCAGTGTTGCCGGCGCGGCCGTAGACAAAGACGGAGTCCTCGGCGGGGTTGGTGACGTAGACGGTCTTGCCGTCGGGGCTGACGGCGACGGCGGCGCCGTCGGTGAGGCCGGCGGGGATGACCTGCGTGGGGGCGCTGAGGGCGCCCGTGACCGCGTTGACGTCGGCGACCGTCAGCACGCCGAACTTGGCGCTGACGGCGTAGGCGTGCCGGCCGTCCGGGCTGAGGGCCGTTTGCACGTTGTCGCGCGACGCCAGGGCCGTCGCCGCCACCGTCTGCGCCTGGCCGTTGCCGATCGCGCCGAGGCTGGCCCCGCGATTCATGGTGAGCTGACTGGTGGAGAAGCTCGCCCCGTAATAGTCCAGACTGTCCGGGCTGGCGGCGAGGTCGACGATCCGCGCCACCCCGGCGATGGGGACCTGAACCGGGTTGGAGAGGGCGCCGGCGCCGTCGCGGTCGAAGGTCACGACGGGGCTGACCTGCGGCGTCGGCGGCGTCTCGGTGTAGGCCTCGTAGCGCAGGATGTACTCCCAGCCGAAGCCCACCACGTACCCGGTGTAGTCCTCGATGTATTGCGTGAATATCCCCGGCTCGGGCAGGGCCACGGTCCGCCGACCGAGGAGGTCGTCGCCGTACAGGTCGCCCGGCTCGGAGTACTCCCACAGGTCGATCGTCGCCGCCGCGGTCAGCTCGAGCAAAATGCCGCTCAGGTCGATGTGGGCGCCGGTGCCGACGGTGTTGGTGCCGGCGGTGTAGACGCGGTTGCCGTTGATGTTGATGAACGGTTCGTCCGAGTTGAAGACGTCGTGACGATTGGGGACGTCCAGGGAGATCAAATGGAGGTAGCGCTTGACCGGCGACGGGGCGATGCTGTTGACGTCGAACGCCGTGACCACCTGGCCGCCGTTCGGCTTGACGGCGACGGCCGTGCCGGTCGCCAGGTGAGTGCTATCGACCACGGCGGTCGAGGTCTGCGTTCCCAACCCGGCGGCGGTGTAGGTGAACGTGTCGACGCCGCCGGCCTTGGTGGCGTAGACGGTGTGGTTCGGCCCGGCTGCCACCTTGTTGTAAACGCCCCCGTGCGTCGAAGTGAAGCTGGTAGGCAGGACCCCGCCCGCGCCGAGGTGGGCGTGGTCGAGGAAATTCGAGGCGGAGGCGAACACGTCCTGGTTGTCGAGGCCGACGACGATGCCGTTGTAGCCAGTCGAGAAGTAATCGCGCTTCTCGCCGAACGTGAGTTGGCCCGAGGCGGCGTCGCGCGCCAGCCGGAAGATCTTCGTGCTGTTCGTGGCGTAGAGGTTGGCGCCGTTCGGGGCGACGGCGAGGCTGGTCACCGGGGCGGTGTCCTGGTAGAAGCCGCGGTAGACCAGCCGGCCCGTGGCGGCGATGCGCTCGAAGATGGCGATGGCGTTGTCGACCGTGCTGGCGGTGTACAGGAAGCGGCCGTCGTCGCTGACGACGACGTCGTTGGCGCCGGCGAGGCCGTTGACGCCGAACTGGCCGTCCTTGAGGACCTGCAAGAAGGTCAGCCGGCCGTCGCCGCCGCGCCGGAACGCCACCACGGCGTTGTCGAGCAGGCCGGTGGCGTAGACGTACTGCCCGTCGGGACTGACCGCGACGCTGTTGGCGCCGGACAACCCGTCGACGGTGGCCGTGGAGCTGAAGCCCGTGAAGGCGCGGTTCGTCGACGGACTGAGGACATTCGACCCTTCGCGGATCGTCACACTCGGCCCGGCGACGTCCACGACTTGCACGACCGGGACGGTGTCCTCGACGGTCAGGGCGTCGGACGCGGAGCCGCCGCCGGCGAAGACGGCCGTGGCGGCGCCGGTCGCGTCGAGGATCTGCGTGGCGCCGACGTAGACCTTGCCGTCGCGGAACGCCCACGCCGCCGCCGCCGAGGCGTTGGCGCTGTTATCGACGACGAGCGTCTCGACGTTGAAGGCGAGGTTGGCGAACGTCGTCGCCGTCAGCGCGCCGGGGTTGCCGGGGATGACGACCGTGGCGGTGTCGTTGCCGGCGTCGCCGCTGAGGACGACCCGGTCGCCGAGGCTCTGCACGAAGAGCTGGTCGTCGCCGCCGCCGCCGCTGACGGTGGCGCGCGTGCCGGCCGGCGTGGACTGGACGGTGTACTGGTCGTCGCCGCCGCCGAGGTTGACCGTCACCTTTTCCAGCCCGGAATAGTTGATATCGGCCAGGCCCAGGCCCGTCAGCGCCGCCGCCGTCATCGTGCCGACGCGCGGCAGCGGCGAGGCGGCGAGGTCGACGTCGAGGAGGTCGCCGTTCGGCCCCTGCGCGCCGCCGTCGACGGTGAGCGGCCGCTGCGTGTCGTGGACGCGGACCGTGTCGTCGCCGCCGCCGAGGCTGATCTCGTTCGTCGTCACGAAGTGGAGCGACCAACTATTCAGAGTGCCGACGTCGCCCCCGGCGTGGTCGGTGACTTGCAGCTGCCAGACGCCGTTCGGGTCGTCGCCGTCGAACGCCGACAGCGGCTGGGCCGGGCGGAAGCGGCCCGTGAAGGGCGCGGCGGCCGCGTTGACCGACGTCGCGGCCTCGTCGTCGAAGGTCGTGCCGAGGAAGTTATCGCCGGAGCCGCCGACGCGGCTGAACAGCTGCACGCGCTTGCCGCTCGGGCTAATGAGGGCGGCGTCGAGGTCGCCGTCGAAGGTGTGCGTGATATCGAGGTTGACGTCGAGGTCGAGGATGCGCCCGGCCAGGCCGACGGCGGTCAGCGACGACGTGACGGAGGACACGTCCGGGATGTCGCGGACGCCGTCCTTGGCGGAGACGTTGATCGAAGGGATGGCCGGCAAGCTATCCACCGTGACCGTGTCGTCGGCCGCGCCGCCGACCACGCGCACCGGCAGTGTCACGCCGGCCAGCGTCACGCTATTCTGCTGCAGCGCCAGGCCGCCCAACTCCACACGGAGGGATTCCACTGCGGTGTACGGCGTCGCCGTACCGCTCGTCGGCGTGTACGCGGCGGCGCCCAGCGTGCCGGCCGTCGGGGCGTCGAACCGGAAGGTGAGGAAGTCCTGGCCGTCGCCGCCGTCGGCGAGCGTGTCGCCCAGGCCGGCGACCAGCTGATCGTCCCCCTCTTCGCCGTAGAGGGCGTCATTGCCGGCGCCGCCGGTCAGCGTGTCGTCGCCGAAGCCGCCGGAGAGCGTCGAATCGCCGCTGCCGGACGTCAACACGTCGTTGCCGTCGTTCCCCTCCAGGCGGACGCGGCCGGACGTCGCCGTCAGGATATCGCCAAAAGACGATCCGTAAACCGTGTCGTTGCCGCCGCCGGTGGTGATGGTGACGCCGACGCCGTTGGCGGTGAAGTCGACGACGTCGTCGCCGCCGCCGTCGCTCAGGGTGTTGTTGCCGGTGCCGCCGGTGAGGACGTCGTTGCCGCCGCCGCCGCGGACCGTGTCGTTGCCCGCGCCGCCGTCGGCCTCCACGGGGACGGTGGTGACTCCGGAGAAATCGAAGCTGTCGTCGCCGCCGCCGCCGGTCGCGATGATGCGGGCGAACGGCCCTTTGTAGAGCTGATCGGTGGCCCCGAGGCCGCTCACGAGGATGTCGCCGTTGGCCGCCTGGCGGGCGCTGAGGACGGCGCCGCGGAAGGTGTAGACCAGCGGCTGGCCCGTCGTCAGGCCGGGGCCGGCGAGGGCGATCGTGTCGTTGGCGACGTCGACCGCGGCGGAGCCGAAGCTATAAACCGTCGTCGCGCCGGGGACGGTGAGAGCGCTGCCGCTGACATCGCCGCCCCAGGTCAGGTCGAGGGCGCGGCCGGCGGCGGCGTCGGCGGCGCTCGCCGCCAGCTTGACGAGCCCCGGACGAGCCGGGTCGACGATGGCGTAATAGGTGGTGGCGCTGTCCAGCCCGCCGACGGCGCGGCGGCTGTGGTAGACGACCGCCTGAGCCGTCGTCAGGCCGTGGCCGGCGCCGACGGTGACGTTGTTCAGCGACGTGTTGACCGCCGCCGAGCCGAAGCGGAACGCGGTGCCGGAGGCCGTCGTCAGGGTGTGGCCCTGGAGTTCGCCGCCGGAGAGGAGGTCGACGGCCCGGCCGTGAACGGCGTCGTCGGCCGTCAGAGCCAACTCGACGACGCTCGGCCGCAAGCTGTCGAGGATCACATAGTAGGTCTGGCCGTCAACGAGACCGCCGACGGGGGTGCCGGCGCCCTCGTCACTCAGGTCGCCGTAGATGCGGTCGGTCGAATGCGGCCCGACGTTGAGGACCAGGGCGTGCGTGCCGTCGGCCAGGTCGGTGACGGTCGCCAGCCGCGGCGTCGTGTCCTTGACGCAGATGCCGAAGGCGCTGCCCAGAAGGTCCTGGAGCGAGAAGTTCAGGTTGAAGTCGGTCGGCGTGCCGAGGTCGGCCGTGCTGAACTGGTAGCGCGTGCCGTCGAAGGGGTTGATGCCGTAGCCGGTGGCGGTGAACGAGCCGGTCAGGCCGCCGGTCACGTCGAAGAGGCAGAAGAGGTTCTCCGGGTGCGTGAAGTTCTTGGTGACGTCGAGGATCTCATTAAGGCGCAGCTTGCCGTCGCCGTTGGGGTCGGTGATGTCGAGTTCGGCGTGGCCGTCGAGCGTCAGGGCGAGGTCGATGCCGCCGATGCCGATGTCGATGCCGGCCTGCGCCTTGTTGATGCCGAACGTCAGCGACAGTTCCGGGCCGGCCTCGTTGCGGATGTAGAAGCCGTCGAGCAGGTCGGCGTAGTTCGGCGTGGCGCCGGTGCGGAACTCCTGGACGAGCTTGGCGATGCCGGTCGAGTCGTAGACGATGCCCAGGTTGGTGTGAATCTTGGCGCCGACGTCGAAGTTGAGGTGGGCGATCTTGACGTCGAAATTGAAGCGGGCGCCGACGTCGAGGTCGAGCGTCGGCAGGTTGAGGCTGATGATGTCGAACGGCTTGCCGGTCAGCAGGTTGATGATCGAGCCGGGCTTGAGCAGGTCGAAGCGGAAGCCGCCCGGCTTGGTGAAGAAAGCGCTGTGCGTGCTGAGGAAGTTGTCCAGGCCGACCTCCTTGGCGCTATCGATGGCGTTCTGGATCTCGCAAGGAACCAATGCCCCGCTCTCCACCTTGAAGCAGCCGAAGGAGATCGGCTTGCCGTCGTAGTGGCTCAGGAAGTCGGTGATGTCGGTGCCGAAGTGGAGGACGCCGCCGATGGCGTTGAGCAGGTTGGTGAGCTGGGCGCCGTTACCCCCCGTAATCAGATCGCCGATGGTCGGCGGGTTGGCCATAATCTTGTCGAGGCCGGCGATGGGCTTGTTGAGGAACCCCTTGGTGGCGTCGACGCCGTCGCCGAGGACGTCGAGGACCGGCCCCAGCGACTCGCCGAAGACGTTCGCCACCGGCCGCGCCACCTGGTTGAGCAGCGAGCCGACGTCCAGGCGGACGTTGTCGAACTCCACGCCGTCCAGGTCGATCTTCTGGGCCGACGGGTCCACCTTGGCCGAGGCGTCGAGCTTGAAGTCGAAGCTCACTTTCGGCAGACCGAGGCTCCCCTCCTTCTGACCGAGGAGCGTCTCGATCGGCCCCAGGTCGCCGTCGACGTGGACGCGCACGGCCGCCTTCCCCTCCAGGGCGGGCTTGAACAGATTCTTCAGGTCGCCCTTGATCTGGTCGGTGCGCAGCCAGTTGTAGGTGAGCTGGTCCTTGGCGTTGTAGAAGAGGGCGTTGAACGTCGGCGACACGATGTCGACGGTGAAGGCGAGCGACAGCTTGCTCTTGTCGGCCGCGTCGTAAAAGGTCGTCAGCGACGGGGCGTTGAAGCCGGCGCGGGCGTGGGAGGCCAGCACGACCGCGCCGGTCGCGTCGATCGACACCGTGACGAGGTCGGGGGGGAGGTTGTTGAGGGTGAGCTGCGCGCGCAGGGCGTCTTGCAGCACCTTCTCCAGGCTGCTGTCGCCGTGGTCGGCAATACGCAGCCCGGCCAGGCCGCGATTGGGAAGCTCGCGGACCTTCAAAGTGATCTTCTTCGCCGGCCGCGTGGTCGTGCCGTCGGTGGAGCTGCCGATGGTGAGGAACAGCTCGGCGTCGGTCGGCAGGAACGGGGCGGCGTGTTCGAGCGGTTGGTCGGGCGAGTCGACGCCCTTGTCGTTGAGGGCACCGCTCGTCAGGGTCTGGGTCGTGGCGTCGCCGGTGCTGACGTCGCCGTTGGTGAAGTTGAGAACCGACATCGACGACTCGTCGACCTGGAAGCCGGTGTGGCCGGCGTTGTCGAGGAAGCCGAGCTTGCCGGCGCCGGTAATGACCAGGCCGCCGATGTCCGACGTGCGCGCCCGCAGGATCAGCGACGGCAGCGTCGGCAGGCCGGGGTTGAGAAGGCCGTTGATCTTGCTGAAGTCGATCGACACGGACACCGGGACCGGCACGCCCGCGTAGGCGGCGCCCAGGACCTGGTCGAGCTTGTTTTGCAGGTTGATGACCAGGGTGCCGAGATTCTCCCCGCCCGCCGGCGAGTGGTAGTCGACCGTGTAAGTGTTGTCGCCGCGGACCGAGTCGAACAGTTCCAACTCGAAGGTCGTGGAGTAGTCGTGCAGGGTGATCGGGTCGAGGCCGATGGGGGCGGTGATGTTGTAGACGAAGGCGGTGCCGTCGTGGGCCTTGGCCTGGACCAGACCGAGCGACAGGTCGCCCGTGAGGCCGGGGGTATCGGTGAAGGTGTCGATGCCGAACTCGTCCTTCGGCGGCGCGGCGAAGGCGTCGAGGGTCGCCTTCAGCTCGGGGACGGACGCCCCGAAGGCGTCCTTGGCGCCGGCGTCGAGGTAGACCTTCTTGAAGCGGTCGCTGTAGCCGAAGCCGAAGCGCAAGTCCCACTGCAGCTGGAAGCGGACGCCCTGGTCGCTCGCCAGGTGGAAGCCGAGGTTGAGGCCGGGGACGTTTTCGAGCTGGGCGCCGACGCTGAAGGGCAGGTCGATCTTATACTTCTGGCCGAGGTGAAAGTTGAATTGCGCCCAGTCGGTGCCGGGGTCGGGCAGGCCGTCCGAGCCCGCCTGGCCCGTGGCATTGATTTTGACGTCGTCGGCGCCGGTGGACAGCACGATGTCACTCGGCGAGGTGCTGGGCAGGCTGCCGGGGCCGTTCAGAAGGACGTTCAGGCCGGACGGCCCGAAGATGCGGAAGAGCGTGCCCTGAAACAGGTCGAGGAAGTTGGCGTTCGGGTCGAGGTGGAGGGTGTCGGCGTAGAGGCTCGTGAAGAAGTCGTGGACCTGGCCGCGCGCCCGGGAGATGTCGTCGCTGAGGGGCCGGACGGCCTTGGCGAGCTGGTCGCCGATGACCGGCAAGTTCGTCTGGGCGACGACGGCATCGACGGCGCTCTGCACCTTGACGAGGGCGGAGTCGAGGCCGTCGATGATCGCCGTCGCCGGGGTGTTGTGCAGCAGGTCGCCGAAGCGGTTGCCGTCGAGGACCACGCGGCTTTCGAGGGCCTCGACGGAGAGCGGCCGCGAGCGGATAAGCGACTTTTTGCCCCGACGTCGTCCTTTCCCGGAGGAGGAGAAGGGTTGGGTGTTGGCGACGAACAGCTTGCGAATCCAGGAACGCGTCGACATGGGGAATCTCCTCAGCGGACCGACAAGGGGTCGTATCTGTTGGGTTGTCGGCGCGCCGTTGAATGCGCGTCCGGGCCGCGGCTCCCGGACCCTCGCGCCGCCTCACCTGCCTAGGGAGGGTGTCACTAGGAAAGCGATGGCCAAGGTGGCGACCTTACACCAGGCGGGAAAAATTTGTTGGCGCCGCCCGCGCGGGCAGTTATACCTACATCGGCTTCCCGGCCGTGGAGCCCCCGCGGGGGCGGTCCTCGTCCGCGCTCCGGGCGGGCAAGCGAGCGAGGGGAGCGATGCACGCCACGCGCGAAAGCCTCCTGCTGCGTGCCCAGGCCGGGAGCGAGGACGCCTGGAAGGACCTGACCGACCTGTATCGCCCCTTAATCTATCTCTGGTTGCGGCGCCAGGGGGTCCCGGAGCAGGACATCGACGACCTGGCGCAAGACACTCTCCTGGCGCTGGTCCGGTACTTGCCCACGTTTCGCCACTCGGGCCACGCGGGCGCCTTCCGCGCGTGGCTCCGCACGATCACCTGCAACCGCACGCGCGACTACTGGAAGGCCCGCGACCAGCGCGTGCTGCCGACCGGCGGCAAGGACGTCACCGCGGTCCTTCAGCAGATCGAGGATCCCGACAGCGAGCTGAACCGCCAGTGGGACCAGGAGCACGACCGCTACGTGTTGAGTTGCCTCCTGGACTTCGTGGACCAGGAATTCGAGCCGACCACCCTGCGAGCCTTCCGCCGGCTGGCGCTCGAAGGCGCCGCCGGCACGGAGGTGGCTCAGGAACTGGGCCTGTCCGTGGGGGCGGTCTATGTGGCCAAGTCGCGCGTCCTGCAACGGATTCGCGAGGAGGCGGCGGGCCTCATCGACTGAGAGTCTGGCCCCCCTCGCCCCCGTACTCGGGGGAGAGGGGTCGGGGGTGAGGGGCTTTTCCCTCGGGAAGGAAGGCCCCCTCACCCCAACCCCTCTCCCCCGAGTACG
>JBBROG010000163.1:0-20064 GCA_038229635.1 Gemmatales bacterium
AGGCCCGACTGACAGTGGACGTTAGTTCACATGATCTGTTGCCGCAAAGCCTTTGATACCTTGGGTTTACAACCATGTTGGAAGCCCTGCCCCGAAGGGGTTACATCCCACAGCCGGGGGTCGCGCAGCGCACCCCCGGAACATGCCGCCGCGGGTCGCCTCCTCACTCACCCGGACTACCGTTTGACGAAGAACTCGCGGTTGCCCAGTAGCACGCACGACTCTTGCCCCTCGTTAACGAAGACCATGTCGAGGACGCCGTCGCGGTTCAGGTCGATCAGGGCGACGCCGCGCGTGTTGAAGACGCGCTGATTGAGGCCAAGCGACTCGGTGGCGTCCTCGAAGGTGCCGTCGCCCTTGTTGCGGAAGAAGCGGTTCGGCCCGCGCAGGCAGCCGACGACGAGGTCGGGCCGCCCGTCCTTGTCGACGTCGCCCCAGGCGGCGCAGGCGCCGCGGCCGAACGGCTTCGCCAGATCGCCGGCCTGCCCTGTCACGTCGGCGAAACGGCCGCGACCCTCGTTGCGGAACAGCTTGCCGCCTGTTTCTTGAGGCACGAACAGGTCCGGTCTGCCGTCGCCGTCGAAATCGCCGAACACCGGAGTGACCCGGCCCGGCTTGTAAGAAATTCCCGATCCCTCAACGACGGCAAAGCCGCGCCCGGTGTTGCGGACCAGGAGGCCCGTGCCGGCACCGTAGAGGAAGTCCGGCTTGCCGTCGCCGTCGACGTCGCACACCGTCAACGTGTCGCCCTTGACGCGGGAGCCGATCCCGTCGGGGCCGAGGCCGACCGACGCCGAGACGTCCTCGAACGGCCGCTTCGCCTTGCCGGTGTTGCGGTAGAGGCGAAGTCCGTGAAAGCCGTTGCCGAGGAGGACGTCCGGCTTGCCGTCGCCGTCGTGATCGATCCAGGCGGCGGCGGTCAGGTTGTAGGCGTCCTCCTTCGGCAGCAGGGCGCTGTCGTCGCGGAACGCCCCCTTGCCGAGGTTGGTGTACAACTTCGGGCCGCTCGGCGTGGCGAGGAGCAGGTCGGGCTTGCCGTCGCCGTTCCAGTCGCCCCAGGCGGCGGCGCGGCAGCCGCCCGTCAGGCCGGGAAGGGACAACTCGTTCAGCGACTCGCCGGCGTTCTGGAGCAGGGCCAGCTTGCCCGCGCCGAAGAGGCACAGGTCGGGCTTGCCGTCGCCGTCGAGGTCGGCCGCGGCGACGGCCAGGGCGTCGGGATCGACTCGTGTGAGGGCGGAATAGTGCGTGAAGGCCGGCATCCCTTGCAGGCGGCGGAAGTCCTCGCCGCCCCAGCCGGCGAAGTCGCGCTTCGGGTCGTAGTTTTGCAGTTTGAGACTCGCCTTCAGGCGCTGGACGCGGGCACGCCTCAAATGGAGATCGTCCTTGTTGCCGTCGACCATGCAGGGGACGACGACCTCCTTGCCGGCGAGCATGTCGGCGACGGCGGCGGCGAGCTTGTCGACGTTGCCGGCGAAGCTGCGCAAGAGGAACGGCTCGCCGTGGCTCATGTTCCACCATTCGCCCCCGGCATAAGCCTGATACCAGTAGGTGCCGGTACACGTCTCGCTGGCGCCGCCGTTGTGGAAGAAGACGGCGGTCTTGCCGACCTCGGCCCACTCCATCGGGTACTGCCACTCGCGCGGGTGGAAACCGCCGCGGCCGATGTTGTGCTTGACGACGTCCGTCGGGTGCGTCCCCTTGAGGTCGCGCACCTTCCGGTAGATGACCATGTTCTTCTCTTTGTCGACCTTCTCGACGCGCAGCACCATGATGTGCGTCGACAGGGCGACGACCTGGCCGAGGCTGTGGGCCGCCTCGACGTAGGCTCGGGCGGGGGGAGGACTAACCACAGAGACACAGAGAGCACAGAGAAGACACAAAGGCAACAGACAGTAAGGGAGGGCCGATACGACGCGCCGGGCCGGGATGAGCCTCACGGTATTTAATCCTTTTTCTAGTATTTCTTTGTGTTTTCTCTGTGCTCTCTGTGGTTAACTTTTTTTAAGGGCGCCCAGGCGTTGTTTCGCGACGCCGGCCCACGCGCTCATGCCGTGGTCGCGGACGACGCGCTCCAGCAGCCGCACCGCCTGCCCCGTCTGCTTCTGTTCCGCGAACGCCCGCGCCGCCTCGCACAGGGCCACGGCGCTCCACTCCGGGTAGTCGTAGGTGAACGGCACCACGAGCAGCGCCGACGACGCCTCGGGGTAGCGCTTCTGCTCCAGCCGGCACAGGCCGATTTGCAGCTGCGCCTTCGCGGCGACCTCCGTCGTCGTGCCGTTGACGACCTGGGAATAGGCGTTAACGGCCTGGTCGTACTGCTTCTGATTCTGCCACGCCCAGCCGACGCCGTAGCGCGCCTCGTGGACCCACGGGCCGTTGCCGAAGCGTCCGACAAGCGTCTCGTGCGCCTGCCGGCTCGCGTCCCACTGCTTCAGTTGCGCGAGCGCGTGGCCGAGCCGTAAGAGCGCCTTGTCGCTGACGCCGGCGACGTTGTGGAACTCGCCTCGGTCGCGGAAGACGCTCAGGGACTTCACCGCCTCGGCGTATTGTCCCTGCGTCATCAGACATTCGCCGGAGCGGTAAAGGGCCTGGGCGGCGTGCGGACTCTTCGGGTTGGCGGCGACGGCGGCGAACTGCGCCAGCGCCGCCTTCGGGTCGCCCTTCGCCGCGAGACAGGCGCCGAGGCGGACGCGGATACGCTCGGTCAGTTCCGCCGGCGGCTCCTTGTCGAGCCCTTCGCGCAGCAGCGCGATCGCGCCGTCGTGGTCGCCGCGCTCGGTGTGCAGTTCGGCCAACTCCAGGCGGGCATCGCCGGCGAGCGGCGCGTCGGGGAACGCTTTCAGCAGTTCACGGTAATGACCGCGCGCCTTCTGCGCTGCGGCCTCGCCCGCGGGCTTGCTCTCCGCCTCGGCGAGGGTCCGATACCCCCAGGCGGCCTCATAGATCATGCGGGCGCGGGCCTCGACCGGCGGCTGACGCCCCTTGACTTCTTCCGCCCGCGCTTCGAGGTACTGCACCGCGTCGCGCACGTCCTTCAAGCCGTCCTCCAACGCCTTCTTCGCGGCGGACGCCTCCTCCGGCTTCGGGTTCGTCGCCAACTTCTTGCGAGCATCGGCGATCTTTTGCAAGCCGTCGTCCTTCAGACTCTGCCCCCAACGCAGCGCCGCCTCCGCCGCCTCGGGACGTCCCGGCGACTGGCGCATCACCAGATCGAGGACGGCGCGAGCCTCGACGCGCTTGCCGGCTTCCTTCAAGGCGACGCCGTGGTGATACTGCAACAGCGGCACCCAGCCGGCGCGGCTCGGGTCCTTTTGCAGGTTCGCTTCGTGCTGCTGACGGCACTGCGCCAGGACGTCGACCGCCTCAGTCGCCTTGTTTTGCGAGCGCAGATAGGTTGCCAGTTGGAGCGACGCCATCGGCGCCACGGAAGAGGCTTTGAGGGCCTGGTCGTTGCCGAAGCGGCGCAACTCGTTGACGGCGCCGTTGACGTCGCCGGCCTGGGCGAGGCACTTCGACCGCTCCAGCACCGCCGTCGGTTGCGATTCGTGTTTCGGGAATGTCTGGATCAGCCTCTCGTAGGCGGCGCGGGCGCTGGCGAAACCCTTCTGCTTCTCCTGCGGTTGGACGAGCAGAGCCGCCATACGCTGGCGGCAGTATCCGAGTTTGAGGAGCGCGTCGGGCGTCTGCGGGCCGTTCGGCTGGGCGCCGACGAACGCTTCGAGGAGGCCCGCCGCCGACTCGAGTTGTTCCTGGAGCTTGCCGGCGGCGAGGGCGTCGTCGGCCTGCGCGGGCGCCGAACGAATGAGGCAGTCGGCTTGCAGGTACGGCACCGGGGCGAGGTCGCCGGTCCGCTCGGCGTCGGGGATGGTCTTGAGGACATCGAGCGCCTTTTCCAGATCGCCTTTGCGGTAGTGCGCCGCGGCGATGCCGTAGCGCGCCAGGTTGACGTAGGCAAATTCCGGATACTTCTCGGCGACGACGCCGTAACGCCTGACGACCTCCTCGTTCAGCTTCGCGAGGTGGTTGGCGCGGTCGGGCAGGCCGGCGTTCTTTTCGGCGGCGAGGGCGACGAAGTAGGCGTTTTCGGCGCGACGGAAGAGGACGGCGGGGAGGAGCGAACTCTTCGGGAACGCCTGTCGGAAGTGGTCGCAGACGCGATCCGACTCGGCGTAGTCGCCGGCGAGGTGCAGCGCCGCCGCCTGCCGCTGCATGATTTCCTCCTCGCGCTCCGGCAGCGCCTTTTCGCCGAGGAGTTGGGCGTAGACGCCGGCCGCCTCCTTGTACTGGCGGGCGAGTTGCCGCGTGTCGGCCATCTCCAGGAGGATGTCGGCGCGGCGTGACTTCGCCTCGGGGTCGGCGGCCGCCCTCTGTTGCGCCTTCTCGGCGGCGCGGCGGAAGGTGTCGAGGGCGGACTTGAGGGCCTGGTCGTACTCCTGCGGTTTGGCCGGGTCGGCGGCGCCGGCCTGCGCTTTGGCGATCCACAAAAGAGCCTGATCGGCGAGGCGCGGCTCCTTGTCGGCGAGCGGCTGCAGCGTCTTGACGGCGTCGGCGAACTGCTTCAGTTGCACGAGGCAGAAGCCGAGGCGCAACTGGGCGTCGGCGGCGAGCGGCGCGTTGAGATTTTGCTGCACGAACGCCGTTAAGCGAGCCTGGGCGTCGGCGAAGCGGCCGCCCTCGTAGAGGAGGACGCCGAGGTAGAAGCCGGCGCGGGCGACGAACTCGGGCGTCTTGCCGTGGGCGAGCGCTTCAAGGCGGGCCTTCTCTTCCGGGTCGTTCTTGAATTGGTCCGGCCGCTTGAGGGCCTCGGCGGCGTCCTGCTTGCGCTTCGCCTGGTCGGCGACGACGGCCTCGTACTGCGCCGCCGCTTCGGCGCCCTCGTCACCCTGGTGGTGAATGCGGGCGACGAGGTAGCGGGCGTGCGTGCCGAACACGGGGTCGGCGAAAAGGGCCGGCCGATTGAGCGAGTGACCGGCGGTCTGATAGTCCTTCAGGAGGAAACTCGCGTAACCGTGGTAGTAGAGGCCGAGCGGGCGGAGGCGGCTCTTTTCGAGGGCGGGGTCTTTGAGGAAAGGAGCCGCGGTCGCTTGCGCCTCTTTCGTCTTGAGGATACGGAGTTGCATTTCCGCCTGGTCGCAGCGAGCGCGTGCGGACCATTCGAGGTCGGCGAAGGCGGGAGTCGCGGCTGCGAAGTGCTTCGCGGCCTCGTCGAAGCGGGCGTTGGCGGCGTTGCGCCGCTGCGGAGCCTCCTGCGGCTTCGTTTCGGCCTGGGTCAATTCGCGCACGCCGAGGCCGCGCTGGGCCAGGCCGAGGTAGTAGAGGACGAAGGGACGGTCGGGGAAGTCCTTCGCCCCGGCGAGTGGCTGCAGGGCGTCCAGGGCTCGCGCGTAGTCTTTTTCGGGACCTTCGAGGAGCGCCAGGGCCAGGCCGTAGCGCGCCGCCGGCGCCTCCTTGTGCCCGCCGAAGCGGTCGAGATACTCCTTGAATCGTTGAGCCGCGAAAGGATAGTTTTTCTCGTTATAGGCGCGGCGGGCGCTGCCGAGGAGCATGTCGGCGGCCTGGTCCGGCGTCACCTGGGCGCGGGCCGACATCGGGCACAGAGCCAGAGCGAGAAGGAGGAGCGTCGTTCGTCGAGCCGGGCACGGTCGCGGAGAAACGGTTAACATCCCGAGGACCTCCTCGCGGGGTGTGACGTCGATGGCGGTCGGGCCGTAGGTGGGACGTCCCGTCGTCGGGATTGGTTCCCTGGTGCGGTCGCTCCGTCGCGTGGGCCATTCTGGGCGCCCGGCGCCGGGGCGTCAACCGGATTGTTACATGCGGCCGCGCGACTTTTCCCTTGGGCGAGCCGCCCGCCTCCGGGTACGCTGTCTCCCGGCGGCGCGCGTTCCTTCTGTCGGAGGTGTCAATGAAACTGCTCGGCAAGAAAGCCCTCGTCACCGGCGCGGCGCGCGGCATCGGCCGCGGCTGCGCCCTGGAGCTGGCCCGCGCCGGCGCCGACGTCGCCGTCAACGACCGCGTGCGCTCGCCGGAGGCCGAGGCCGTCGTCGCCGAAATCGAGGCGCTGGGCCGCAAGGCGGTCCTCGTCGACGGCGACGCCTTCGCCCGGCCGTCGTGCGAGGCGATCGTCGCGCGGGCCGTCGCCGCCCTCGGCCGCCTCGACGTCTTCGTCAGCAACCCGGCCTACTCGCGCCGCGGCGACTTCCTCGATTACGACCCGGAGACGTTCGACAAGGTGCTGGCCGGGACGCTGACCGCCGGCTTCCACATGAGCCAGTTCGTCGCGCGGCACATGGTCCGGCGCGGCGGCGGCGGCAAGGTCGTCTTCATCTGCACGATCCACTCGCGCGTCCCCTACGCGCGCAGCGTCGCCTACAACGCGGCCAAGGCGGGGCTGAAGAACATGGCGCTGACCATCGCCGCCGAGTTGCTGCCGCACCGCATCAATGTCAACGTCATCGATCCGGGATGGATTGATACACCGGCCGAGCACGAGACGTTCGGCACGGAGGCGATTCGCGCGGCAGGGCCGGCGCTGCCGTGGGGCCGGATGGGCACGCCGGAGGACATCGGCAAGGCGGCGGTCTTCCTCTGCTCCGGCGACGCCGACTACGTCACCGGGACGTCGCTGCTCGTCGACGGCGGCCTGTGGCTGCGGGCGGCGGTCGAGGGGGCGGTCGACGTCGCGGCGCGGAAGGCTTCTCGACCCTGATTTCGGAAAGGCACTTATGCGACATACTTCCTTCTTGTTAGTCCTCTTCGCGGCGGGAGTCGGCGCCGAGCCGACGGCGAAGGCCCAGGAATCGCCCGCGCCGACCGCCGGCGTCTCCGCCGATCCGAACGACTGGCCCATGTACAACCGCGACGTGATCGGCACCCGGTACAACCCCGGCGAAAAGGCGCTCGGCAAGGAGAACGTGGGCAACCTCGTGGAGAAGTGGCGGTTCCCGCCCGCGGACTCCCGGGAGCGGGTCGGCGTCGTCCACGCCACCGTGGTCGTCAACGGCTACGTCTACTTCGGCACCGAAGCGCCCCCGGCCTTCTACAAGCTGACGCCGGACGGCCAGGTGAAATGGGTCTACCGCAATCCGGACCACGGCGGGAGGAAACCCGCGCCGGCCGTCGCCGGCCTGCCGACGTCCGGGTTCCTCAACGCAGCCCTGGTCACGGACGACACGGTCTACGCCGGCGACCTCGGCGGCACGATTTACGCGCTGGACCGCGCGACCGGCAAGGAGCGCTGGAAGATCGACACCCGCGCCAAGCCGTTCCCCGGCGCGCACACCTCCAACTGCATCTTCGCGGCACCGGTCCTCGTCGACGGGCGGGTCGTCGTGGCTGGCGGCGGCTACGAGCACGCCGTCGGGGCCGACCCGCGGCAGCGCTGCTGCACGGGGCGCGGCTTCGTCGTCGCCCTGGAGCCGCGGACCGGCAAGGTCCACTGGAAGTACGACGTCGGCCCCGAGCCGAAGCCACTCGACCCGCCCGTCAAGATGAAGGACGCCTGGGGCGAACACGTCTTCCACTTCGGGCCGTCTACCAGCTCGGTCTGGTGTACGCCGTCCTACGACGCGGCGAGCCGGACGGTCTTCTTCGGCACCGACACGCACAACGCCCCGCGCCAGCCGACGAAGGACGACCCGCGGCTCTACACCCAACACTCCTGCGCGGTGATCGCCGTCGACGTCCGTACCGGGGCGGAAAAGTGGGTGACGCAGATCAACCCGGACGACGTGTGGAACTACGCCCTGCGCGCCTACGACCCGAAGACCGGCCGGTACAAGGACCAGTCGATCGGCGACACGCCCAAGGTTTACACGATCGACGTGAGCGGCAAACCGACGCGCGTGGTCGGCTGCGGCTGTAAGAACGGCGGCTTCTACGTCCTCGACGCGGCGACGGGGAAGGAACTGCACCACACGCCCGTCTACGCCGGCCCGCCGGTCCACCCGCCGCCCAAGACCGACCCACGGACCCTCGCTTTGCCGGGCGGCATGGGGGGCCTGCAGACCGGCTGCGCCACCGACGGCAAGGCCATTTTCACCAACGGCACGGACCTCCTGCGCCTGGGGACCGCCGAGGACCCGCGCACGCGCTTCTTCCCGCCGACGGGTGGCCGCGTGGTGTCGATCAGCCTCGACACGCGCCAGGAGAACTGGCGGCACGAGCGGCCGAAGGTCAAGGCGGTCGGCGGGACGAAGGAGAAGCCCGCGTTCACCGACGTCGGCGACCCGGTCGCCTCGGGGATCGCCCTGGCCAACGGTGTGGCGTACTTCACGACGACGGTGAGCAACAAGCTCGTCGCCCTCGACGCCGCGACCGGCGCGGTGCTCAAGGAGATCGACCTCGGCCCGGTCTGGTGCGGGCCGACGGTGTCGCGCGGCCGGGTCACCGTCGGGACCGGCAACCTCCTGTTCGCCCCGTTCGACCCGCGCGAGGCATACTTCCCGAAGAGCGTGACGGGCAGCGTCCGCTCCTTCGGCCTGCCGGGCGACGACGAAGTGAGCAAAATGGGGTCGGGGAAAGAGTAATTGCGGCGTTTCCCGCTCGCCGCCGGGGACGCGGAAAGAAAATCCGGACCCGATTCGTCGCCAATTGGTAGCGTTCCTCGGGGAAAAATCGTTGCCATCGTCCGTCCGGGGGAGTAGCCTCATCCTCCGGAGTCGCTCCCGGCACGAGATCATAACCTGTTCGCTTTCGCAAGGTGTTCGTCATGGGCGAAGGGAAATCCGCCAGGCGTCTGCTTCTCCTCCTGGCGGGACTATTCGGTTGCGCCGGGATCGCTCTCGCCGTTTGGCTCGTGTTCCTCAAGCCAGGGACTTTGACGAACGCCGGGGGGCGCCCCGGGTCCGGACCGCCGACGCAGTCCCACGGCCATTTCGGGGAGGGATTTTGGTGGAGCGCGGGGGATCACGCCGCGATCGTCGGTTGGCCGAAGAAGCTTGCCCCGAACGACAGGCCGGCCTTCGTCGTTCTGCTCCACTTCCCGGGCGCCAAGACCTCCACCCACTTCGCCCACCACAGCAGCCACTCCGGCGACGACTGGGAGGTCGAAATGGAGGGGGCGGTTGGTTTCGAGGATGGGCGTCGCTTCGCCGCCAAATATGCGGTGTCCGCGAAGGACCCGTTGGAGCAATTCGTCGCGGACGGCAAGACGTATTCGGCTGATGCCGGGCGTGTCTTTCTGATCGACCTGTCCGGCCCGTCGCCTCGCATCACTCAGGTGGCGTCGGAGTTGAAAGGGCGTATCCGAAACCCCGCCAGCGACTCGGACCCGACCCCGGCCTTGCGAGAAGCGCTCGACAACCTTCGCGGGCAGCACGAGGAGGTTCGTCGCTTCCTCGCGGGGTCGGAATTAAAGTAACCCGTGGCCGGACGATGGGGTTCGCGCCGGCATCATGGCTTTCCGGGTTGTCCCGTCAAGCTGCCGGGCGCGGCTGCTGAGTCGTGACATCAGGCGGCAGACGTGGAGGGCGTCCCTGTGGCAGAGGCCGAAACGCCCGAGGTCGTTCGCCCGGCCGACGACGTCTCCTGTTGGCTCGAGCAAGCCTCCTCCGTCATGCTCAAGGCCGTCACCCGCTTCGGCGACCCGGTCGAGCTGACTGCTGACGAGGCTCGGGCCGTTGCGGCAGCCCTCATCGAGATTGCCGATCGATTGGAGCCGAGACCAGTCAGGCCCGCCTAACCTGATATTGCCGGCACCTTGCCAGCGCGACGATGCGGCCGTTGATCGAAGCCGTCTGTGCCGTTCCTGGGGCCGACAACCGCTTCGTCACGGGGGGCACTTCCACGCCGGCATCCGAGCCTGGACGACGACAGGAACGGTCATAGCGTGACGGGCAGCGTCCGCTCCTTCAGCCTGCCGGGCGACGACGAAGTGAGCAAAATGGGGTCGGGGAAAGAGTAATTGCGGCGTTTCCCGCTCGCCTCCGGGGACGTCGGGGGGGCGGCGAATCTGAGAGTTCGTAGCCGCCCGGGCGGGCCGGGCAGGCGAGTTGGGTCGTTCGGCTTTCTCCAACGAGGGAGCGCCCGTGGCACGTCAGATGACTCCCGCGGAGAAGCAACGGTTCCGGGGCTATTTCCCGATCCTCGAAGTGAATCGCGCGGTCGTGACCGGGGAAGTGTCCACCGTGTACAATTGCATTTCGTGGACGGTAGGTGTCACGAACCGCTGGCTCTGGCCCGGCAGTTCCCTGGCGAACTTCGACACCTTCTATCGCGGGTTCGGTTTTGTCAGAGTTGGCGACGGGACAATCGCCGCATGGGGGCGCTCGGCTTCCGACATGACGCACGGCTCGGTCACCGGCCCGGGGCATGGCCCCCGCTGGGAATCGAAGTGCGGGGGCGACCTCCGCATCCGACACGGACTCGGCGAACTGGTCAGCAGCAGCTACGGCCATGTCGTGGCTTTCTATCGAAGGAGTCGTGCGCTACCGGCCGCTTACGAAGCAGCGCGGGAGGATGTGATGAAGGAAAAGTCGGCCAAATCCTACATGTCAGCCGCGCAGCGACGTACCCTCAACGAGGAGCGTGAAGGAGTCTCAGAGGAAGTCCGAACGGCCTTCGAGGGTGCGTTCGCCGCGTGGAAGAACACCTGGTTCAGCGGCGGTCTGGCCATCAGCTCCAATCCACATACGCGCGCCGTCGGGAAGGAGTATGACGCGCTCATCGCTCTGGGGCCGGCGGTCCTGCCTCTCGTCGTCGAGAAGCTGGCTGACCCCGAGAACTTCCTGGCCCTTCAGCTTTACGACGCGATGCAAGCCAGCGAAAACCTGCTCGTGCAGTACGAGCCGGATGACGAACGAATTCTCGAAGGAGAACAGGGGCGAGCGCGGCGAGTCGTTCAGGCGTGGTTTGCGAACCAGTGACAGACTGCTTCCCTGTTCTAGCCCAGCCGGACCAGTCGCCGTGGACGACCGAGGCCACAATTCCGGCCTGCGCGGCCGGAAGACTCGGCGCGCGACACCGGCGGCTGCGGCGTGTCGCCAGACGGCGGGAGGGAGACGCTGATGGGACGAGGAATTCTGCTCGTACTCCCCCTCGTCGGGGTGTCGGTATTCGCCTTGGTGATGGGCTTCATCGTTCTCTCAGCCGCGCGAGCGTTGCCGCCAGCCAGCGGAGCGATCCCCGCGTCCCTGGCCTTCATGGCGGTCGGGTTGCTCGGAGGTGCCGTAATGCAAGTCGTCGCTAGCCTGGATCGACGCATCCAGGAACTGGAGCGCAGGCTGCGCGACCGTGAGGACCCGCACGCCTAGAATCCGACTCGCGCCGGCGATGGGGACGGTCATGACGGAATTGCCGCTCGGAAGGACGCCGAGCCTCCCCCTGGAGGCGTTCCGCCTCGACCGCGCCGCGTTCCGGTCGTGAGGGCGATGTGATAGAATGCCCCGAGCCGGCGGGGGCGGCGCCCAGGGCCGACAACCGCTTCGTCGCGCCCTAGCCTTTGAGAAAAGGAGGAGCCAAATCAGAAGTCCGGGGTGGGTTCACCGCCATTCGGGGTCATAAGGGCGTGGACGAGAGACGCGACGGTGCCATATTGAACGGGTCGGACGGAGCCGTCGACGAACGCAAAGTTCGCGCTCGACGGGTGAGCGGCGCCCCAGTTCTCGATAAAGCTCAGGCCCGGCGCGTCGCGAAATACCGAAGTCCCGAACCGCGTGAGTCCGCCGGCGGAGCTTAAGAAGAAGGGTTCGTCATGGAACCAGCTGCCCGAGTTGTACAGCTGCGGGCTCAGGGCTTTTTCGGCAACAAGGACGGTATGAGAAGTCCCATCCGTGGCGGCGGCGATGGGGATGCGAAGCGGCCCGCCCCGGATGAACAGCCCGTTCGCCGCGTAATCGCACTTCCCCCAGGCCCACCCCCCGCCGAGGTACGTCCCGAATTCGTCATCGTGCGGCAACTGGGCTTCGTGCGAACGACGGCTGGGACAGGCGTACAGGCGAACCCCTACCGTCCACGCCCGCTGTTCGTACATGCTCCGCTGCTCGATGAACGGGAGAATCTGATACGCCCACGAGCCCCCCTGCCCGTAAGGGCCGGGCCTGGGATCGCCGACGGCGAACGTCCTTGTATTGCCGGGCGGGGTCAGCCAGTGGACCGTGGGGAAGAACAGCGTGCCGTCACGCGCCGGGATCGGGGTGACGGCCGGTCCGCCCCGGGTCGGGAAAAAATGATGAGCGTCGTGGAAAAGACTGAACGCCACGCCGACCTGGCGCAGATTGTTTTGACACGAGGCGCGCGACGCCGCCTCCCGGACCTTCTGCACCGCAGGGAGTAAGAGGAGCAACAGCACGCTCAAGATCGCAACCACGACGATCACTTCGATCAAGGTGAAGGCGCCGCGGCAGGCGTGGCGAGAGTGCCTCATGTGAGTCAACCTCCCAAGGGGCAGAAGAGTACGGGGAGTCGTCACTTATCGCGTACTGAGCCGCGGGCGATGCCAGTGAAGGGCCAAGAGAATACCTAAACCGCCCAGGACGCACGCGGCAGCGATCCCCGCCCGCCAGCGCAGCGCGAGGAGCATACGGGGGGAAGGCGTGCCGACCACGACGGCGATTCCGTCCCAGGTGTAGGCGGCGGCGAACCAATCCCGAGTACAATCAATAAGCCCTACGCTATTGTCGAAAATAAGGAGCCGGCCGTCCTCACTCCCCAAATAGGTAATGTAGTGAGCGCCGCGGACGTGAAGAACGGCCGGGTTCCCCCACGAAACGAGTTGGTCCAACTCGGCGCGGACGATGTGCGTACTGACACCCCCGTCACGGCAAGCCCCGGCGAGGTCGTCGAGCGACCACCCGTTGGACCCGGGAGGAAACCGCCGTTCGAGTTCCGGCAACGAGATGTCATGTGCCCCGGCGAGTGCCAAGGCGACGTAAGCACTGTCGATGCCGCACGTCAGTTGCGACTCGCGGGGCGTGCGGTAACGAACGTTCATCGGCTCGACATCACCGGGCTCGCCCAGGGCGGTTCCGGCGAGGGTCGTCGCGGCGACGAAGGCAATGACGGCTATCGATCCGGAACGACCGTGGCGCATAGCAGTTCCCTCACCGGCTTCTTCGTGCGAACCCGGACAGTCAAGGGCTCTCCCTCCGACGGGACTCGCGATTCCTCGACACGGACGACGATAAGACGCCGGTCGGTAGTTTCACCTGGGATCAACTCGGCGGTCAGGCAATCGTGCGAGACTTCGATCGATTCGATTTCGACGTACTCCCCTTCTTTATCGTCGATGATCAGGCGTCCTACCTGCACCCCGGCGTGTGCCGAATCCTTCCGCACGCGCAGGTGCTGGGGAGCCAGGCGAATCCTGGGCACGTTGTTGATCGATATTTTCACTTCGATAGTACTCTTCTCGGGGTCAGTCGTGTGGAGGACGACCCGTTCCGCATGGGCACCCGGCGCGAAGGCGTCACTCGCCACCGTGACCTCAATGCGGTTTTCCCAGCCGGGGAGAAACGCCTTCGACCGTCCGACGAGCCGGGCTCGGACCGACTCGGATGACGAGGTGATTCGTTCCACCTCAAGTGGCTTCTCCCGATAATCGAACAAGGAAAAGAAAACTACGCCCGGCCGGCCAGGGACGACTCTGGCCTCGACCGACGAAGGGACGACGATGTCGGGCCGATGTTGAAAGGTGAGTTCCGAGCGCACCGTCTCGGTAACTGAGGTCCGATAACTCACGTCCACCCAAACGCCGTGCCGCCCCACGGACTGAGATCGGGGGTCAATCGTTACGGCGACCGCGCCTTTCTCCCCCGGCGCGTAGACCTTTTTTTCTGGGCTCACCGCCACGCAATGGCAGGAAGTCCGCAGACCCAAGACTTCCATCGGGATGTCTTCTCCGTTTTCAAACTCCAGGTAATGAATGACCGGTTGCTTGATGCTCCCCAGATCGACCGCGAGATTCCGGAACGACACTCCACCCCCAGCCCGTGTGACGGTCGGAAGCGCCGGCCCCGCTTCGGGCGAGTTTACGCCCCGCGAGTCTTGGCGACCGGGATACGCCCACAGGCCGATCCCCATCCCGAGAGCGGCGCAGACCAAACCCACCTTGACGAGATTGTGCCGCACGGTCATGAGCAGCGACCTCCTAACACGCGATGCAAAACGTCGAAGAGTGTGTCCGTCGCGCATTCGAGTGGCGGGCGTCACGCCGGGGTACGCTTGTCGCCACCGGAGAAACCGCCGGCCCGTCGCGCCCGGCGCCACCTCATTAAGACGAAACCAAAGGCGGAGGCGAACGCCAAGCCGCCCCCGACCAACAACCAGTCCTTCCAAACGGGCCGCGGGGTTAACCTGGCGACGATCTCTTTTAGGTGAGATTCGGTAGCCTCCGTATCCCGCACCATCACTTTCAAGTCCTCGTCCCAGAATTTAGACTGGGGGGGTAGCTCAAATTGGAAGAGCCTGTCCGGAATGTTTCCCGCCTTCGTTTCAACCGAGCGGACTTGAAAAGTAGTCGAATAACACAACTTTCCTCCTTGAGCGAAGTGCTCCATCTTACCCCTTACGGGGATTGAGATGCCCTCGAATTCGCGGAATTCAAGTGCTTCGCCTCTATCCAAAGGCTTGCCGTCCCCGTCGCTGTGTTCAAACCTCCGCAGCAGGAAGCCGCGATCCAGCAGAAAAATATACTTGCCTTTCCACTTTCTGTCCGGGGTAGAGAATTCCAAAGTTCCAATTTTTTTGTCCGCTTCCACGGATTCCGCCCACTTGAGAATGACTTTCATCTTGCCCTCTACCCACAGCTTCACGGAACTTCGCACGAGATCTTCCCCGACCAGTCCGAACGGCGTCTCCGCCACTTGATTCCCGTCATGTCGCCTTCGGAGCATGAACACGTCTTTCTCGTTGCTCGGGCGAATCTCCACCTCGCCGTTGAATACTACGAATGATTCCTTATTATCTTCGGGCAGTCGGGCGCGCTCGCTTTTCGCCCAGGACCAATGCTTTTCGCCCTTCCAAGCCACTGCTGCTTCTACCCGCCAGGATTCGTCGCCAACGTCCTTCTTCTTGCCGTTGATTTGTTGCCAGAAGGCGGTCTCGCTGTAATCCAATTCATAAGTGACCCAGATAGGGTTGAGAGTTTGCCGGCGGGCTTCAAGAGCCTTGTCAATTCGGCGCAGCATGTCAGCATCTTGCTCGACCCCGTTCGCCTGCCCCCCCGCGCTCGCGAAGAACAGCACGGCAATACCGCTCGCGAGAAGGAAGTAGCGCGAAAAGCAATTATTCCTCCCAGATCCCGTTAGTTCCTGACACATAGGAATGCGTTCCTCTCGTAGCGCCCGGACGCGAATGTGGGGCAGGGTTCTGTTTCATTACTACTGGAATTGCGGTCCGGCGACCTGCCCCACATTATTGACGCCGGGAGTGTCAGGGAGGGCATGACCCGTTCGACATGATAGAAGGAATCTGCTTACCGCAATCCTGAATACCTACCACGTTCATGTTGCACGGATTCGGGCAGGTCGTACCCGTTGCCACGCTTCTCTGTCTCGTGCCACACCACTTCGAATTCGAATCGGTCTTCTGCGTACAGTCCCGGTTCGGTTGACCCTTGGCATCGACGCACGACTGCCAGGACGCCACATTCATCTGGCACATTATGCAATCGCTGGTCGCGGCGTTGTATCCGCAAGTAGGTGTAAGCCCATTCGGATCCGGACAGTCAATGTTCGTTTTCTCACAGAATCCGTCCGTTTTTTGCCCAGGATCGGGTTGTCCGCCGAACACACGGGCTTGCTCGGTGGGACCGACTTCAGAGGTCGCGCCGTTGCACTCGCGTAGGCCGACGGCCAGTCCCGCCAGGAGCAGAACCCAACCGACGATGTTTCCTGATAGCCGCACCATCGTTGCTTTCTCCTTTCAGACATCGATGAGAACGTGTACAGTGGAATCCGTATCGATTTCCCCGAAATCCGAACCACCAGCCAAGCCGCTCCGGATTTGGCGGATTTGGCGGATTTGGCGGATTTGGCGGATTTGGCGGATTTGGCGGATTTGGCGGATTTGGCGGATTTGGCGGATTTGGCGGATTTGGCGGATTTGGCGGATTTGGCGGATTACCCCTTCCGGGTTGATCCCGTCAACATCCTATTCAAGCCGATGCAGGTTGTCAAGCCCGGGTTTCCAAAAAAAGCGCTCGAAGAATTCTTGACTTCCTATGCGGGTCTGGCGAACCAGCCGTGTCGATATAATCACTAATATGATGCTTTTTATGTCCTTATAGACGCTTCACCGCCGCCTCCTGGATTGCGTTCCGGTCGTGAGGGCGATGTGATAGAATGCCCCGAGCCAGGGCGCCGTCGCTCGCGCTCCGGGCCGGACGGAGTTCCCGTTGATGGACGCCCTCGCGAGCCGAGCCCTGACGAGTCAGCTCGCCGAAGACCTCGGCTGGCTCGAGCAGCACTGTCACCAACACCCCGAGCAGGCGGTCCACACCGGACAGCTCCGCCTCGCCGCCGCCCTCGTGCGCAACCTCGTCGGCCCCTACCTCGACGACCAGCCGGCGGCGCCGGTCCACGTCGCCGTCGTCGGCGGCGCCGGCGCCGGCAAGAGTACCGTCGCCAACATGCTCAGCGGCGCCCCCGCCGCCGAGGCCAACCCGCAGGCCGGCTTCACCCGCCACCCCATCGCCTACACCAGCGTCAGCGGACCCGTCGCCTGGTCCGGCCACCACGGCTTCCTCGGCCCGCTCCAGATGCTCGCCCAGCCCGGCCCCGCCAGCATCGACGCCGACATCTATCAGGTGCGCCGCGTTTCCGCCGAGGGGAGCGCCGGGCTGCCGAGCGACTTCGTCGTCTGGGACTGCCCCGACATGACCACCTGGGCCGCGACCGGCTATGTGCCGCGCCTCCTCGAAGCCGCCGGCCTCGCCGACGTCATCGTCTACGTCGCCTCCGACGAGCGCTACAACGACGCGGTGCCGACGCAGCTCCTCGACCTGTTCGTGCGGGCCGGCAAGCCGGTGATCGCCGTCCTCACCAAGATGCGCGACGCCGACGCCCCCGCCCTCGTCGCCCACTTCAAGGAAGAGGTCGTCGCCAAACTGCACGGCCGCGTCGTCGCCGTCCTCGCCGTCCCCTTCTTGTCGAAGGAAGAACTGGCCGATCCGGCGCGCATGGCGGGGCGCTACCGCATTCCGCTGCTGAATCAGGTCGCCGTCCTCGGCCGGCCGGCGGCGACGGCGCGCCTGCGCGCGGTCCACGGCGCCACGTCGTACTTGCTGCACAACCACGAGCATCTCCTCGGCGTCGCCCGCCAGGACGTCGAGGCCCTCCAGAGCTGGCGCGACGTCGTGCAAACGGGGCAGGTCGAGTTCGACGGCCGCTACCGCCGCGAGTACCTGAGCGGGTCGAAGTTCCGGCACTTCGACGAGGCGCTGGTGCGGCTGATCGACCTGCTGGAGTTTCCCGGCGTCGGCAAGATCGTCAGCGGCACGCTCTGGGTGATCCGCGCGCCGTACCGGCTCCTCAAGGGGCTCGCGATCAAGGCGCTGGCCCGGCCGGAGGCGCCGGCACTGCCGGAGCGGCCGGTCATGGACGAGGCGCTGAGCGCCTGGCTCGACCTGCTGCGCAAAGAAGCGGCGCGGCGGGCCGACAGTCATCCGCTGTGGGTCCACGTCGAAAAAGGCTTCACCAGCGGCGGCCTGGCCGAGGCGGCGCGCGAGCGCTTCGAGCAGGGCTTCCGCGGCTACCAGCTCGGCCTGGCGAGCGAAGTCGACCTGACGGCGCGGGCGATCTACGAGGAGTTGGAGAAGAAGCCGGTGCTGCTCAACGCCATGCGCGGCAGCAAGCTGGCGATGGACGTGGCGGCCATCGCCGGCGCCGTCGCGGCCGGCGGCATCAACTGGCACGACTTCATCCTCGTGCCGCTCGCCGCCGCCGTGACGCAGCAACTCGTCGAACTGCTCGGCCGGCAGTACGTCGATAGTCAACGAGAACTGGCGCGGAAGCGACAGGAGGCGCTGATGGCGCAGTACGTGTCGGCGCCGCTGGCGGAGTGGCTGGTCAACTGGCCGGCGACCGGCGGGTCGGCCTTCGAGCGGCTGCAAGTGGCGCTGCGGCGCATGCCGGCGGCGGTAAAACAACTCCACGAACGGGTCGCGGCGCGGACGAAATGAGCCGCTTGCGGTTTCGCGTTCGCGCCGTGAGGCGGCGCGAACGCGAAACCGCAAGCGGCCTCGGCGGACGAATCATGGACAACGGCAAACCGACGAGGACCGACGCCGCCCTGCTGCGCACGCTGTCGCCGGCGCTGCGGCAACTCGGCCGCGGGCTGCGCGACTGGCTCGACGGCCCACACCGCTACCCGCTGGCGACGATGGCGCGCGCCGCCCTCGAAGGGCTCGCCCTCGACCTGACCCGGCAGGCCGACGCCCTCGACGTCGACCGGCCGCTGCTCGTCATCATGCTCATGGGCGGCACCGGCGTCGGCAAGTCGACGCTGCTCAACGCCCTCGCCGGCGGCAAGATCGCCCAGGCGTCGTTCACGCGGCCCACCACGCGCGACCCCGTCGTCTACTACCCCGAGGCGCTGCGCAGCGAACGCCTCGACCCGGCCCTGCGCCACTGCCGCCTCGTCCCCCACGACCGGCCCGCGCTGGAACACAAAGTCCTCGTCGACACGCCCGATCTCGATAGTAACGACCTCTCCAATCGCGACAAGCTGCTCGGCGTGCTGCCGGTCGCCGACATCGTCCTCTACGTCGGCTCGCAGGAGAAGTACCACGACAAGCTCGGCTGGGAGTTGTTCCTGGAGCAGCGCCGTCGCCGCGCCTTCGCCTTCGTGCTGAACAAGTGGGACCGCTGCCAGCACGCCGGCGCCCTGGGGCTGCGGCCCGACGAGGACCTGCTGCGCGACCTGCTGGGCGAGGGCTTCGCGTCCCCCCTGCTGTTCCGCACCTGCGCCCAGCACTGGGTCGACCGCGCCGCCGGCGACGGCGCGGCCGAGCCGCCCGAGGGCGAGCAGTTCCTCGACCTCGTGCAGTGGCTGGAGATGGGGCTGACGCGGCTCGAAATCGAGGCGATCAAGGCGCGCGGCGTGAGCCAGTTGTTGCACCATCTCGAAGAGGAATTATCCTCGTCGGCGCCGCCGGACCTGGCGGACGCGGCCAAGCGGACGCGCGGCGCCTGGGACCGGCTGTTCGACGAGGAGGCGTCGGCGTGCGGCGAGGTGCTGCTAAACACGCTGGAGCCGTACCAGCGCGAGATCGAGCATCACTTCACGGTCGAGGGGCAGAAGCGCTTCCGCGGGCTGATGGCGGGCTACCTGAGCCTGTTCACGCGGGCGCGCTACGTCGGCTCGACCTTGCGCGACCGCATCCCGTTCCTGCCGCGGCCGCGCGCGTCGGCGGCGCCGCCGACGACGTGGGACCTGGCGGCGTTCACGCGCTCGTGCAGCGACGTCGCCTCGAGCCGCCACCTCGACGCCCGCGGCCGCGCCCTGGCGAACCGCCTGCTCGTCGAGGCCGACGGCCAGGGCTTCCCGGTGAGCCTGCTCAACGAGTCGCTGGAGGCGGCGACGAAGACCGACTGGCGCGGCCGCTACGCCCAGGCGCTGGTCGAGGTGCTGCACGACGTCGAGCGGCAGTGGTCGAAGCCGACGGGGGCGCGGCGCTGGGTGCAGACGGCGCTGGTGGGCCTCGCCGACTGGCTGCCGTCGCTGTCGCTGTTGGCCGGCTGCCTCGTCCTGTTGTGGCGCGTGTTCTACCTCCAGCTGGAGTTCAAGCTGGCGGACGCCCTGCTGCCGCTGGTGGTGCTGCTGACGATTTTGGTGATCCTGCACATCTTGATTGCCCTGCTGTTGCCGCTGCGCTGGCCGGCGATCCGCAACGAGTTCCGTCGGCGGTTGGAGAGACGTTTGCGCGACGAGTTGTCGGGCGCCTACGGCCCGGTGCCCGCCGACGTCGCGGCGGCGCTGGCCGAGGAGCGGCAGCGCGTCGAGAAGTTGCGCGGCGAGACGCACGACGTCGCGGAATGGCTCGAGGAGCGCGAGCACGCGGCGAGCATCGCGGGCCTGTACGGGAAGTGAGAGTCTGTCCCGTATGCTCCCCTCGCCCCCGTACTCGGG
>JBBROG010000164.1:0-19911 GCA_038229635.1 Gemmatales bacterium
AAAAAACCATGACGTCGCGTTGCGCGTCCCCGGCTGGATTCCCCGGGTTGCGCGAGTACGCTCCACCCGGGGCTACGATCCGTCACCCGCTACGCGGGTTCAATACAATTCACACGTCCTCGTGGTTGTCCCCGGGTTGCGCTCCACCCGCTACACGGGTTGCGCTCCACCCGGGGCTACGATCCGTCACCCGCTACGCGGGTTCAATACACCAACACGTCCCCGGATGGATTCCCCGGGTTGCGCTCCACCGGGGCTACCATCCGCCGCCCCTATGGGGCTAAGACTCTCGTGGCGTCCCGCCCGACTCTTCTTGCCCCTGTCGCCGGCGGGCGCGGCCGAGGGCGGCGACGGCGAAGATGATCGGGTACAGCTTCTCGTAGTACCACAGCTTGGCGAAGTAGAAACCGATGGGCGTCGGCTCGCGCAGCCCGCCGGCCTCGATTCGCTCGACGAGCCACGCCGCGCCGCGCTCCGCCGCTTCCGGCTCCGCGTCCCAAAGGATCTCGACGGCGAGCGCCGTCTCTTCGAGGCTGGAAGGCGTGTTGGCGGCGCCGCCCCAGCCGCCGTCGCCGTTCCGCGCGGCCAGGAGCCAGGCGACGCCGTGCCGGGCCTGAGTACAATCCATCAATTGCAGGTCGCGATAGGCGGCGAGGACGCGGGCGGTGCCGTAGGTGGGGTTCTCGTCGTCGGGGGCGTGCTGGTTGCCGAACCAGAGCGGCAGCCAGGAGCCGTCGGCGCGCTGCCGGCGGGCGAGGTAAGCAAGGCCCCTGTTCACATGCACGTCGCGGACGTCTCTCGGGAAAAACCCCTCACCGGCATGGATCGCCCGCAGGGCGTGCGCCGTGAGATCCGCGCCGCTCCGGTCGAAGGGCAGATGGCCCCACCCGCGGCAGAACGTAGGCCAACCCCCGTCGCGGTTCTGGAGGCACGCGAGCCACCGGAGGGCGTCGCCTCGGGCGTCGGTGGCGCGTGGGTCCCACTTTCCGAGAGACGTAATTGCCAGAATCGCTCCCGGCGTGTCGTCCGCGTCGGGCACTCCCCCCGGCAAGTCGGTCCACGCCCAGCCGCCGGGGTCGGCGCCCGTGAACGGGTGCCGCTCCTTGTACTGCTGCTTCAACAGCCAGTCGAGCAACTCGTCGCGTCGGTCGAGGGATTCCAACTCCCCCGCCGTCGCCAGCGCGTTGACGGAGAGCGTCGTCACCCACGTCGCGAGGTCGGTGTCGATGGGCCAACTGCCGTCGGGCCGCACCGACTTCACCAGAAACTCGACGGCCTTGGCGGCGACCGGGTGATCGGCGTGGCCGGTGCAGGCGAGTCCCAGCGTGACGAAGCCCGTCAGCGGCGTCGCCTCCAGGTAGCCGCCGCTCGACGGCTGGATCGCCCGCAAGACGCGGAGGCTCTTCGGGATCGCTCGGCGGCGCACGGCGCGCGCGACGGGATTCCACGGCGGGCGGTGCTTGAAGACGGCCTGGCCGATGGCGATGAGCGCCGGCAGGGCGTAGCTGACGACGGGCAGGCGCAGGAAGCGAAACAGCGATTGCGGGAAGCAGGCCAGCTCGAACGGCAGCGGCGGCACCTCGCGCCAGGCGGCCAGGCCGGCGAGGGCGCTCGTCATCAGGATTGGCACGGAGAAGGTGCGGTCCTTGCCGTAGCGGCGGCGGACGGCCTCGGCGTGCTGCTCAGGTGTACTCCCATAGCGCTCCGTCATGTAGGCGTCGGCGCGGCGGAGGCAGTCGGCGTGTCGGGCGGCGCCTTTCGTGATGTGGAAGGCGGCGCGGCCGAGCATCGTCGTGGAGATGTTGCTGAAGCTCTTGACGGTGTCGCCCCAGCCGCCGTCGGCGTTCTGGCGCGCCGCCAGCCAGGCGAGTCCGCCGGCGATGAGGTCGTCGTGGCGCGGCGCCGCGGCGGAGTGCGTTTGGACGAGGGCGAGGGCACTGACGGCGACGGCGGTGGAGAGGGCCGAGGCGGAGAGTTCGCCGACCCAGTGGCCGTCCGGGGTGCGCTCGGCGAGGAGGGCGGCGAGGGCAGTTTGGTAGGCGCGTTCGAGAGCTTCAGGCGTTGGCGGGGGGCTCATGAGACGAGGAACCTTGTTGTCGCTTAAGATCCAAGGCGGCTTTCAGGAGGGGGAGAGTAGCCAGATCCTTGGGGCGTCCCGCCGCCTGCTTGGTCGCAATCAGTTGGTGCAGGGCGAGAACCTTGACCGAAACGCCTTCTACCGTGACCTCCTCGACCTGCGCGAGGATCTGGTCGTAGCCGCCGATCCCGCTCATCTCCGCGAGAAGGTCCAGAGACTCATCGCCGACTTCCAGGGTGAAGTTGGTCCCGAACAGCAGAGCTCGCTCGTCGAAGACGAACGGGAGATCGGGAGGCAGGCCGCGCAGTCTCGGCTTCAGCGGCGCGAGGGCGTCGGCGAGGCGTTTGATGTTTTCGGGCGTGCGCCGGTAGCAGACGTCGAGATCGACCGTAACGACGGGAACTCCTTGAAGGACCGCGCTGATGCCGCCCACGACCACGAACTCAACGCGCGCACTCGTCAACCGGACGATGGTTTCCTTGACGAAGTGTTGCATTGCGCAGGGCCTCCTTGACGAACAGGCGCCACCCCTCGTGATGGTCGAGGCGCTCCGTCGGCGTGCGCGCCAGGGAGCGCCTCAGTTGCGGGTAATCGACATCGCCTTGATGGCCCAAATCGAGCGCGGCCGACGGAGGAGTTCTTTCGTCGCTCATGAGGGATCCGCCGTCTCTAGATGTCCAAAGCGTCCAGCTGGTCCATCAGGTTGTCCAGGTCGTCCTTCGGCTGTTGTACCTTGTCCGCCTGCCGCTTGGGAATGCCGACCGTCAGCCCGACCGCGCTGCGGCCGTCGGCGACCAACTCGCGGTCGCGCTCCGCCGCCGCGACGGCCAGCGCGTCGCCGCCGCCGAACAGCCGCGTCAGGTCGATCTTCAGCCCCGACACGGCGCCGACCGCCGCCCCCGCGATGGCCGGCGTCTTGTGGTCGGGGAACATGATGGCGTTCTCCGGACAGACGCGGCTGCACGCCGGGCAGCCCTTCTTGCAACTGTCCTGGTTCTCGACGAGGATGCGGTCGAGCTTGTCCACGCCGTAGACGCCGAACAGGCAGAAGTCGATGCACTCCATGCAGTTCGTGCAGCGGTTGTAGTCGATCACCGGATACCAGCGCCGGTCCGGCTGCTTCAGCAGTTGGTCCGGGGTGAAGCGCGGCGCCGGCGGCTCGGCCGGCGCGTCGGCTCGCAGCGTCACGCCGAGTTGCACAAGCGTCGCCGTGCCGTTCGGCTTCTTCGCCTCCTGGCGGAGGCGGCCCTCCTCGGCGAGGCGCTTCACTTCCTCCACGTAAGGCTCGTGGCTCTTGAAGTCGCGCAGGTCGAGGCAGGTGATGCGACGGTCCGGCACGTCGAGGGCGCCGATGCCCTTCGGCGGCTCGGGCGTCTCGGCGCCGTCCTCGTCCTCGTCGGCGGGCGGCTTCAACTGGCTCTCGCCGAAATGGCCCTTGATGCCGGAGCGGTCGAGCATCCAGAAGGCGGCGCGCGGGAACAGCCAACTCAGCACCACCATGTCGCCCTTCACCGACTCCAGAAAGAGCCGACCCGTGTGCTCCGGGCCGAGGTCGTACAGGTAGGGGATGATCGACACGTCGAGGCCGGGCTCCATGATGAGAGCGGCCGCGATCGATTCTTCCAGGGCGCGCTTCGCGGGGTTCTTCCCCTGCGCCTGCGACAGCACGACGGTGAGGCGGTGGCGGCTCATAGAAATAGCTCTTAGCTGTTAGCTCTTAGCTCTTAGCTATTAGCGTCGTCTCTCGCCATCGCCCGCGGACCTCGCCGGGTTGTATGGCCAAGAGCTAACAGCTAAGAGCTAACAGCTACTCTTCGTTGATCTTGCCCTTAATCATCCGCTGCGTCTTCTCCCAGTTGTCGGCGAGGAACTGGTGGTAGTCCGCGGCCGACATCAGGGGCGAGGCGTTGCCGTCCATCTCGAACAGCCAGCCGGCGCCGTACAGGTCGAGGTTGATCGGCGTCGGGTCCTTCAGCAAGTCCTTGTTGAACCGGACGAGGGTGCCGGGGATCGGGGCGAACAAGTCCGACTCGGCCTTCGACGTCTCGACGTGGCCGATCTCTTGCAGCAGGCCGACGGCGTCGCCGTCGCCGAGCGTCCAGTTGAGGAAATAGACGTCCTGCATCAGGCGCACGGCGTAGGACGTGAAGCCGAAGCGGTGGCGCTCGCCCTCGGTGCGGCACCACATGTGGTTGCGCGCGTACCTCAAACCGCCCGGCAGTGGGGCCGGGAATTTGCCCATCAGGAAGGTGAGGTCGTCGGGCATTTCAGGTCTCGGGCCGCTGGCGGCTGCCTTCTCCCCTCTCCCCTTGGGAGAGTGCGAAGCCGCAAGCGGCGGTTAGGTCCAGCGCGTTGTCCGGCACTCCGGCTCGAAGAACTCCGGCAGCAGGCGGTCTACCTGCATCAGCCCCTGGCGCGTCAACTCCACGCCCCCGGCGGCCACCGTCAGATGTCCCTGTTCTTCCAGCCGTCCGAAGGCACCCGCGAAGTCCTCCAGGATATTAACGCCGAACTTCGAGCGGAAGGTGCGGGCGTCGAGGCTCCCCGTCTTCAGCTGCAGGATCATCTCGCGGATCAGGCGCTGCCGCGGCGTGATCTTCAGCGCCCGCCCCAGCGGCAATTCGCCCTTGTCGAGGGCGGCGATGTAATCTTCCCAGCCGTCGACGTTCTGGACGTGGACGCCGCTGACGTGCCCGAACGAGGCGACGCCGGTGCCGAACATGTCGGCGCCGTGCCAAAGACTGTCGCGGTAGACGAACTTCGTGTGCCCCCCCTTCACCATCGTGAAGGCGCTCGACGGCCCGTAGCCGGCCTTGGCCAACTCGTCGAAGGCGTAGCTGACCCACGCCCGTTTCGTCGGCCAGTCGGCGACGGCGAACGACGCCGGCTCGTCGCCGCCGAGGACGCGCAATTCCTGCGAGAAGACGGTGTTGTAAGGCAACTCCATCTGGTAGATGGTGACGCTCTCGGGGTCCAAGGTGATCGTCTTGGCGACGCACGTCTTCCAGTTGTCCCACGTCTCGCCGACCATGCCGGCGATGAGGTCGATGTTGACCTGCTCGAAGCCCATCTTCCGCGCCCAGCCGTAGGCGCGGTAGATCTCCTCGTCGCGGTGGGCGCGGCCGTTGTACTCGAGGATCTTGTAGTCGAAGTTCTCCACGCCGAGGCTGAGGCGCGTCACCCCCAGCGCCCGCAGCGCCTCCAGCTTGTGTTCCTGGAGCGTGCCCGGCTCGCACTCGAAGGTCACCTCCTCGGCGCCGTCCCACGGCATGACCGCCTTGAGGCGCGTCATGAGGTCGCGCAGCTGGTCGGCGCTCAGGTACGACGGCGTGCCGCCGCCGAAGTAGACGAAGTGCAGCGGCCGCCCGCCGACGACGGGGAGCTTGCTGTACAACTCGACTTCCTTGACGAGGGCGTCGAGGTAGACGTCGATGTCGCGGGCGTTCTTGTCGGTGTAGACGCGGAAGTAGCAGAACTTGCAGCGCTTGCGGCAAAAGGGGATGTGCAGGTAGAGCCCGAGCGGCGTGCCGGGCCGCGGCGGGGCGTTCAGCGCGGCGCGGGCGTCGCCGAGGAAGTCGGGCTTCCAGAAGGAGAACGGCGGATAGTTGGCGACGAAGTAGTTGCCGAGTCCGGTTTTCTCCTGCGTTTCGACCGTGGCCATGACCGCCCTCTCGTCCCGATAAGAACTCGAAATCCCTCGCCGCGAGCCCCCGGTCGGGGAACGGCGAAGGATGGCGTGATTGTTATCCTATGACCCCGCCGCGTCGCCCGCAACCGACGCCGTCCGGTGAGGACGATCACCTTCGGGATGATGAGCATGTCATTCCCTTCAGGTGGGAGGCGGGCGAACGGCCCGGTTCCCTATAATGCCAGCTTGAAGCGCCACCAAGGGCCAGTCCGGGCATGATGAGCCCCGGCGCCAACGAAAGCAAGGGAAAAGGTCATGGGCTTGTTGCGACGCACACACACCTGCGGCGAGCTGCGCGAAGCGGACGTCGGTAAGACAGTCGTCCTCAACGGCTGGGTCAACACCTACCGCGCTTACAACGACCAGGTCTTCCTCGACCTCCGCGACCGCTACGGGCTCACGCAGGCCGTCCTCGAAGCCGACCACCCCGAACTGTTCCCCGTCGCCCAGGAAGTCCGCAACGAGTGGGTCCTGGCAGTCAAGGGCACGGTGCGCGAGCGCCTCCCCGGCAAGCACAACCCCAAGCTCGCCACCGGCGACGTCGAGGTTCTCGTGCAAGAGATGCACGTCCTCAACCGCTGCCCGACGCCTCCCTTCGAGGTCATGTCGGTCCCCTACGAGGGGCAGACGTTCGGCGACGCGGAACTGGCCAACGAGGACCTGCGCTTGCAGTACCGCTTCCTCGACCTGCGCCGGCCGACGCTCCAGCGCACCTTGGCGATGCGGCATCGGCTCAACAAGGTCATCCGCGACAACCTCGACGCTCAGGGCTTCCTGGAGATCGAGACGCCGCTGCTCGGCCGCAGCACGCCGGAGGGGGCGCGCGACTACCTCGTCCCCAGCCGCGTCACGCCCGGCGCCTGGTACGCCCTGCCGCAGTCGCCGCAGCTGTACAAACAGCTTCTCATGGTGTCCGGCTACGACAAATACTTCCAGATCGCCCGCTGCCTCCGCGACGAGGATCTGCGCGCCGACCGCCAGCCGGAGTTCACCCAACTCGACCTCGAAATGTCGTTCGTGGAGGCGGACCACGTCTTCCACGTCATCGAGGGGCTGACGGCCGAGGTGTTCCAGCGCTGCCTCGGCGTGACGATCCCGACGCCGCTGCCGCGCCTCGGCTACGACGAGGTGATGCGCAAGTACGGCAGCGACAAGCCGGACCTGCGCTACGGCCTGGAGATCGTCGATATCAGCGATCTCGCCGGGCAGAGCGAATTCAAGGTCTTCCGCGACGTCGTCGGTGCCGGCAACGTCGTGCGCGCGCTCAACGCCAAGGCGGCGGCGGAGAAGTTCTCCAACACCGACCTCAAGCCGGGCGGCAAGCTCGCCGAGTTCGTCGCCGGCTACGGCGCCAAGGGTCTCGCCTGGATGAAGGTCGAGGCCGACAAGTTCACCGGCTCCATCGAGAAGTTCTTCCCGCCGACGATTCAGCAGGGACTGCGCCAGCGGCTGGACGCCGCGCCGGGCGACCTGCTCCTTTTCGTCGCCGGCAAGGAGGACGTAGTCAGCCAGGCTCTCGGGGCGCTGCGCGTCCAACTCGCGGGCCAGCTGAAGCTCTACGACCCGACGAAGCCGGAATTCAAGATCGCCTGGATCGTCGACTTCCCCTCGTTCCTGTGGGACGAGGAGGAGAAGCGCTGGGTGGCGAACCACCACCCGTTCACGGCGCCGACCGACGAGGGCGTGCAAGTGTTGCGGAACGCGACCGAGGACGACCTGCGCCGGGCCGACAGCCCGCTCGGCAAGGTGACGGCGAAGGCGTATGACCTGGTCATCAACGGCTACGAGTGCGGCGGCGGCAGCATCCGCATCCACGACCCGGAGGTGCAGGGGCACCTGTTCCGCGCGCTCGGCATGTCGCCGGAGCAGGCGCAGGCGCGCTTCGGCTTCCTGCTCGACGCCCTGAAGTTCGGCGCCCCGCCGCACGGCGGCATCGCCCTGGGGCTCGACCGCTGGGCCATGATGCTCGCCCTGACGGCGAACATCCGCGACGTCCTCGCGTTCCCGAAGAACCAGAAGGCGCGCGACCTCATGACCGGGGCGCCGGCACCGGTCGACGCGAAGCAGCTCAAGGAACTCGGGCTGTGAGCTAGAGTTCTGTCGGCGATTGCTCCCCTCTCCCCTTTGGGGAGAGGGGGGAAAAGCGGTGCCTCACGATGGAACCCGGATCGGTCGTCATCATCGGCGCGGGGCCGGCGGGCCTGACCGCCGCCTACGTCCTCTCCAAGCGGGGCGTCCCCGTCACCGTGCTCGAGGCCGACCCGGAGTACGTCGGCGGCATCTCGCGCACCGCCCGCTACAAGGGCTTCCACTTCGACGTCGGCGGCCACCGCTTCTTCTCCAAGGCGAAGGAGGTCGAGGATTTCTGGACGGAGATTCTCCCCGACGACATGCTTCAGCGGCCGCGCTCGTCGCGCATCTACTACCGGGGCCAATTCTTCGCCTACCCGCTCAAGGCCGGCGAGGCGCTGCGCAAGCTCGGCGTTCTGGAGGCGACGCGCTGCGTGCTGTCGTACTTCAAGGCGCGGCTCTTCCCCATCCCGAACCCGCGCAGCTTCGAGGACTGGGTGACGAACCAGTTCGGGTCGCGACTTTTTAACATCTTCTTCAAGACGTACACGGAGAAGGTGTGGGGCATGAGCTGCAAGGAGATCTCCGCCGACTGGGCGGCGCAGCGCATCAAGGGGCTGTCGCTGAAGACGGCGATCCTCAACGCCTTCCGCACGAAGAAGCCGGCCGGCAAGGGCGAGGTCATCAAGACACTCATCGACTCCTTCCGCTACCCGCGCAAGGGGCCGGGCATGATGTGGGAGGCGTGCGCCGCCAAGGTGCAGGCGCTCGGCGGCGCCCTGCACATGGGCCGCAAAGTGATCGGCTGTCAGTACGACGCGGCGCGCGGCCTGTGGACGGTCACGCATGAGGGCGCCGGCGGCGAAAAAGCGACGATCGAGGGGCGACACGTCATTTCGTCGATGCCGCTGCGGCAACTCGCGCACGGACTGTCGCCGGCGCTGCCGCCGGATGCCTTGCACGCCGCCTCGTCGTTGAAATACCGCGACTTCCTGACGGTCGTCCTCATCCTCAAGGACCGGCAGCAGTTCACGGACAACTGGATCTACATTCACGACCCGAGCGTGCAGGTCGGCCGCATCCAGAACTTCAAGTCGTGGTCGCCGGAGATGGTGCCCGACCCGGCGCTCAACTGCTACGGCCTGGAATACTTCTGCTTCGAGGGCGACGGCCTCTGGTCGTCGCCGGACGCGGCGCTGATCGAGTTGGCGAAGAAGGAGGTCGCGAAAGTCGGCCTGGCCGGGCCGGAGGACGTCGTCGACGGCTGCGTGGTGCGCCAGCCGAAGGCGTACCCGGTCTACGACGACCACTACGCCGACCACGTCGCCACCCTGCGCAAGGAGTTGGAGGCGAACTGCCCCGGCCTGCACCTCGTCGGCCGCAACGGCATGCACAAGTACAACAACCAGGACCACGCGATGATGACGGCGATGCTGTGCGCCGAGAACATCCTGGCGGGCCGGCCGGTCTACGACCTGTGGAGCGTCAACCAGGACGCGGAGTACCATGAGGAGGGCAAGGCCGGCGACCAGGCCGGGGCGACGGGGCTGCGGTTGGTGCCGACGCGCGTGACGCCCTGACCCGCCGCTCGCGGCTTCGCATGAGATTACAGAGATGTCCGTTCTCGTCCTGATCCTGGCCCGGTCCCTGCTGACGCCGGCCCTGCTCCTGCTCGCCCTGGCCCGCCGGCGCGTGCCCCTGACGCGACTCTCCTTGTCCCCGCGCCTGGCCGTCCTGGCCGTCGGCGTCGTCGCTTTCGCCGCCGGCGCCCTGCTGTCGTGGCTGCGGCCGCCGGTGCCGCACATCCACGACGAGTTCAGCCAGTTGCTCGGCGCCGACACCTTCGCGCGCGGCCGCGCCGCCAACCCGACGCACCCGATGTGGGTTCATTTCGAGACCTTTCACGTCCTCCACGAGCCGGCCTACGCCTCGAAGTACCCGCCGGCGCCGATGCTGCTGATGGCGCTGGGACAGGCCGTCGCGGGCAGCCCGCTCGTCGGCGTCGCGTTCGCCGGCGCCGCGATCACCTGGATGCTGCAAGCCTTCGTGCCTCCGCGCTGGGCATTCTGGGGCGGGCTGCTGGCGGCGTTTCACTTTTCCTGGTACGGCGCGGCGGCGCCGGGGATGAGCCCGCTCGGCTACTGGAGTCAGAGCTTCTAGGGCGGCGGCGGCGGGCGCCTTGCTCTTCGGCGCCGCGCGGCGCCTCCTGATACACAAACCCGGTAAGACTGTCCGATTTGCCCGGTCATAACCCTCAGCCCGACTTCAGCTTCGAGCGGCCACGAACCGGACAGTCTTACCGGGTTTGTGTATGAGGAAGCCGAACGTCCTCCACGCCCTCCTCCTCGGCCTCGGCCTGGCCCTCCTGGCGAACACGCGGCCGTTCGAGGGGTTCCTCGCCAGCCTTCCCGTCGCGGCCCTGTTGCTCGTTCGGCTGGCCGGGCGAAACCGTCCGCCGCTGGCGGCCGCACTGGGCCGCGTCGTCCTGCCGACGGCCGCCGTCCTCGTCCCGGCCGGCTTGCTGATGGGCTATTACAACCTTCGCGTCACCGGCGACCCGCTGCGGCTCCCCTATGTCCTGCACGACAGCACCTACGGCTGTCCGGTGTTCCTCTGGCAAAAACTGCCGCCGGAGCCAGAATATCGTCACGACCTGATTCGCGACTCGCACCGAATCTACGGGCGCAAAGTGTACCTCGACCAACAGTCGTTCGCCGGCGCCCGCGCCAAGCTGCTGACGTTCTGGGCGTTCTACTTCGGCCCCGCGCTGACGCTGCCGCTCCTCGCCCTGCCGTGGGCGGCGCGCGACCGCTGGGTCGCCTTCGCCCTCCTCGTCTGCCGACCTCGACGGCGCCCCGGTGGTCTGGGCGCGCGACATGGGCGAGGAGAAAAATCGCGAATTGCTCGACGACTTCCGCGACCGCACGGCGTGGCGCCTCGTCGTCGAGGGCGGCCCGCCGCGACTACTCCCCTACCACGACTCCCGGCGGTGAGCCGGAACTCACGGCAGGTTGTAGTACTCGCCCGACGCGACGAGGGCGAGCATCACCTGTTGGTCGGTGGCGCCGCGGCGCAACAGGCCGAGGAAGACCTGCAACCCGTTCCCGTCCGCGTTGCGGCGCAGGAAATACTGGTAGTAGCCGTGGATGACGCCGTCCTGCCGCTCCGGGTCGAACGGCTCGCCGGGGAAGTCGAGCAGGTGCGTCAGGTATTCGGTGCTGCCCATCAGCACAAGGGCGGCCTTGTCGCGCCCCGCGCCGCCGTTGAGCAGCGCCGTGAGCCAGGCGCGGCCCCCCGCGTCGGCCGGGCGGTGCAGTAGGTCCGTGTACAGGCCGTCGATGAACCCGGCAACGCTGTTGCCGTGTTTGCCGTAATACTCCGCCGAGCCGACGAGGATCGCCGTCACCTGCTCGATCGTGCCGCCTCGTCGTAGGACGCCGGAAAAACTGGCCAGGCTGTTCGGGTCGGCGTCGCGCCCCAGGAAGTGCTTGAACAGGCCGCGCACCGTCCGCTCCAGGAACTCCTGACTGTTCAGCAGCGCCTGCGCCACCAGCGCCCGCGCCGAGCCGCGGTCGAGGAGGCCCGCCCAGTACGACAGCCCGCCGCCGTCGACCTGCCGGCCGAGCAAATCCTGATAAAGGCGAGCGACATAGCGCTGGTTGGCCGTCGTGTTCGACGTCGAATCGCTGATGGTGACCACGCCGCTCGCCGGCGTCGTCAGCGGGGAGCCGGTCGCGCCGCTCAGGGTCACGTAGAAGTAGAGCTGGCCCCTGGGCGCGCCGTCGTTGACGATCGGCACGGTGAAGGCCGCCACCCCTTGCCCGTCGAGGAAGCTGAGGGTGCCCGTGGTGCCGCCGTAGTTCACGCCGGCGTGGGCGGTGCCGTCGCTCGTCGCGTAATGGACCGTGGCCGCGCCGGCGCTCCCCTCGGTGCGCACGACCGTGATCGTCGCCGAGCCGACGTTGGCGTTCACGCTGTACGTCGCGGAACTGAGGTGGATGTGCCCCGGCGGGGCGACGAGGTCGATGTTCTGGTCGGCCGCGACCGCCCAGGCCGTCACCCCCAGGTCGACGCGCTCGGGCAAGAGGCCGAGCGGCGTGCTGAGCGCCTGCTGCCCCGGCGGCAGGGCGTCGCCGCCGGCGACGGTCGCCGCGACCAGCCCCTTGGCGTCGCCGAACGGCGCCGACTGCTGCGCCTTGACGATCGAGTCGAAGTACTTCCGCGCCGCCGGCTCGAAGCGCTGCTCGCCGTAGAGACGGTCGACGGCGCGCAGGGCGACGACCCCTTGCGCGGAGTACGCCCAGGCGATGCCGTCCGGCCCGGCGGCCGGCTGGGCCGTTCGATTGAATCCGAGGTAGAAGAAATCGCCGATCTGGATCGTCTTGCCGAAGTGGTCGAGGACGTACTGCATCGGGCGGCGCCAGTCGATCTGATTCCGGAACAGCGGCGACGGCGTCATCGTGAGGGTCGGAATCGTGTTGGCGTCGACGGTGTCGAAGACGTTAACGACGTCGTTGCCGAGGCGCGGCCCGCTCGGGTCGACGCCGGGTCCGGCGGCGGTGCCGGCGGGGACGGTGCCGGCGTGGAAGCGGCCCGCGGTCGCGTCGAACATCTGGATCGCGAAGCTGCCGGCCCGCCCCGCCGCCATGTCCCAGAAGGTGCCGATGGCGACGTTGCCCGCGTCGCGGTCGGCGAACGACAGGCTCGTGAACGCCCGGAACAGCAGGGCGTTGTCCGCCGTCGATTTGCTCCGCGACAGCGTCCGCGGCGCGGCGCCGTCGGCGTAGCCGGCGAAGTAACCGCCGTAGCCCGGGGCCGAGTCGAAGAGGTTGCCGACGACCCAGTTGCCGATGCCGTGGGCGGCGTCGAGATAATGCGTATCGTTGAACTTGCGAAACGCCTCGACCAAACCCAGGAGGGCGTAGGCGTTGCCGCCGGCGGAGGCGCCGTCGAGGACCGGGCTGACGGCCGAGCCGAGGGTGAAGCCGGCGAGGCGGGCGTCGCCCTGCTTGCCGGGCTTCGGCGCCGCCTCGTCGCCCGCGAGAGCCAGGTCGCCGTTGCTGTAGCCGTTGCGCAGCCCGACCGAGACGCCGTCCGGCGCCTTCGGGATGGGGTTGGCGCGGCTGTCGTGGCCCGCGGCGTAGGCGAGGGCGTCGGCGATGCTCTTCGCGGCGACCAGGTCGTCGGGCGTGCCGCGCTGGAGCAGCGCCAGCAGCGTCAGGGCCGACCCCTCGGTACTGGCGACGTTGCGCAGCGCCTGGTCCGGGGGAATGGGCACGGCGCCGCCGCCCGGCGCCGCCAGCGGCGCCACGCCGAACGTCTGTGTGCTGGTCGGCAAAGAGAGAGCGCTCGCGTGCGCCGCCGGCGGCGGGTCGAAGCGGATATTGTCGAGCAGCACCACGCCGCCGCCGGGCATCCCCGCGGCCGTGGCCTGGACGGTGAAGAGGACGTGCGCGGCGGCAAAGTTCGGCGCCGGCGTGAGGAGGTTGAGGGGGATCGACCACGTCGTGTACGACCCGTTCCGGTCCAGGTGGACCGTGTTCGTGAGGGCGCCGGCGACGCCGAACTGGAGGTTGACGCCGTCCTGGGTCGGCGTGCGGATGTCGAAGAGGACGCGCGTGGCGCCGCGCAGGTCGTAGCCGCCGCCGGGCTGCGACAGGCCGAAGTTCTCCGGGTCCTGGATGTTGAGGCCGGCGACCGCGGAGCCGGACAGCGCGTCGAACTGCACGCTCAACACGGTGCCGTGGACCGGGTCTGAACGACTCGGGTCGGTCGTGGTGCCGCTCGGCGAGGTGGGGTCGTCCAGGGCGGCGGCGTTGACGTGGACCGCGGCGGTCGCGCCGTAGGCGCCGGACGGGAAGCCGTGGTTGAAGCCGGAGTCGCCGTCGCGGTAGACGTAGAAGCTGCCCTGGTTCTCCGTCGGGCGGGCGTCGAGGAGTGGGTAGGCCGCGTCGCTGAGCGTACTGGGCAGGACGAGCGTCTCCAGCAGTTCCAGAGCCGGCCTCCGGGACGGAAGCGGCTTCGGAACGCGGGGGCGCTCGGGACGGACGATCCGGAACAGGCGACGCAGGACGTCTCGCGATTTCATGAGCGATCCTCCCTCGGTTCCTCGTGCGACAAGGCGCACGGAATGATGACGGGACGCGCAAGGCGACCGGCCGGCGCGCCGTGGCTGGGGGACGAAGCGCGCGGAAATGACTTCCTCTCTAGAATAGACGAACCGCAGCGCAGATGGTTTGTTCGCCAGGAAGAAATGGCGCGTCCGCGTCGCCTTCGCTGTCTTATTTTACGCCTCGTGCGGGTTTTGTCGGCTCGTCGGGAGGAGACGGCGCCGTGGACGATGGGGCAGGGGCTCAGCGATTCAGGGCAACTCCAAAAAGAAGAAAAAGAACCGATTCCTGGTTTTCCATTGACACCCACGGGCCGTCGCCTAGATGATAACCCATCCGTTGAGGAGGGATATCGATGAACGCTCAGCCATCACCGCAACAGCAAGGTATGCCGGCCGCCGGCGCGGACGCGAGTCCCAACGCCCAGAGGGCCGAATTCGACGACGTGCAGAAGGCCGAGCGGATCGAGATCGGCCAGCGCCGGCGCGCCGCCGGACTGGAGGTCGACGACGGGCCGAACGGACTGGTCGGCCTGGCGCTCTCCGGCGGGGGCGTCCGCTCCGCGAGCTTCAACCTTGGCCTGGTGCAGGCCCTGTCTCGCCGGCGGCTGCTGAAACGCTTCGATTACCTATCCACCGTGTCCGGCGGCGGTTACATCGGCACCTTCCTCACATCGCTGTTTCACACAGCGGCGCAGCCCGAGAAGGCGTCAGCCGGGCAGCCGGCCGGCACCCCCCCGACGCCGCCCTCCCCCGCCGGGGGAACGACGGCCTACCCCCAGCCCCTGCTCGACGAGGTACTCGGCACCGACGAGGGCCGGCAGACCGACCAGATCAAAAACTTCGTGCGCAACGGCAAGTACCTGAACGACCCGCGCCCCTTCTTCAGTCATTACTTCATCGGCCTGTTCCTCAACAACCTGGCCATAGGCAGCGCGCTCCTGTGGCTGTGCCTGGCGTTCGCCTGGCTGTGGCGCTGTCTTGACAGCAACTACGTCGCCGGCCACCTCTACGGCTGGGCAGAATACATCGGCAGCCTTCCCCGCCACGGCTGGGCAGGAGTTATCCGCCCCTTCGGGGTCATCTTCACCGAGGGTTCCCGCCCCCTGCTGCCCGCCCTGGCCGCCGGGCTAGTCTGGCTGCTGCTCTGGGTGTTCGGCTACCTGCGCTCGAGTACGCGCCCCCCTGTGTCACTGGCGAGTTGGGTCTTCACCTCGGCCGCCAGCTTCTTCTTCGTCGGCATGGCGGTGGTGCTGGCCACCCCATACATCGAGGTGCCGACCTTCAGCAAGGACGTCACCGTCACCAAGCAGGCGATTGTGGGGCCTCAGCAGCACGTCTTCGTGGCTGTCGCGAGCTTCGTCCTGGCTGGCCTGCTGCCGTTCCTCAAGCCCCGACGCTTGATCCAAAGCGGGCTCCATCCGAGTTCGGTCTGGGAGAGCCGCCTCTTCCTCGTCGCCTGCTCCGCCCTGTTCGTCGGCGTCCCCCTGCTGTTGGTCTGGTGGTTCGCCCATCACAACATTTCGGGGACCGACCACGAGCAGCGCGAGACCAAACTTATGTGGGCCGACATCAAGGATAAAACCAATTTCTTCAAGCGACTCCAGGCCGAATCGAATAACGTTGACTCACCGGGCTATTTTATCTGTAAGCGCCTGCGCGACGACGACGCCCTGATGGAACTATTCGTCGGCAATGTCCCGCCGGACAAGGTCCGGTTCGACCTGAAACGCATCAATAAGATGGGGCTGCAGGCCGTGCCCCTCGAGGAAGAGGATCGGAAACTTTACGATGCGGTACTCAAGCGTCTCAACGAGGACGTCATCCCCAAACGGGAGTTCACGAACGTCGTGTGCAAATTCTGGCGTGACGTCGTCCCTGGGGTCGCCGGCCGGGCGGCGCGCCCGTCCGGAACAGGGCACGACCTGACAGCCCACCCCGCCTGGCCGCGGATCACCACTCTGCTGTCGCGCTATCTCGAGGGCCGGATGCCGAACCCTGATCAGGAGAGCCTGATGCAGGACTCTGAGCAGGAGGGCCGGCCGGCACCCAGCGAAATTTCCCGGCTCAATCGCCTGCTGCTGGAAGCCGCCTACCCGGAGGATATCCGCCCCCAGACCGTCATCGCCCGCCCTAACATCATTGAGGCCGACCAGGAGTGGCGGGAGAAGTGGCTGCTCATCTTGCTGGCGGTGTTCCTGACGTCGTCCTTTGTCAACCTCAACGCCACGTCGCTGCACTCGTACTACCGCGACCACCTGGCCTGGGTGTTCCTGTACCGCCCCTACCGCAAAGCGCGCCACGGGTTGGACCCGGACGACGGCTTGGCGGGGGTGCGCAGCACGGCCAGCGGCGGGCCGTACCCGTTAATCAACACGACCCTCAACTGGCGGCCGGGGGACCCATTTCCTTCCGAAACGGCTGCCGCCGAGGCGAAGCCGCCCGCCGAAGCCGGGGCCAACCTCAGCGTGACGGAGCCCAACCCCATCGAGCACCCGGGCCAGACGGCGACCGAGACCTTTCTCCTCTCGCCGGCCTACTGCGGCTCGGCGAGCTTCGGCTACTGCAAGACGCTGGACTACATGGGGGGACGCCTCGGCCTGGACGACGCGATGGCCATCTCGGGCGGGGCCTTCAGCCCGCTGCTGACGAGCAACCCGCTGATCGGCTTTCTGATGACTATCTTCAACCTGCGCCTGGGACAGTGGCTGGCCCACCCCGACCCGCGCTGGCGCTTCCCGAAGCGGCGGGTCCCGGAGCAGCGGGGGCGCGGGCGGTGGCTGCGGCAGTTCTTCTTTAGGCCGACCATCCTGCGCTGGCTGCGGCGGTGCTTCATTAGGCTGGCCATCCTGCGCATCGCCCTGGACCCGGAGCGGCCGGGGCGCGGGCGGTGGCTGCGGCAGTTCTTCTTTGGGCCGACCATCCTGCGCTTCGCCCTGGAGCGGCTGCTCTTCGCCCCGCTCCGGCTGGGGCTGCCGAGCGGGGCGCGCCGCTACAACTTCATCACGGACGGGGGGCACCACGACAACCTCGGCCTCGCCCCCCTCCTGCGGCGCCGCTGCCAGCTCATCGTCGTGTCGGACGCCACGCAGGACGAAGGCTACCATTTCGAGGAGTTCCTCCGCGTCCTCCGCCGCGCCCGTTTCGAGGACGGCATTCGCATTCACGTCCCGCGGCCGGGCGAGGCGCCGGGAGCGGCGATTGACGACGCGGGCATCGTGAGTCTTCTCGACCTGCTGCGCCCGCCCGCCAGGCCGCCGAAGGAAGGGAAGAGTGAGGAGGCGGACAAAAGCGCTCTCAAGAGCGCGCCACATTCCCGGCTGCACTTCGTCCAGGCGACGATCGCCTACCCGAAGGACGGGGACCGCCCGGCCGACCGCGGCCGGCTCTTCTACCTCAAAACGACGCTCACGGGGGACGAGCCGGCGGACCTGCAGTTTTACGCGGCGAACAACCCGATGTTCCCCCACGACCCGACGCCCGACCAGTTCTACGCCGAGGACCGCTTCGAGTCGTACCGCCAACTCGGCGAACACATCGGGCAGGATCTGTGCGAGGAGCTGAAGAAGATGTTCGACCAGTCCCCGTAGAAGGGTGTGTCGGCGAAAGCGGTCGTTCGGATTGCACGCGGCGGCGGGGCCGGCGTATAATTCCGGCCCGACGAGTTCGCGAGGAGGTCCGATGATTACCACGACTCAACCCGTGACCTACGGTCAGGACGCTTCGATGGCACGCTTCTCCGTCGCACGCTATCAGAGGATGGTCGAACACGGCATCCTCACCCCGGACGACAAGGTCGAGTTGCTCGAGAACTACGTGGTGCTCAAGATGCCGCGAAATCCCCCTCACGATGGGACCATCGATATCGTGGATGCCGCCGTGCGCCCGCGAGTCCCGTCCGGCTGGCTGCTCCGCGTCCAACAGGCTATCGTCCTCGCGGACAGCCAACCGGAACCCGACTTCGCCGTCGTCCGGGGGACGCCGCGTTCCTATCTCGCTCGCCACCCCGGACCCGCCGACGTCGGACTGATCGTCGAGGTCGCCGACTCGTCACTCCTGCGCGACCAGCGCGACAAGACGCGCATCTACGCGCGCGGCGGCATTCCCTGTTACTGGATCATCAATCTCGTTGATGAGCGGGTCGAAGTCTACACGCTCCCGTCCGGGCCGGCCGCGGTCCCGACTTACGGCGCGTTTCAGACGTTTCAGCCCGGCGACGCCATCCCGCTCGTCCTCGACGGCGATACGGCCGGAACGGTCGCGGCGGCCGATCTGCTGCCGTGAACGGGCCGTTCACTCCAGCCAGCTGTACGGGTACGACGGGTCGTCCATTTCCAGCGCCTGCCGCGTCAGCCGCAACGGCCGTATCGTGTCGACCATCACCGCCAACTCGTCGGTGCGCGTCGCCTGGCGACTCGCCGCGATGGTGCCGGGGTGCGGGCCGTGCGGGATGCCGCGCGGGTGCAGCGTCACTGACGCCTCCTCGACGCCGCGGCGGCTGCCGAAGCGGCCGCGCACATAGTAAAGCACCTCGTCCGCCTGCACGTTCGAGTGCGTGTACGGCACCTTGACCGCCTCGGGGTGCGTGTCGAGCAGGCGCGGGGCGAACGTGCAGATCACGTAGCCGGGCGCCTCGAAGGTCTGGTGGACCGGCGGTGGTTGGTGGACGGTGCCGGTGATCGGCTCGAAGTCGTCGGCGTTGAAGGTGAACGGGTAGACGAGGCCGTCCCAGCCGACGACGTCGAACGGGTGGCTCGCGAGGACGTAGCGCGTCAGCCGCGAGCCGTCGCGGATCAGCACCGGCGTGTCCTCCTCGCGGTCGACGACGAGCGCCTCGGCGGGTCCGCGCAGGTCGCGCTCGGAGTAGGGGGCGCCGAGGCGCAGCTGGCCGTCGGCGTTGAGGTAGCGCGGCGGGACGACGACGTTGCCGGCCGACTCGATCAGCAGCAGGTCGGGCGGCGAACTGGCGTCGAAGTCGATCCGGTACGTCGTGCAACGGGGGATGACGACGTAGTCGAACGGGCGGAACGGCAGGGCGCCGAACATCGTTTCCAGCCGGCCGGAGCCCTTGTGGACGAAGATCACCTCGTCGTGTGTGGCGTTGCGGTACAGCTCGGCCTGGGCGTGCGCGGGGCGGCAGCGGGCGAGGACGACGTCCTCGTTGGCCAGCAGCGGCACGCGGCCTGTCACGACGTCGCCGGCCGCCGGGAGGCGGCCCGTCTTCAGGTGGTGGTGCCGCAGGGTCGTCTGTTCGACGGCGTCCGCGGCCATCGTGCCGGCCGGCTCGATTTTGCGCACGCGCGTCGGCGGCCGCAGGTGATAAGCGATGCTGTAGGCGCGGCCGAAGCCGGCGAGGGTGACGACCTCTTCGTAATAGAGGCCCTCGTCGCGGTAGCCGGGTTCGGCGCGGTGGGCGATGTGGCGCTTGGCGGGCAGAGATCCCAGACGTCGATAGAACGGCATGGCGCGCCCTCCCGAGGAAACGAGGCGACTCGGCGGTCCCCTTATTCTAGGCCGTGGGGACAGAAACGGGCGACGCTCCCCGCGACGGACGGGGCGCGACACCCGTTGCGCTGACTCACACCCCGACTCACACCCCCTGCGGGCCGTAAATCCTTGTTGTTGAGGCGTTTCGGCCGGGGGTGTGAGCGCAATTCCCTGTGAGTCGAATGCGCCCGCTTGTCCCGCCGCGCTCCCCCGCGAGCCGCGCAACCTGCCTTACATTCTACGCCTGCGAGGCCGGGGGCAGACGTGGCCGCGGAAGTGCCCGGTGGCGTCAGGAAGCGACAGGGCGTGTTGGTGTATTGAACCCGCGTAGCGGGTGAAGCGCAACCCGGGGAATCCGGCCGGGGACGTGTGAATTGTGTTGAACCCGCGTAGCGGGTGACGGATCGTAGCCCCGGGTGGAGCGTACTCGCGCAACCCGGGGACAACCACGGGGACGCGTCGATGTATTGAACCCGCGTA
>JBBROG010000165.1:0-19855 GCA_038229635.1 Gemmatales bacterium
CACGGAGCGTACTCGCGGAGTAAGCGGCCCTACCCGCTGGGATGGCCGCTTACTCCGCGAGTACGCTCCGTGCGCGGCTCGGACGGACAACACGGCCCTTGATCCCACACAAGAGCTTCCTCCGGCGGACCGGACTGCGGGGTGAGCAGGTGAACGACAAGACCGGCTGGCAGGTGTTCGCGCTGGGCTCCGCCTTCTTCGCGGGGCTGACCGCCATTCTGGGCAAGGTGGGCGTCGCGGAGATCAACTCCAACCTGGCGACCCTGATCCGGACCGCGGTGATCCTGGGCGTGACCGCGGCGCTCGTCACCTGGCGCGGGGAGTGGGAGCCGTTGGGCAAGCTGTCGGGCCGGGGCGTGCTGTTCCTCGGCCTCTCGGGGTTAGCCACCGGCCTGTCCTGGCTGTGCTACTACCGAGCCTTGCAAACAGGGCCGGCCTCGCGGGTGGCGCCCGTCGATAAACTGAGCGTCGCGTTCGTGATTCTCCTGGCGTTCCTGTTCCTCGGCGAGCCGCTGACGTGGAAGGTCCTCTTGGGCGGCGCGCTGGTCGTCGCCGGCGCCCTCACCCTGGCGACGGCCTGAGCGCCCTTCGCTTACCCGGTGATATCGTCGTGAGGGACGCCTGGTTGCGGTTCGTCCGCTACTGATCCGCGTTACCCCGACCTTCGGCGGCTCGCGAAGCATCGTTTGGCGCCCCCAGCGCGCTCTGGTAAGATGCACCGCGGCCGCGGCGGTGGCCTCGCACCCTTGTTCGGGCGCCGCGGCGGATTCTCTTCTCCACGCGACCGCGAGGGAGGTGTGGCATGTTTGGCATCCGCGGCATCCTTTACCCGACCGACTTCTCGTCGTACTCGAACCAGGCGTACTTCCACGCGGTGGCGCTGGCCGAAAACCACGGCGCCGCCCTGACGATCCTCCACGTCCGCGCCCCCGACGCCGCCGACGAGGGGGAGCGCCGCCACTGGCGGGAGCAGCTCGAACAGATTCGGCCGCTGAACGAGGGCATTCACGTCCGCCACGTCCTGCTGGAAGGCGACCCGGCGGCGGAGATCGTCGACTACGCGCGCGAGGCGAACAGCGACCTGATCGTCATGGGGACGCACGGGCGCACCGGGCTGGAGCGGCTCCTGATGGGGAGCGTCGCCGAACGGGTGCTGCGCGAGGCGCCGTGCTCGGTGCTGGTGGTGAAATTGCCGCGCGGGATTCCGGCCGTCGAGCGGCCGAGCGTGGCGCTGGCGGCGGGGCCGGCGTGACACGATGTCTCCCCTCTCCCCTTTGGGGAGAGGGGAGAGGTTGCTTCAGTCGTCGTCGCGGCGCGGATACGGCTCGGCGTCGCTGCGGCCGAGGACGGTGTCGTAGGGGGTGCGGCCGGCGGCGACGTTGCCGGCGGAGTTGACGAAAATGTCGTCGCCGTCGATGCCGACCGTGCGCGTGGTGCGGAATTCGACGTTGCCGCCGATGTGCAGCACGTTCTGGCCGCGCCCGGCGTGGTTGGGACTGTTGGCGAAGGCGGGCGCGCCGGCCACGGCCGGCGGCCGGTCGGCCAGGATCGGCAGGCGCTTGTCCATCTTCGCCGTCAGGCCGCGGTGCATGAAGTGGCCGTCCTTCAGTTCGCTGTAGCCCAGCGTATAGGCGTAGCAGCCGCTGAGGTCGCGGGCCACGTCCTGGAACTTCTCCGGCTGCTCTTTGTAAAGCGCCTCCAACTCGACGACCGTGTGGGACGGCAGCGGCCGCAGGTCGCCGCTCGGGCAGCCGACACTGATTCCCGGCGGCAGCACGCCGGCGTCGTTGAGGATGGGGACGAAGAAGCCGGCGCGGTTCGTCGGCGGCTGCGACTGCACCTCGGGGAATTTGCCGTCGTTATTCTCGCTGTAGCGCCACAGCGCGTCGTAGAAGTGGCGCAGGTTGTGCTGACAGGCGATCAGCTGCTCGCGGTCGCGCGCCACCACCAGCCAGGTGGTGACGACCCCGCCGACGACGATCAGCAGGGCGGCGGCGACGAGGACGTCGACGCGCCGCCACCAGGTGCGCCCGCCCGCGCCGGCCTGAGCGGGGGAGGACGACGGGGCGTGCGGCAGGCCGCGGCACTGGTGTTCCGCCACCAAGGCCAGGGTGTTCACCCAGAGCCCTTCCGGCGGGTCGGCGTCGACGGCGTCGCTGGCGAGCAGGTCGAGGCGGCGGCGCAGACGGTCCAGCCGCTTTTGTCCGCCAGGTTGCTCGCGCAGGTGCGCTTCGACCGCGCGCTGCTCGTCGGCGTCGAGGGCCTTGAGCAAATAGCCGACCAGGTTCTCGTCCATAGCACTCAGGCTTCGTAAAAGGAAGGCGTCTCACTCCATGCCTCGCCGAGCTTGACGAGGGCGGCGTGCAGGCGCGATTTCACGGTCCCGACCGGGATGCCGAGGATGTCGGCGATCTCGCGGTACTTCAGCCCCTGGTAGTAAGCCAGGACGAGCACCTGGCGCAGGAAATCGGGCAGGCGTTCGACACCGGCCCGGACGCGCTCGCGCCGCTCTTCGCCCTGCGCCGCGTCGAGCGGGCCAGGGCCTTGAGCTTCCAGAGCCTCAATGAGTCCGTGGACCTCGCCGTTGCCCGTCTCCTCGCGGTGCTGGTCGAGGCTGACGGCCTGGTGCCGGCCGTTGCGGCGCAGGGCGTCGATGGCCTGGTTGGTGGCGATGGTGTACAGCCAGGGCCGCACCGGCCGCCCGGCCTCGTACTGGCCGCTCTTGACGTACACCTGCAGGAACGTGTTTTGGAACACGTCCTCAGCCAGGCTGGCGTCGCCCAGGTAGCGGCGCAGGTAGCCGTACAGCTCGCGCTCGTAGCGGCGCACCAGAGCCCCGAACGCCTCCGTCTGCCCCTTGCGATAGCGGGTCAGAAGTTCCTCGTCGGAGCAGATCGTAAAGGTGTCAGGTAGCTCCACGGTCTCCCTGCGTTCCTGTACGTTCGGGAAGGGCATGAGGTTCGCCACAAGAGTCGGTGATCCGGCCAGCCCTTCATAGTGATCGCAGCCCCCCCGCCTGTCAAGCTTCCGGCGTCCGGAATGGTCAACTTTTCCGCCGCGCGGTCAGACCGAGCCGGGGCGGGCGAAGATGCCGAGGGCGCGGGCCGGCGGCGCGGGTCCCGTCGGCCGAAACCGCTCAAGTTCCCCTCACGTCCGCGCGGATATTCCCGGAAGAGGGCGGCGTGCGCGCTGTTCGCTCACTCGGTGCGAGGGAACGATCCGTGAAAGTCCTGCTGCTGTCTCTGGCGTGTCTCGGCGCTCCGGCGAACGCCGGCGCGGCGCCCGCGGAACCCTCCTTCCTTTACCAGCCTTCGTACGGCCTGGACGACCGGCTGCGTTTGCCGGCCGAGCCGTATGTCCCTCAGCCGGGCGACCTGTTCCTGGCGACCGCCCAGGAGCGCTGGGCGCGGGTCGGCCACTGGCTGGCGGGCGCCGCGTCGCCGCACCACTCGGGCGTTCTGTTTCGCCGCCCCGACGGCCGCCTGGGCCTCGTCGAAGCGGGGCCGTTCAACAGTCTGCGCGTCGAGGTGATGGACCCGCTCGCGCACATGCGCAACCACGTCGGCGCGGGCGACTGCGTCTGGGTGCGGCGGCGGCGCGTGCCGCTGACGGAGGAGCAGTCGGCTCGGCTGACGGCCTTCGCGGAGCGCCAGGAGGGCAAGTCGTTCGCGTGGCTGCGCCTGGCGGGCCAGGTAACGCCGTTGCGCAGCCGCGGGCCGCTGCGCACCTACGTCGTCGGCAAGCCGCACGGCGAGCGGTCGTCCTTCTTCTGCTCCGAACTGGTGCTGGAGGGTTGCGTCGCCGCCGGCCTGCTCGACCCCGAGAAGACGCGCCCCGCCGCCACCTACCCGCGCGACCTGTTCTTCGACCGCTCGCCGAACCCGTTCCTGGACCACAACCTCGACCTGTCGTGCTGGCAGCCGCCGCGGCGCTGGACCGAGTGCCCGGTGCAGTTGACGCCGGAAGGAAGGTGACTCATGGCGCGGGCGCGCTGGAAGGCGGATCGTCCGGCAGTTCCCGGAGAACGGGCTGAAGCTGGTCCTCGAAACGCCGGCGACCGCGCGCGAGTTGCTGCGCCTGACCGGCGACGGCCTGATCGAGCGCCTCGACTTCGGGCGGATGACGCGAGTGCGGACGACGTTCGTGGGGCGCGACTACCGCCACGTCGAGGCGGACGTCGTGCTGACGGCGCCGCTGCTCGGCCGCCGGGGCTCCGGGCCGGGCCGTCGCGTGTGGATCTACGTGCTGCTCGAGCACCAGTCGGAGCCCGACCTGCTGATGGAATTGCGCGTCCTCGAATACCTGATTCACATCCTGAAGGCGCAGGTGCGCGAGCATTACGCCAAGCACAAATCCTACGTCGGCCTGCGGCTGCGGCCGGTGCTGCCGGTCGTCTTCTACACGGGAACGCATCCCTGGGAGAACCTCGGGCGGTTGCTCCACTTGGTCGAGGGCGGCGAAGAGTTTCGGAGGTTCTTGCCGCACGTCGAGCCGCTGTTCATCAACCTCAAGGATCTGCCGAAAGAGCTTTTGGTGAGCGCGGGCGGCGCGTTCGGCCAGGTGTTGCGGCTGTGGCAGGGGCGTTCGGCGCGGGCGGCCGATTACCGTCGGCTGCTCGAAGAGGTGATCGGCCACTTGGAGTCGCTGCCGCCCGAAGAGACGCCGCGCCGGCATGAGCTGCTTTCGTACGTCCACGCCCTGGTGTATCATCAACGAAAGGCGCGGGAACACGCCCGCCTTCGGGAATCCATTGAGACCTCGGTTCGCTACCATGAGGACAGACGGGAGGTCGGCGTCATGAGTGAGACAATCGCCGAGATGCTGATGAGGAAGGGGCAGGAGAAAGGGCGCCGGCAAGGCCGCAAAGAGGGGCGCGAGGAGGGGCGCGTGGAACAAGCACGAGGCTCCCTGCTGCTCGTCCTGACAACACGCTTCGGGGAAGTGCCGTCGGCCGTCGCGCAAACCGTCGAGGAGACGGAGAGCCTGGAGCGGCTCGCGTCGTGGATGCGTCGTGCTTTGACCGCCGAGATGCTGGCCGACGTCGGTATTGGTCAAGGCAAGTGACGGTTCGACCGACGTCGCTTTACCGCAACCATTTGAACCAGCGCCCCATCAAACGGGGAGGTGACGCATGGCGCGGGCGCGCCGGGAGCGGACCGTGCGGGAGGTCGGCGTCATGAGTGAGACGATCGCCGAGATGCTGATAAGGAAGGGTCAGGAGAAAGGGCGCCGGCAAGGCCGCAAAGAGGGGCGCGAGGAGGGGCGCAGGCAAGGCCGCCTGGAGGGGCGCCGGCAAGGCCGCAAAGAGGGGCGCCTGGAACAGGCACGACGCTCCCTGCTGCTCGTCCTGACAGCACGCTTCGGGGAAGTGCCGTCAGCCGTCGCGCAAACCGTCAACGAGACGGCGAGCCTGGAGCGGCTCACGTCGTGGCTGGGTCGTGCTTCGACCGCCGAGGCGCTGGCCGACGTCCGCATCCGCCCGGAGGACTGAAGCGTCAGCGCAGCCAGGCGAACCAGCGCCCCATCAGCCGCTTCACGAACGGCGTCAGCCGCGTGCGGTTGTAGGCGTCGGCGACGCGCTTGATCGCCTCGGCCTGCGTCGGGTACGGGTGGATCGTCCGGGCCAGCGTGGCGAGCCCGAGGCCCGCCGTCATCGCCAGCGTCAGCTCGGAAATCATCTCCCCCGCGTGCCGCGCCACGACCGTCGCCCCGACGATCCGGTCGGTCCCCTTCTTCGTCAGCACCTTCACGAAGCCCTCCGTCTCGCCGTCAAGCACCGCCCGGTCGACCTCGGCCAGTTCCTGCGTGAAGACGTCTATCTCCACCCCGCCTGCCTTCGCCTCTTCCTCGGACAGGCCGACGCGCGCGACCTCGGGGTCAGTGTAGGTACACCAGGGGATGACGAGGGCGCTCGCCTTCGCGCGGCCGAAGAAGAGGGCATTTTGGATCGCGACCCGCGCCATCGCGTCGGCGGCGTGCGTGAACTGGAAGCGCGAGCAGACGTCGCCGGCGGCGAAGACGCGCGGGTTGCTCGTCCGCAGTCGGTCGTCGACCGTCACGCCTCGGCGCTCGTCGAAGGCGATTCCCGCCGCCTCCAGGCCGAGCCCCTGCACGTTCGGCGCCCGCCCGACGCCGACGAGGATCGCGTCGACGCGCACCTCGCGCGTCCGCCCCTGTTGCTCGACGTGCAGCACCTTGTCCGGCCCTTGCTTCTCCGCACGCACCACGTTGCAGTCGGCGACCAGAGCGACGCCGTCACGAGCCAGCGCCTTCTCGACGACGTCGGCGGCGTCGCGGTCCTCGCGCGGCATGACGCGTGCGTGCTTGTTCAGCAGCGACACGCGCGCGCCGAAGCGGGCGAACGCCTGCGCCAGTTCGCAGCCGATCGGCCCGGCGCCGATCACGGCGAGGCGCGGCGGCAGTTCCGTCAGCGTGAAGACGGTCTCGTTCGTCAGCGTGCCGGCGTCGGCGAGGCCGGGGATGTCCGGCTTGGCGGCGCCGGCGCCGGTCGCGATCACGGCGCGGCGGAAGCGCAGCACGCGGCCGCCGACCTCGACGGCGTCGGAGCCGGTGAAGCGCGCCGGGCCAAAGAAGACGTCGACGCCGAGGCCGCGGTAGCGCGCCGCCGCGTCGTTCGGGCTGATCGACGCCCGCAGCCGCCGCATGCGCTCCATCACCGCGGGGAAGTCGACCCGCCCCCCCGGCGGCACCGTCACGCCGAACGCGCCGGCGTCGCGCACGTCGGCGAAAGCCCGCGCCGCCCGGATCAGCGCCTTGGACGGTACGCAACCGACGTTGAGGCAGTCGCCGCCCATCAGCTCGCGCTCGACCAGGGCGGCCCGGGCGCCCAGGCCGGCGGCGCCGGCGGCGGTGACGAGCCCCGCCGTCCCGGCGCCGACGACGACGAGGTTGTAGCGCCCGGCCGGCTCCGGGTTGGCCCAGCCGGGCGGGCGGACGTTGCCCACCAGCGCCCGGTTGTGGACGTCGAACGGCCTCACCTCGACGGCCTCAGACATGGGGGACTCCTTCCGCCGGCACGGCTCGATCGAGGGCGCGGCGGGCCACGCGCGTGGTGTAGACCGTGACGACGACCGTGGCAACCAGTCCGGCCCAGAACAGCACCTTCTGCCCCGGCCCGCCCTCGACGCCGCCCGTCGCGAGGTCCGCCACTTCCTTCACCAGCGACCCGAGATAGACGTACAGGATCGTCCCCGGCAACATGCCGACCCAGGAGGCGAGCAGGTAATCGCGGAAGCGGACGCGCGTCAAGCCGAAGGCGTAGTTGAGAACGGTGAACGGCAGCACCGGCGACAGGCGCGTCAGCAGGACGATCTTGAACCCCTGCTCGGCGACGGCGGCGTCGAGGGCGCGGAAGCGAGGACTCTTCGCGACCTTTTTTTCGACCCAACTCCGCGCCAACGTGCGGCCGACCCAGAAGGCGGCCGAGGCGCCCGCGACGCTGCCGAGCGAGACGGTGACGGTGCCGACGACGAGCCCGAAGGCGAAGCCGGCGCCGAGCGTGAGGATCGACCCCGGGAAGAGGAAAACGCTGGCGAGAACGTAGGCGACGACGACGAGGACGGGTCCCCACGGCCCGAGGTCGCGCACGCCCTCCACGAAGCGCCGCAAGGTGTCCTTGACCGGCAGGAAGACGAGGCCGGCGACGGCGGCGGCCGCGAGGGCCAGCGCCGCCAGGAGACGCAGGAGGGAGGCTCGCGTCATATCGGCGTCTCCGTGGCTCATCCTCACGCGATGCGCGGGAACAGCGGCTTGACCTTACCGTCCTCCAGCGCCGCCGTCACGCGCAGCTCCTCCGTCTGACGCGCCCGCGACCAGACGTCCTCGTAGCGCACCTCTTCCCACGGCTGCGGGAAGTTGAAGCTCTTGTAGATCGTCTCCGCCGTGCGCGGCAGGAACGGCTTCAGCAGGATCGCCGCCGCGCGCAGCTGCTCGACCAGGTCGCACAGCACGCCGGCGGTGGCGGCGCGGTCGCTCTTGACCAGCTTCCACGGCTCCTTGCGCTCGGCGTACTGGTTCGCCGGGTCGAGCACCTGCGCCCAGATTTTCTGGAGGGCCTGGTTGTACTGGCACGCCTCGACGTGCGCCTGAACCTGGCGCACCGTCGTTTCGAGATCCACGTCGGTGTAGATCACGCCGGGCTCGCGGCCCGCCGTTTCCTGGAGGCGGCCGAGGTAGTTCTTGCCGACGAGCGTCATCACGCGGCTGTACAGGTTGCCGAGGTTGTTCGCCAGGTCGGCGTTGTACAGCTGCTCGAAGCGCTCCCAGCTGAAGTCGCCGTCGCCGGGGAACGGGCACTCGCGCAGGAAGTAGTAGCGGAAGGCGTCGGCGTTGAACTGGGTGATGATCTCCATCGGCTCGACGATGTTGCCGAGCGTCTTACTGATCTTCTCCCCCTTCAGGTAGACGAAGCCGTGGCCGAAGACCTTGCGCGGCGGCTCGATCCCCGCCGCGAGGCACATCGCCGGCCACAGGGCGCAGTGGAAGCGCGTGATGTCCTTGCCGATGAAGTGCGTGTCGGCCGGCCACCACTTCGCGAAGGCGTCCGCGTCGTCGCCGTAGCCGACGCCGGTGACGTAGGTCAGCAGCGCGTCGAACCAGACGTAGATCGTGAAGCGCTCGTCGAACGGCACGCGGATGCCCCACTCCTCGCCGGTCCGCGTGATGTTGATGTCGTGCAGCCCGTCGTTCTGGATCAGGCTGAGGATCTCGTTGCGGCGGCTTTCCGGCTGGATAAAGTCGGGATTGTCCTCGTAATACTGGAGCAGACGGTCCTGGAAGGCGGACAGCTTGAAGTAATAGCACTCCTCGCTGCGGCGCACGGGCGGCGTCTTGTGGTTGGGGCAGACGCCGCCGGCCTCCTGGATCGCCTTCTCCGTCTTGAACTCCTCGCAGCCGTTGCAGTACCAGCCCTCGTAATTCGCCTTGTAGATGTAGCCGTTATCGTAAACTTTTTGAATGAATTTACGGCAACACTGCTTGTGCCGCTCGTCGCTCGTCTGGACGAAGGCGTCGTAGGAGATGTCGAGGGCGTCCCAGATGGCGCGGAACTGGCGGGCCATCTCGTCGCAGTACGCCTTCGGGTCCTGGCCCACTTCCGCCGCCTTCTTGGCGACCTTGACGGTGTTCTCGTCGTTGCCCATCAGGAAGAAGACCTGATACCCCTCCTGGCGGCGGTAGCGGGCCTGGACGTCGGCGCCGAGTTTCTCGAACGCGGTGCCGATGTGGGGGCGGCTGTTCGGGTAGTCGATGGCGGTCGTCTGATACCAGCGGGGTGCTTCGGCCACGGCTCGGTCTCCTGCCTGCTCGGGGCGATTTGGCGAACGCTGACACGTCAGCATTCTTCATACCAGGAGACGGCTCCGCGGTCACGGGTTCGGCCGGGCGCTTCTGACTCCTCTCCCCATTGGGGAGAGAGGAGAGGGAAGAAGGGAAAGGAGGCGGCGTCAACGCACTTCCAGCGTGAAGGCCGGGTTGCCGTGTCGGTCTGTCCCTTTCGTCAGGCGGAAGGACTTACCGAACACCTTCGACGCGACCCACCCGCCCTGCTTGCGGACGGGCACGTACCCCTTGGGCGTATGGCGGAAGATCTCGAAGACGAGCCGATCACCGCGCGCGTCCGCCAGCCAATACTCAGGGACGCTTGCCTCCCAGTATGCTTGCTTGAGGGTGACGGTGTCCTTTTTCACGGAACTCGGGCTGACGACCTCCAGGACCATGTCGGGAGTTCCCTCGAGTTCAACGAAGCCATCGTCCCGTTTCGCCTCGATCAAGCGGGCCCGCCCGGTGTCGAGAGCGTCATAGGAAACGAACGCCGCGTCGGGCACCGAGGAGATTTCGGCCTCGACGTTGCTGACACGCATGCCGTCCGGGACGTAATATCCGAAGTCTCGGGCTTTTACGAGTCCCCCCAAGACGAAATTGAACTCCTGTTTCACTTGGTTATGCGAGAAGAACTGTTCCTTGCTCATGTCGACCCATACCTCCCGTTCGAGGTAGCAGATGCGGCCATTCTCCGGGAACTCGTCCGAGAGAGCCCAGCGCCGGAACGACGCCAGGTCCGTCACCGAGACCGGAATTTGGACCGACTCGTCGTAGAGGACGATTGTAGCCATGTCTCCCTCCGTTGCCGAAATACCCGCTACACTTGCTCCGCAACCTCGTTGAATTCGATGTAGTGCAGGTGGCGGTACAGCGCGTTGTGCGCGATCAGCTCGCGGTGGTCGCCCTCCGCGCCGATGCGGCCGTTGTGCAGCAGCAGCAGCCGGTCGCACGAGCGGATCGTCGAGATGCGGTGCGGCAGGAAGATCGTCGTCCGCCCCGGCAGGAAACGCGCGAAGGTGTCGTCCAGCAGCGCCTTCGTGTCGTCGTCGAGCGCCTGCTCCGGCTCCTCGAGGATCACCAGCGCCGGGTCGCGCAGGATCGCCCGCGCCAGCGCGATGCGGAACTTCTGGCTGGCGTTCAGCGACAGGCCCAACTCGCCGATCGGCGTCTCGTAGCCCTGCGGCAGCTTCTGGATGAAGCTGTGCGCGTGCGCCACCTTCGCTGCCTCGATGATCCGCGGCAGCGTGTACGCCTGGTCGCCGCAGCCGATGTTGTTCGCGATCGTGTCGTGGAACACCAGATCGTTCTGCAGCACCAGGCCGATCTGGTTGCGCAGCGAGTCGAGCGTCACCCAGCGCAGGTTGTGCTGGTCGACGCGGATCTCGCCGGAGGTCGGGTCGAGGAGGCGCGGGATCAGATAAATGAGGGCGTGCTTCTCCAACTCGTCGGCGCCGATCAGGCCGACGCGCTGGCCGGCCGGGATGCTGAAGGTGACGTCCTGCAGCAGCATGCGCGTCGAGCCGGGCTCGCGCAGGCTGACGTTGTCGAACTCGAGCCGCTCGCTCATCGGCGGCACGAATTCGGCGCCGACCACCTGGCCGACCTCGCCGGGGCGCTCCAGGAATTTGAACAGGACGACGGCGGCCTCGCGGCCGTGCCTCAGCACGCGCCGGGTGCTCAGCCAACTCTCCGCCGGCCAGTAGAGGCTGACCATCGCGGCGGCGAGCGTCACGGTGCTGGCGGCGCCGAGCCCCCCGTGCAGCACGATCAGGCCGGCGACGTACAGCATCACCAGCGTCGCCGTGATGCCGAGCAAGAACAGCAGCGGCTTATAGACGGCCTCGCCGCGCAGGCGCGTCACCTGCGCCCGGCCGTAGCGGGCCAGCAGGCGCTCGACGCGCGCCTGGTTGAACAGCTCCATCAGATAGACCTTCACGAGCCGCATGAGCATCAGGCTCTCGCGGATGAGCGCCAGTTGTTCGGCGGCTCGGCCGGCGGCGGTGCGGCCGCGGCGGCGGAAATACGACGCCGCCTGCCCGCCGACGTACCACACCAGGACGGCGAACAGCAAGCACGCCAGCGCCAACAACGGGTGGACGAACACCGCGAAGGCCAGCAGCAGGGCGAACTTCACCGGCTCGCGGAGCGACACCGTCAGGCGCGTGTACAGCGCTTCGTGAATCGCCTCGATGTGGCGCGTGAAGACGGTCACGGCCTCGCTCGGCCCGAGGGCGCGGAAGGCGAGCGTCCCCAGGCGAAACGTGTGGTGGTAGACGGCCCGGCGCAGCCGCGTCGCCGCCTCGGTCGCGGCGCGAGCGGCCATGTCGCGCATCACGTAGCCGAGCAGGGCACGCACCAGCGACAGGCCCAGCGCCAGCAGCATCAGTCCGGTGAGGTAGGAGACGTAGTTCGGCGACTCGGCGTCGCGGCGCCAGCGCCACGCCCACGGGTTCCAGCGCGCCAGCCAACTCACGGCTGGCGTCAGGACGCGGCCGGAGACGTGGCTGCGCGTCACCAGGCTCAGGACGCCGACGTCGGGCAACGACTTATCGACGGGGACGGTCACGAGGTCGGCGGCCTCGTCGCCGATGCGGCCGCGCAGCACCCGCGGGACGTAGGCGCGCCAGATGACTTCCTGGTCGCGGACCGAGACGGCCATGGCGTCGGCCGTGGCCAGGGTGTCGGCGGCGGCGCCCTCGACGCCGACGGCGTTGAGCAGCGACTTGCGCTCCTCCTGAGGCAGCGCCCCCCACTCGGCCGCGACGCGCTCGCGGTCCGCGTCCGCCATCTCGTCGGAAGCCGGCACGCGGCCGCGGTGGACCATCAATTCGGCGAAGAGCCAGAGGACGACGAGGAGGGCGACGTAGAGGACGCCTGTGCCGACCGCCGCCACATAGGTGAGGCGCGTCGCGACGGGGTAATAGTTCAGATAGGCACAGGCCTTGGCAAAGGCATTGTGTTCGGCTTCGCGCACCACGGGCCACCTCGGGGTCAGGGGTCAGGGGTCGGCCCGCAGGTCAGGCTCCGCTCAACACGCCGACGGCGCTGTCGGGCACGGCTTGACCTACGGAGGTTCCCCGATCCCTGATCGTAGCAAACGCGGCGAGAATTGCACCCCGGAACCGGCCGCGCCCGCGCGGAAGGCGGCGCCGCGCGGCGTCATATCAGGCGAGATCGCGATCCTCGAACAGGATCAGCCCGAACAGCAGCAGGACGACGGTGTACAGCACGGCGTGGCCGGTCACGCGGCCGGCGTAGGAGGCCAGCTCGAGCATGGAGATGGGCACGTCGGTGATGCGCGTGGGGCTGAACAATTCCAGGCCGGGTAAGACCAACTCGAACAGCTGGGCGACGAAGCTGAGCATCTTGGTCGCCACGGAGGGGGAGGTCGTCACCAGCGCCTCGGCGGACTGACGGAGCATCGGGCTGAGGTGGCCGAGGACGAAGAGGACGCCGCAGGTGACGATGTTGGCCGCGACCGGCAGCCGCGTGGCCAGGCAGACGGCGGCCGCCAGCAGCACCATGACGTGGCAGAAGCCGAGGACCAGGCCGGGAATCGACTCGCTGGCGTCCAGCACCCAGATGGTCGCGCCGCGCACCAGCGCCTGCCCTTCGTCCGGCGCCACCCAGGAGCGGATCGTTTCGGTGAAGGCGGACGGGAACTGCGTCGGCTGCGAAATCTCGTACCAGTGGACGCGCTCGTAGTAGTTCTTGAAGTCCATCATCCAGCAGTAGACCCAGCCCAGGGCCAACGTCATCAGCAGGCCGGCGAAGAGGATGCCGACGAACTTGCCGAGCAGGAACTGCCGCCGCGACACCGGCTTGCTCATGAGCGTGACGGCGGTGCGCCCTTCGATCTCCTCGCTGATCGACATGCTCGCCAACAGGGCGCAGAAGATCACCGTCCAGAGCATGATGACCTCGAGGCCGAGGTCGCGGGCCATCAGGTAATCTTCGCCGAAGGTGAAGTAGGGGATGAAGGGAATCAGCACGAAGGCGACGAGGATGACGGCGCCGATGAGATAAAACATCGGCTGGCGAACGCCCTCGCGGAAAGCGGCCAGGGCGACGGCTCCGCCCTTCGGCCAGGCCACAAGCACCACGGCGAAGAGGGCGACGAACAAGTCGGCGACGAGCTGGGCGTGCAGCACCGAGCCGTAGATTTTGCCGAGCAGCTGCAAATTGCCGCGGTCCTTGACCACGAACAGGAGGCCGATCATCACGACGACGACGCTGGCTACCAGGCCCAGAGCGGTGCCGAGCGCGTTGCCTTTGCGGAAGTAGGTCTTCGGCGACTCCGGCAGCAGCAGCAAGACCCAGGGCAGCGCCGCCGCGCACTGGATCAGGGCCAGGATCAGGCCGACGAGCGGGATGTTCGAGAGCATGGTCGTGATTTCGCTGGCGTTCTCGCCCGCCGTGCCGCTCGCGGCTTCGCAAGAGTGCGAAGCCGCGAGCGGCACGCAGGGTCGGTGGAATCTTCCTACCGCCAGTACGCTAGGCGCCGGGCGAGGGTTCGACGCGGTAGTTCGGCCCGGTGCCCCAGCGCAGCTTGTCGCGCAGCGTTTGGTAGTAGGTGTGGCCCGGCACCTTGACGAGGGCGAAGCGCACCGGCGCCCGCCGCACGGTGACGCGATGTTCCGGCGTCAGCGCGACGCGGTCCTGGCCGTCGATGACGAGCGTCGTCCCCGGCGAGACGCGGCGCGGCACCACCGTGTAGACCTTGTCGGCCGAGTCGACGACGGGCCGGCTCGTCAAACCGTGGGGACTGATGGGAGTGAGGGCGAAGGCGGACAATTCCTGGCCGACGATGGGGCCGCCGGCGGAGAGGTTGTGGGCCGTCGAGCCGACCGGCGTGCTGATAATGAGGCCGTCGCCACTGATCGTCGACACAACCTCGCCGTCGACGAGCAGGTCGAGGTCGATCATGTGGAACGGCGGGCCGGCGTGGACCGTGACGTCGTTCAGGCCGAGGTAGGTCGTGCTCCCGACGGGCGCCTCGACGACGCACTCAAACATGAGATGCTGCGTGACGCGGTAGTCGCCCTTGAGGACGCGCGGCCAGGCGTCACGCAGCTCGTCGGGCGAGAGGTCGGCCAGGAAGCCGAGCTTGCCGAGGTTGACGCCGAGGACCGGCGTCTGACGGTAGCCCATCTGGCGGGCGGCGCGGAGAATGGCGCCGTCGCCGCCGAGGACCAAGGCCATGTCGGCCGTCGCGGCGGCGAGGTCCTTCTCGCCGTAGAGGTCGAAGAGGACGACATCGCCATGATCGCGCAGGAACGGCAGGAGGCGCTCCGCCTCCTCGGGCACCCCCGGACGCCGGCCGTTGCCCAGGACGAAGATCTTCATAAGCATTCCAGAAAAAGAACGAACATACAGAGGCACATCCCCCGTTCACTTCTTCTCCCCCGGCGGGGGGGCCTTCTCGGCCGGGTACTTCGCCCGCTCGGCCCGCCACTTCTTTGCCTCCTCCGGCTTGTTCGTCGCGGTGCACAGTTCGATCAGCCGGTCGAGGGCTTCGGGGAGGCGGGTCGCGCCCTGCGGCGGGATCGTCTTCTCCCGCTGCTTCATCCCCTCGTAGCCCTTGAGCAGCAGCGGTTCGGCCTCGGCGTACTTCTTCTGTCCCAGGAGCGCCCTGCCGAGCAGGGATTGGGTGTTGAACGTTTTCCAATCATCGGCCTGCTTGCGTTCGCGGAGTTCGAGGCAGTCCCGCAAAATCGGTTCGGCGGCGGCGGGGGTGGCATGCGCCAAGAGTTGCATTCCGACCAGGGCCAACTCGGCTGCGGCGGCAGTCGGATTCGCGGTAGCCCGCGCCCGCTGCCCGACCCGATACGCGTCTAGTTTGAGCATCGCGAGATCGGCCCGCTCGAATTCGAGCAAATACTGAATCAGGAATCCCGACCACCAAACATCGGCCCCGGGTTCGGTGACTTTCGTGGGGAGTTGATTCCGTGCGAACGCTTCTAGCTCGGCGGCCCGGGCGGGCCGGTTGGCTGCGGCTTGTCGGGCGGCCAACCGGGCGAGCGTGGCGAGCGCCTCTTTCGCCATCGTGCTGACGGCGACGGGCCGGGCCAAGAAGTCGCGAACCGTCTGCTCCGCCCGATCATAGGCACCGAGCCGGTCCTCGGTGTTCATCTTGCTGACCCAGCTCGCCGGCTCGTTGGGGAATGCCTGTTGCCAGACCTCGATGCGAGCGAGCGCCCGCGCGTAGTCCCCCGTTTCGAATGCGACCAGTACGACGTGTGAGGCAGGGCTCGACGGCAGCGGCCCGAACCGGTCCAGGGCGCGCATGTCGGCAATGGCCAGTTCTCGCCACCGCGCCCTGTCCGTTGGGGGTGTGGCAGGGTCGGCCGCCAGCTTCCACCGCGCGGTCATCAGTCCGTACCGCGCTCGCTTGGTGTGGTTGGCGAACGACGTGTGGTCGAGCGCCCGCCGGTAGGCCGCCTCGGCCTCGGTCGTTCTCCCGGCCAATTCGGCCGTGACCCCTTGCAGCAAGAAGAACGAGCCGTCCGGAATTGTCTTAGCAACCGCTCCAAACAAATCGGACATGGCGGACGGTTGGCTCAGTAGGAACAGGAGCGACATTGGACCGGCTTGTGCCGCGTTCTTAAACGCCGGCATGTCACCCAGTGCCCGGAACATAGGCAACCTAAACATGTTCAGATCGGACACCCGTATCGCCCCGTCCTCCGGCTGACCGGACATCCGGGCTCCCATTTTTGCCAATGCGGACCACTGTGTGAATAGGGTGCGTTGCAACTCGGGGTCGAGGCCTTGGAAGAAGAAATCTTCATCTTGCATGCGGACAAGTATGGGGGCAAACCAGGAAACGGAAGTTGGCTCACCGCCAGGGCGGCGCAGGGCGGCTATTCGTCGGGACACGCTTGCGCTGTCGCCAGCCAGGGCGGCTGACAGGACTTCCATCTCTTCTAGTTCTTTGGAGTGCGGGAATAATAGCTTCTGTTGTGCCAGGGTCTCTCGCAGTTCCACCCGCCGGCCGGTGAGGAAATAGAGCAGGCACAACGCATCGAGTGCCCGTGGGCGCGCGGGGTCAATTCGATGCGCCTCCTGGATGTTGGCGATGGCCTCCGGTACTGTTTGGGACAGATACACCCTCGCGTAGGCCGCGTCGGCCGGTGGGAGTCCGCGTGCGAGAGCCTGTCGGGCGTACTCGACCGGGTTTCCGGGATCGGCGAGTCCCATCGCGGCGTCGGCCCGCACGAGCAGAATCCGGCCCGCGTACTCGCCTTGGTCCTGGCGGGCGACGAGGGCGTCCAACTCGGCCTTCGCCTCCCGCATTTGGCCCAACTGCAATCGACAGTCGAGCCGTTCCAGCCGCAGGCCAATCTCGTCTTCGACTCCCAAGTCGATAGCTGTCGTCGTCAACTGCAAGGCGTCCGCCCACTGTCCCCGTCGAGCGGCAAGCCGGCCGGCCGCGGCGGCGGTCCGAGCCAGCTCGAACCGGCGGGCCAGCTCGGCCGCCTCCGCAACCTGTCGTTGTCGAGCCTCGTTCCCTCGGGCTTGTTCCGCCTCCTGCCGACGGTCCTCGGCTCGGAATAGTCCCCACATTGTGCCCGCCATCCCAGCCAACAAGGCGAACAGAACCAGACTGGCCGCAATCACCTGCCCCTTGTTTCGCCGCACGAACTTCTTCAGGCGGTAGACCGTGCTTGGCGGGTGAGCGACGACCGCCTCGCCACTCAGGTAGCGCAGCACGTCCGCCGCGAACCCGTTGGCCGTCTCGTACCGCCGGGTGCGGTCCTTCTCCAGCGCCTTCATCACGATCCAGTCCAGTTCGTTCCGCAGCAGTCCGGTCAGCTTCTTCGGCTCGGTGCCGCGGTTGGCTGACAACGTCAGCAGGGCGTCGGCCGTGCTCAGCTTGGCGCTCGGCCGCGGCGGCTCCTCCTCCCGCACCACCCGCAGGATCTCCAGCAGACCCTTCTTCTCAAGTTCCTTGCGGGCGAACGGCGGGGAGCCGGTCAGCAGTTCGTACAGCAGCACCCCCAGCGCGTACACGTCCGACCGGGTGTCGATGTCCAGGTTGTTGAACGTGGCCTGCTCCGGGGACATGTACTGCGGCGTGCCGACCACCCCGCCGAACGCCGTGTCGATGGTCCGCTCGGTCAGCGTTCCGCCGGTCGCCTTGGCCACTCCGAAGTCGATCACCTTCACCACCGGCTTGTCGTCGTACAGGGCGAGGAGCACGTTACTCGGCTTGATGTCGCGGTGGATGATCCCCTTCTGGTGGGCGTGCTGAATGGCCTGACAGACCGGCACGAACAGTTCCAGCCGTTCCTTCGGCGTCAGCTTGCGGGCATCGCAGAAGTCGGTGATCGGCACGCCCTTGACCAGTTCCATGACGAAGAAGGGGCGGTGCTCGTGCAGCCCGCCGTCGAGCACCTTGGCGATGTTCGGGTGGTCCATCAACGCCAGGGCCTGCCGCTCGGCCTCGAACCGGGCCTGCACCTGCCTGGAGTCCATGCCGGCCTTGATGAGCTTGACGGCGACGAACCGCAAGACCGGCTCGGTCTGCCTCGCCCGCCAGACGGACCCCATGCCCCCCTCGCCAATCACCTCGAGCAGCGTGTACTTGCCGGCGATGACCGTGCCGGCCTGCTCGTCCTTGCGGGGATCGTCGGCGGCGGGTGCGGGGGCAGGTGCATCCAGGGCGTGGGGGCCGGTACGATCCGCCAGCCCGGGCGCCGGCAGCGGTGAGGCGTCATGGGACCGTAGCAACGCCTCGACCCGTGCCCGCAGTTCGGCCTCTCCGCCGCACTCGCGGTCCAGGTAGGCCACACGCTCGGCCGGGTCGGCGAGGTCCGACGCGGCCAGGAACAGGGATTTCACATGTGCGGGATCGACGGCCATGGGGTCTCCTCCGGGACGGGGTCTACTCTCCATGCGCCATCCGGGGGAAAAGTGTCTCGCGCTTTTGGAGGCGGCTCACAGTGTCTTCAGATACTCGATGACCGCCATGCGTTCCTCTTCGGTGAGCTTGTCGCCGAAGGTATGGCCGCCGTTGCCGCGGCCGGCGCGGGTCGTGTCGTACACCTTGCGCCGCTCGATCCCCGGCACCTCGTCGCCCGGAGCGCGGTCGAGCACCCGCACCTTCCAGCCGAGCCGCCGTTCGTCGTAGTCCTCGCGGCCGGTGCCGTAGGAGCGCGTGAACACCTTCGGCCGCGCCTTGGAGTTGAGGACGTGATACGCCGTCGGCGCCGAGCCGTTGTGGAAGTACGGCGCCGTCGCCCAGACGCCGTCCAGCGGCGGCGCCTGATACCCGTCCGTCTCGACGGCCTTCGATTTTTCGGCGAACCAGCTGCGGTTGTAATAGTCGGCGAACGTCGCCGAAATGCCGTGGAAGCGCGTCGCGTCGGTGCCGATCTCGTCCAGTGGGATCACCTTGTTCGGGTACGTCGGCTTCGCGCCGTAAGTGCCGTGACAGCGGGCGCAGTTGGCGACGAACAGCGCCTCGCCGCTCTTCGCCCGCGCGGCGTCGACCGCGAAAGGGTACTTCGGCGCTTCGAGGCTCAGGAGATACTCCTGGACGTCGGCGAACGTCGCCTCCTCGCGCTTGATGGACGTCCCGGTGTTGAGCGGCGACATCATGAACTGCATGAGGGAGCGTACCGAGTGGGCGTCGGCGCCGCCGGTGTAGTACATCGTCTTTTTCTTCTTGAGCAGCCACCAGGCGGGGACGTCCTCGCACAGGTCGTCGCGCAGCCCGAGGTCGATCCGCGGCGCGCGCAGCGACAGGTCGGGCTCGCGCATGCCGAGCAGGAAGACCGCGGCGGCGCCGGCCTCGGTGGTGCCGCGCACGTTGCAGAAGGTGTACGGCGGCCGGCGCGGCTGGCCGATTGCCGCCGCCAACTCCTCGTACATCGCCTGGAAGTCGAGGGTGGTGTTGCCCAGGCCGACGTGGCTCTGCCCGAGAATCGCGCCGCCGTGGCAGAACATGCAGTCGAACGACAATCCCTTGCCGAGCAGCCCCGGCGCGAGGCGCAAGCCCATCGGGTAGCCGTTGTTGGGGTACGGCGCCGGGTGCAGGCCGTAGCGCGCCATGAACGCCTTGGCGTAGTCGGCCGGCGGCGCCTTCGCCTTCGGGTCCCAGACGCGCCAGACGTTGTCGTAGGCCGACAGCGGGACCGACGCCACGGTGAAGTGTCGGCCCAGCAACGCCGTCTCGCCGCGCCGCGCCGCCGTCGGCTCCGCCGCCGCCGCCCACCCGATCAGAGCCGTCGCGAAGACGACCGCCGCAAGCGCCTTGCCCCTCATCGTCTCGAGCCTCCTCAGCCGTTGTGAGACACCATGCCGTATTGTAGCAACCGCAGGCCCGGTCTCGTCGGCAACACGCGGCGCTTGCCAGGGGTGCGGCGTGGATTCCGGGGGTGCGCTGCGCGACCCCCGGCTGTGGGATGTAACCCCTTCGGGGCAGGGCTTCCAACATGGTTGTAAACCCAAGGTATCAAAGGCTTTGCGGCAACAGATCATGTGAACTAACGTCCACTGTCAGTCGGGC
>JBBROG010000166.1:0-19733 GCA_038229635.1 Gemmatales bacterium
CCCTCACCCCCAACCCCTCTCCCCCGAGTACGGGGGCGAGGGGAGCATACGGGACAGACTCTAAGCTCGGCCGGACAAAACCCCACCAGCCCGAAGCGCGAGCGAGGGCGCATCCGCCCGCGCTGGCGCTTCGGGCTGGTGTCAAAACCCCACCCGCAGGGGGCGTCCGCTGTGCGCGCTCCGGCCATCTCCTACTGGCCGGACGATCAAAGTCCGTTGGTGGGGCAGCCGTGCCCCTATTTCCTTTCTGGAGGCTTTTCATGGCACTGTCCTGGACGAGTCGCATGGTGAAGAAAAAGTCCCGCCCGATTTCTCGGCCGGGCCGCAAACAGCCCAATCAGGGTCGCTTCGTGCCGGCCCTTGAATCCCTGGGGGACCGCATCCTGCCGGCCGTCACGGCCGTCTTCGTCCCGCCGGTCGGCGTACTCACCGTCCTCGGCGACGCCGGCAACAACACCATCACCGTCAGCCGCGACGCCGCGGGCAGAATTCTGGTCAACGGCGGCGCGGTCGCCGTCCTCGGCGGCACTCCCACCGTCGCCAACACGGCGGCCATCAGCGTGTTCGGCCTGGGCGGCAACGACGCCATCACCCTGGACGAGACCAACGGCGCTCTGCCGAAGGCGCTGCTGTTCGGCGGCGACGGCAACGACACGCTGACCGGCGGCTCGGGGGCCGACCTGCTCTTCGGCCAGGCCGGCAACGACACCCTGTTCGGCAAGGGCGGCGCCGACTTGCTGTTCGGCGGGGCCGGCGACGACGTGCTCATCGGCGGCGCCGGCGACGATCAGGTGTTTGGCGAGGCCGGCAACGACCGCATGATCTGGAACGCGGGCGACGGGACCGATCTGAACGAGGGCGGCGCCGGCATCGACACCGTCGAGGTGAACGGCGGCAACGGCGCGGAGACCTTCACCGTCACCGCCAACGGCAGCCGCGTCCGCTTCGACCGCGTCGATCCGGCCCCGTTCAGCGTTGACATCGGCACCAGCGAGAACCTCGTCGTGAATATGAACGGCGGGAACGACACCTTCACGGCGGGCAACGGCCTGGCCCCGCTGATCGCGCTCACGGTCGATGGCGGCGCGGGCAATGACAGCATCACCGGCGGCGACGGCAACGATACGCTGCTCGGCGGCGACGGCAACGACGTGATCACCGGCGGCCGGGGGAACGACGTGGCCATGATGGGGGCCGGGGACGACACGTTCGTGTGGAACCCCGGCGACGGCAGCGACATCGTCGAGGGCCAGGCCGGCCACGACACGATGCTGTTCAACGGGTCCAACGCCGACGAGGTCATCGACCTCTCGGCCAACGGCTCGCGGCTGCGGTTCTTCCGAAACGTGGGCAACATCGTCATGGATGTCAACGGCACCGAGCAGGTGGACTTCAACGCCCTCGGCGGCGCCGACACCATCACCGTCAACGACCTGTCCGGCACCGACGTCGCGGGCGACGACGTCCTGATCGGCGGGAGCGGGCAAGACGTCCTCGACGGCGGGACCGGGAACAACATCCTTATCCCCTGATCGAGCGGAAAGGCGGTCGGGGTGCGAGCGCTGCTGGCGCTCGCACCCCGCCGGCCGGGATAAGGGACAGACGCCCTCCGCTCCCTTATCCGCAACTTCCCCTTGAAATCTACCCGACTGCGGCGCGCGCACGGCGGATCTGTTCGCCCGCGCGAGAGCCCTTTCCGCCGCCCCGGCCCTTTGCTATCCTTCACTCTTTGCAGGTGTCCGGCCCGAAGAGGAGTTTTCGTCATGGGAGCACGCCGCATCCGCCGCGAGCAGCGCCGCGTCGACATGGCCGCCTCGCGCCGCCGCAACGGCCCGCGGAAGACGGAGGAGCGCGAGCGCCGCCACACGCGCATGATCGAGATCATCAAGGCCCACGGCAAGTTGCCTTACACCCCGGTCGTCATGAGCTGGCTCAGCGGGCAGCTGGACAAGCCGTCGCGCCGCATCACGCAGGCCGAGGTGGACGCGATCCTGGCGCCGGCGACGTAGTCCCGCCGGCGCGGTGGGCGGCGCAGGAGGCGATTCGCCTCGGGAACACGGGCAGCACGCCCCACAGACGGTGCCACCCCCAGCGCCGCTCCGCCGCCGGCCGGTCGCAGCGCTGACAGCGCAGCGGCACGCCGTCGTCGCGCACCATCCCTTCCGCCTCGCGCCGCCGCCCGTGCGCGTCGATCTCCGCCGGCGTCACGCCGCGCCGCCGCAGTTCGTCCTCGAAGAGGAAGACGGCGTCGGGCTCCATCTCCTCGCGGTACACCGTCACGCGGTCGAGCAGGTCTTCCGTCTCCGCCCGCTCGGCGTTGGCCTTCACACGCTCCAAGTTGTCGTCCCCCGGAATCAACCCGCTTCTTCACTCCATCTCACGCGATGATGTCAGTCGCTTCTTGAGTTGCCGTCTACACGGCGGGCGCCGGCGCCGGCAGGCCCAGCGCGCGGAACAGCGCCGCGTCGTCCGTCGCCGCCGGGTTCGGGGCCGTCAGCAACTTCTCGCCGAAGAAGATCGAGTTCGCCCCCGCCAGGAAGCACAGCACCTGCACCTCGCGGATCATCCGGTCGCGGCCGGCGCTCAGCCGCACGCGTGCCTTTGGAAACGTCAGCCGCGCCATCGCGATCAGGCGGACGAGCTGAATCGAATCGACCGGCGCGGCGTTCTCCAGCGGCGTGCCGGCGATGGGCACCAGCGTATTGATGGGGACGCTCTCCGGAGGCGGCTCCAGCGCCGACAACTCCGACAGCAGCATCAGGCGGTCGTCCTCCGTCTCGTTCATGCCGACGATGCCGCCGCAGCAGACCGAGATGCCGGCCCGACTCACCGCCCTCAGCGTGTCGAGGCGATCGTCGTAGGTGCGCGTGCCGACGACGTTGCCGTAGTGCCGGCGCGACGTGTCGAGGTTGTGATTGTACGCCGTCAGGCCGGCTTCGCGCAAGCGCTTCGCTTGATCGTCGCTGAGCATACCGAGCGTGACGCACGCCTCCATGCCGAGGGCGCGCACGGCCCGCACCATCTCCAGGACGCGGTCGAACGGCTCGCCGTCGCGCGCCTCGCGCCACGCCGCCCCCATGCAGAAGCGCGTCGCGCCGAGTTCCTTCGCCCGAACCGCGCGCTCCTTCACCTCGGCGACGCTCAGCAGCGGCTCGGGCTTCACCGCCGTCTTGTGCCAGGCGCTTTGCGAGCAGTAGCCGCAGTCCTCGGGGCAGCCGCCCGTCTTAATGCTCAGCAGGGCACAGCGCTGCACGTCGGTGACGTCGTGGTGCTCCCGATGCGCCTGCATGGCGCGGAAGAGGAGTTCGGGCAGCGGCAGGTCGTAGACGCTTCTCAATTCGGCGAGGGTCTTCATGCCCGTTAGGTATAAGGGGAGGGAGCGAAGGCGTCGAGGGGATGGGGGTCGCGTGGCCCCCCGCCGGGCGGAAGCTCGGACACGGTCACAAGGACCGGCTTCCGCCCGGCGGAGACGCAGGCAGGCCGCGGGGCCGAGAGCCCGGCGCCCGATCCTCCCCCGGACGGGGTCGTGGGGGGATGCCGAGGGAGGCGGCGGGGGTGGCGGCGGGCGTCGCCTTCGGGCCTGCCTTGCCGGAAGATTATCGGCAGCGGCGGGCCGGAACTTTGGGACCGGACCACGCTCACGCTTCCGGATCCGACTTCTTGAAGCGCCGCGCCAGGTAGCGGTCGCCGAGGCGCCGACCCGACGCCTCGTCCAGCGCCAGCAGCGGACGCACGAAACCAGGCAACAACACTTCCGCCCGCCGCTTGAGGATCAGATCGAGAATGCGGTCAACACACGTCTCCACCGGCCAGAGGCGGAACGGCAGCGGCGGCGGATTCTCCCACGGCTTCCCATCGGCCCCGAGGACACGTTCGCGCAGCGGCGTGTCGATGAAGCCGGGAGCCACGATGCCGACGTGGACGCCGTCCGGCGCCAACTCCAGGCGCAGGCTCTCGTACAACCCTTGCACCGCGAACTTGCTCGCCCCGTAGGCCGCGTAGGACGGCGTGCCGCGCTTCCCCGTCAAGCTGCTGATCGCCACCAGCGAACCGCGTGTCCGCTTGACGTGCGGGATGCTGAAGTAGGTGGCGTACATCGTGCCGAAGAAGTTGACGCGGACGACGCGCTCCAGCACGTCCAAGTCGGAGTCGGCAAAGGGGGCGCGCATCGACACGCCGGCGGAACAGACGAGAATGTCGAGCCGGCCGAAGCGCGCGACTGCCGCGTCGACGGCGCGGCGACACTGGTCGCGGTCGGTCACGTCGGTCGGCACGGCGACGGCCTCGCTTCCTAACTGGGCCACTTCCTTGACGACCTCCTGAAGCGCGTCGGCGCCGCGCGCCGCCACGGTCACGCGGGCGCCGAAGCGGGCGAGGCGCAGCGCTGTCGCCCGGCCGATGCCCGACGAGCCGCCGGTGATCAGAACGCTCTTGCCGTGGAGGGCGTGCATCCGCTTGTTCCTCGTCCGCCGTCTGATATGGTATCGGAGGTTTCCCCGGCCTCCCACGAGAAAAGTGTTCATGAGCCCGCGTCCCCTCGTCGTCCTGACCGACTCCGTCGCCGAGCCCGGCGTGGAAACGAAGGTCCTCGACGACGTCGCCGACCTGGTCCTGCTCCAGACCGACGACGAGAACGAGGTCGCCGCCCGCGCCGCCGGGGCCGACGCCCTGCTCGTCTTCCACACCATCAAGCTGACCGAGCGCTCCATTAGCAAGTTGGCGAAGTGCAAGGGGATCGTCCGCTGCGGCGTCGGCTTCGACAACGTCGACCTGCGTGCGGCGGGCTCGCGCGGCATCGTCGTCTGCAACGTGCCCGACTACGGCGCCGAGGAAGTGGCCGACCACGCCTTGATGCTGCTGCTGGCCGTCGCGCGTCGTTTGTTGCCGGCCGACCGGCTGATCCGCGCGGGCGTCTGGGACACGACGTCGGTCTTCGGGGCGCCGCGGATGCGTGGCCGCACGCTGGGGCTGGTCGGCTGTGGCCGCATCGGCACGGCGCTGGCGCTGCGGGCCAAGGCGCTCGGCCTGCGCGTCGTCGCCTACGACCCGTACCGGCCCGACGGCCTCGACAAGGCGCTCGGCATCGAACGCTGTTACACGTTGGAAGAACTGCTGCCGCAGGCCGAGATGCTGAGCCTGCACTGCCCGCTAACACCGGAGACGAAACACCTCCTGAATGACCGGACGCTGGCGCTGCTGCCGAAGGGGGCCTACGTCGTCAACACGGCGCGCGGCGGCTGCGTCGACCTCACGGCGCTGGTGCGTGCTTTAGACAGCGGCCACGTCGCCGCCGCCGGGCTCGACGTGTTCGAGCGCGAGCCGCTGGACGACGAGAGTCTGCGCGCGCACCCGCGCGTGGTACTGACGCCGCACGCCGCGTTCTACTCGGCGGAGGGGTGGGACGAGATGCGGAGGAAGGGGGCGTTGGAGGCACGCCGCATTCTGCTCGGCGAGGCGGTGCGCAACCCGGTCAATTTGCACTGCCTGATGAACCCACGGGCGGTCATCCCGCGCCTGTCGCCGCCGGAGGCGTGAAGTGACGGCGGGAGATTCACGGCCTGAAGACGACCTTTGAGACCTCTACCGACCGGCGAGCGGCGTCAATGGTGTAGTAGACGGCCAACGGAGGCTCGTCGAGGCGGTACAGATTCTCGGACAGGTAATGGCCGTTGTGGACCGGGTCTCTCTTCAAGAGCCGTTCTATCACCGCGGCGGCCACGGTGACGGCGTTGCGGTCACTTGCCCGACTCCAGATGTCCGCCAAGTCGTTGAGAGCCTGCGGTATCCAATCGACGTCAAAGGGAGTCATAGAGGCTCTCCGGCCTGGGATCGCCGAAGAACCTCTTCCACGTTTTCCTTGGTGGCCTTCCCTTCGCGGTCGAGTTCATTCAACTTGGCCATCATGGCCGTGACGCGGGCCGACGGCACGCGCGGGCCGGGAGAGTGCATCCGGCGTTTCGCCTCGGCGATGTTCTCGGCCTCTTCGGGCGAGAACGGCTTGAAGAAGGCCAGAGTACGCCCCCGCGCGTCACGCAGTTCGACGCCCTCGTCTGCCCCCGCCAGGACACGCGCCTGTTCTTCGGTCAATACGATGTGACTCATGAGTCGCCTCCTTCCTTCTCGTACTCTACCCCCGCGCCCGTTCGAAGGTCAATGACGAGTGACGGCGCAATCTTGTCACACGCTCACTTCCGTGCCGTCGACCCATTTCTTGGCCCGGCCGCAAAATAGGTGCTACACTCCCTCGGAGGAGAGGCCGCTTACGATCTTCGTCGTGGGAGAAGCCGCCCTCCCGGCCCCCGCACGTCAGGGGGCGAAGGACGTTCACCGTGAGCTTACCCCGGCCCTTGTCGTGGCCCCTCCCCGCGCGGCTGGCGCTATTCGCGCTCGCCTACGTCGGCGGCGCCGAACTGGGGCACTTGCTCTCCTTCCCCGGTTCCTCCTTCGCCAGCTTCTGGCCTCCCGGCGGCGTCTACCTCGCCACCCTCCTGCTCACCGAGTGCCGCTCCTGGCGCTACGTCGTCCTGGCCGCCCTCGCGGCCAACGTCGGCTCGGAGACCTTACTTCACGACCGGGCGCTCCCCGTCAGCCTGGCCTTCTCCCTGACGAACGCCCTGGAAGCCCTCGCGGGCGCTTTCCTCCTCCGTCGTTTCGTGGGGACGAGCCTCACCCTGGGCCGCCTCCGCGAGGTCATGGGGCTGGTGCTGCTGACGGCGCTAGTCAGCACGCCGTTGGGGGCGACGGTCGGAGCGGCGCTGGCCTCTGTCGCCTTCGGCGCGCCGTTCGGGCCGTCGTGGCTCGTCTGGTGGGCGAGCGACGTCCTGGGGATCCTGGTGATCGTGCCGGCCGTGCTCACGCTGGCCGGCGGCGGAGCGTTGCCGCGCCCCGCCCGCGCGGGGGAGGCAGCGGCCCTTCTCGCCGCCCTCGCCGCCGTCACGCTGTTCGTCTTCTCGCGCGGCACCGCCTCGCTGTTCTCCCGGCCCTATCCGATGTTCCCGGTCCTGCTCTGGGCGGCCATCCGCTTCGGCCCCGCCGGCGCGTCCCGCGCCCTGTTGCTGACCACGCTGATCGGCGTGGCTTTCACGGCGCGGGGGCTCGGGCCGTTCGGGGAAGGGGCCGCGCCGGTCGAGGCCCGGTCGTTGGCCTTGCAACTGCTCTTCAGCGTCACGAGCCTGTCGTTCCTCACCCTGGCCGCCGCCCTGGCCGAGCGCTCCCGCACCGAGACGAATCTGCGCGACGCCGGCACGGCCCTGCGCGAGAGCGAGGAGCGCTATCGCCTGGTGGTGGAACACTCGCCCGACGCCATCGTCATCGGCCGCGACGGGCGCATCATCTACGTCAACCCCGCCGCGGTCCGCCTGGTCGGCGCCGACTCGCCGGAGCAACTCCTGGGGCGGTCCCCGTTCGAGATCATGCACCCGGACCACCACGACCAGGTCCGCGCCCGCACCCACGCCGGCGAGGGCCTGGGGCCGACCACGCCGCTCGGGGAGGAAAAAATCGTCCGCCGGGACGGTACGGTCGTGGACGTGGAGGTCATCACGACGGCCTTTCCCGACTGCGGCGGCAAAGCGACCTTGGGGGTCGTGCGCGACATCAGCGAGCGCCGCCGCGCCGAGAAGGCCCTGCGGCAGGCCGAGCGCCGCTTCCGCGAACTGGCGACGCTGGCCCCGGTCGGCATCTTCCAGTCCGACGCCGGCGGCGGCTGTCTGTTCGTCAACGAGCGCTGGTGCCGATTCACCGGCCTCACGCCCGCCGAGGCGGCCGGGGACGGCTGGGCACGCGCCCTCCACCCCGACGACCGCGCCGCCGTCTTCGCCGCCTGGGGCGCGGCGACGGCCGCGGGGCGCGAGTTCGCCGCCGAATACCGCTACCTGGCGACGGACGGCCGCTCGGTCTGGGTGTCGGGGTCCGCCGTCGCCCTCCACGACGAGGGTGGCAACATCGCCGGCTACCTCGGCAGCGTCATGGACATCACCGCGCGCAAGGTCGCCGAAGACCGCGTCCGCGCCGCCCTCCGCGAGAAGGAAACGCTCGTCAAGGAGGTCCACCACCGCGTCAAGAATAACCTCGCCGTCATCGCCGGCCTGCTCGACATGCAGGCCCACCGCGCCGCCGACCCCGGCGCCGCCCGGACGCTGCGCGACTGCTTCAACCGCGTCCACTCGATGGCCGCCATCCACGAGCAGCTCTACCAGGCCGACGACGTGGCCGGCATCGACGCCGGCCCCTATCTGGAGGGTCTGTGTAGCCACCTGTTCCACTCTTACGGGGCCGGCGACGGCCGCGTCTCTGCCCGCGTCCGCGTCGCCCCACTCGCCGTCGACCTCGACACCGCCGTGCCGCTCGGCCTGATCGTCAACGAACTCGTGTCCAACGCCCTCAAGCACGCCTTCCCCGACGGCCGCCGCGGCACCCTCGCCCTCGACTTCGGCACCGACCCCGACGGCCGGTTCGTCCTGGCGGTCGCCGACGACGGCGCCGGCCTGCCGGCCGATTTCGACCTCGGCCGCGCCCGCTCCCTGGGACTCCGCCTCGTCCACCGGTTGGCGCATCAACTTGGCGGCGACGTCGTCCTCGACCGCGCGGGCGGCACGGCCTTCCGCATCTCCTTCCCCCCGCACCGCACCGAAAGGGCTTTGTCATGACAAGCACCGCCCGCATCCTGGTCGTCGAGGACGAGGCCATCGTCGCGATGGACATTCAGGAGCGCCTCGAGACCGCCGGCTACACCGTCGTGGCCGTGGTCGACTCGGGCGAGGAGGCCGTGGCCGCCGCCGACGGGCTACGCCCCGACCTCGTCCTCATGGACATCCACCTCAAGGGGGCGGCCGACGGCATCGCCGCCGCCGAGGAGATCCGCGCCCGCTGCCGCCTGCCGGTGATCTACCTGACCGCCTTCGCCGACGACCCGACCGTCCGCCGCGCCCGCGCGACCGAGGCGTTCGGCTACCTGCTCAAGCCGTTCCGCGAGCGCGAGCTGCACACCGCCATCCAGATGGCGCTGGCCCGCGCCGACGTCGAGCGCCGGCTGCGCCGCAGCGAGCGCCGCTACGCCGCCACGGTGAACAGCATCGGCGACGGCATCGTCGCCGTCGACGGCGGCGGCCGCGTCACCCTGCTCAACCCCGTCGCCGAGCGGCTCACCGGCTGGTCCCAGGACGAGGCGCGCGGCCAGCCCGTCGAGAACGTCCTCGTCCTCGTCCACGAGCACACCCGCGCCGGCGTCGAAAACCCCGCGACCCGCGCCCTGCGCGACAACGACGTCGCCAACCTCCCCGACCAGACCCTGCTCCTCGCGCGCGACGGCCGCGCGATCCCCATCGAGGACTGCGCCGCCCCGATCCGCGACGAAGACTCGGCCGCCCCCGACGGGGCTGTCCTCGCCTTCCGCGACGTGACGGAGCAGAAAAGGTCGGAAGCCCGGCTGCGCCAGGCCCAGAAGCTCGAGAGCCTCGGCGTGCTGTCCGGCGGCATCGCCCACGACTTCAACAACCTGCTGACGCCGATCCTCGGCTACGCGACCCTGGCCGGCGAGGTGGTCCCGCCGGAGTCGCCGGCCTTGCCGATGCTCCGGCAGATCGAGAAGGCCGCGCGCCGCGCCGGCGAGTTGAGCGCGCAAATGCTCGCCTACGCCGGCAAGACGCGCCTGGTCCGCGAGGCCGTCGACCTGTCGGCGCTGGTGCGCGAGATGGCCGAACTGTTGGCCCCCGCCGTCAGCAAGAAGGCGTCGCTCCGGCTCGCGCTCGCCCCCGGCTTGCCGGCCGTCGAGGCCGACCCGGCTCAGCTGCGCCAGGTGGTCATGAACCTCATCACCAACGCCTCCGAGGCCCTGGAGGACCGTCCGGGTACGATTCTGCTCCGGACCCGCCGCGTCGACGCCGACCGCGCGGCGCTGCAATCGCCCTACGGCGAGGCCGACTTGCCGGAGGGGCCTTACGTCTTGCTGGAGGTCGTCGACACCGGCTGCGGCATGACCGCGGAGACGCTGGCGAACCTCTTCGACCCGTTCTTCACGACGAAGTTCCAGGGGCGCGGCCTGGGCCTGGCGGCGGTCCTGGGCATCGCGCGTGGCCACAAGGGCGTCATCAAGGTCGACAGCCGTCTCGGGCACGGCAGCACGTTTCAACTCCTGCTGCCCTGCACCGAGCGCGTGCCGGCGGCGGCTCCGGCCCCCGCGCAGAGCGGCGGCTGGCGCGGCGCGGGAACAGTCCTGGTGGCGGAAGACGAGCCGGGCATCCGCACTCTCGCGCGGCAGTTCCTCGAAGGCGCCGGCTTCACCGTGGTCCTGGCGGACGACGGGCAGAAGGCGCTCGACACCTTCCTCGCCCGGCCGGGCGAGTTCGTCCTGGCGCTGCTCGACCTGACGATGCCGCGACTCAACGGGCGCGAGGTGCTCGACGAGTTGCGCCGGGCACGACCCGACCTGCCGGTCGTGTTCATGAGCGGTTACAGCGAGGAGGAGGTCGGCCGGCTCGTCGGGACCGCCCCGCGCGTCGCGGTGGTGCAGAAGCCGTTCTTCCCGTCGACCCTCCTCGCAAAGGTGCGGCAGATGCTGGACTCCGCCCCCTGAGAGACGTCTGAGGTTAGTTCCGTTAGGCGCCCCGCGCGACATCGGTTAGGCTACGGTCCTCGCCCTCCCCCGAGAACCCGCCATGCCGATCACGAGCGTCCGCGCCGAGCCGATCTTCGGCCAGGTCCACCCCGACCTGGCCATCATCTCGTCCCTCACCTTCCTCACGCCCGACGGCGCCCACGCCAGGGGCAACTACGTCCTCGTCCGTATCCGCGACGACGCCGGCCGCGTCGGCCTCGGCGAGGCGAGCGTCACCGGCGTCTGGAGTGGCGAGACGCAGGCCGGCACCCTCGCCCTCATCGAGAACGAGTTGGTCCCGCTCCTCGTCGGCGCCGACCCGTTCGACGTCGAGTGGATCAGCCGGCGCATGGACCGGGCGGTCTTCGCGAACAGCTTCGCCAAGGGCGCCGTCGAGATGGCGCTGCTCGACCTGCAAGGGCGGACGCTCGGCGTTCCCGTTTACCAACTGCTCGGCGGCCGCGACGAGGAGGCGCGGGGCCGCGGCATCCGCCTGAAGTTCGTCGTCGGCGCCGTCGAGCCGGCCCTGGCGGCGGAGCGGGCGCGGCGCATGACCGAGCGCGGCTGGCGGGCGATCAAGGTGAAGGTCGGCCGCCACGAACACCCGCGCGCCGACGTGGAGCGGCTGCGGGCGGTGCGCGAGGCCATCGGGCCGGACGTGTGGCTGTCGGTCGACGCCAACGGCGGTTACACGGTCGAGCAGGCGGTGTGGGTGGCGCCGCGGCTGGAGAAGCTCGACGTGGCGCTGTTCGAGCAGCCGACGCGGCGCGGCGACCACGCGGCGATGGCCGAGGTACGGCGGCGGAGCGGCGTCCCGATCATGGCTGACGAGAGCGTCTTCACGCCGCAGGACGCCCTGGACGTCATCCGGGCCGGCGCCGCCGACGTCCTGAGCCTCTACCCCGGCAAGCACGGCGGCGTTCGGGCGACGCAAGCGATCGCCAAAATCGCTGAAGCGGCCGGAATCCCCTGCACCATCGGCAGCAACCTGGAGCGCGAGGTGGCGACGGCGGCGATGGCGCACGTCACTGTCGCCACGGCGAACCTGCAGTGCGAGCGCTTCCCCGGCGACCTGATCGGGCCGGTCTACTACCAGGAGACGCTGACCAAGGAGCCGCTGCGATACGAGGCGGACCGGCTGTGGGTGCCGGAGGGGCCGGGGCTCGGCGTGACCGTCTGAGCCGCTCGCGGCTTGGCGCGTGGGGAGGGGTTCCAATGGACGACTACGACAGCCCGTGGAAAGAGGCTCTGGATTACTACCTGCCGGCGTTCCTGCTGCTCCTTTACCCGCACATCCACGCGGACATCGACTGGTCGCGCGGCTACGAGGCCCTCGACAAGGAGCTGCAAAAGGTCGCGCCGAAGGCGGAGCGCGGCCGCCGCTACGTCGACAAGCTCTTCAAGGTGTGGCTGAAGGACGGCGCCGAGGCGTATGTCCTGATCCACGTCGAGGTGCAGCTGAAGCCGGAGAAACAGTTTCCGCACCGGATGTTCGTCTACAACCGCCGCATCGGCGAAGGGTATAATCGGGAGGTGGTCAGCCTGGCGGTGCTGGCGGACGACGACCCCGCGTGGCGTCCCGACCACTACGAGGAGGGCCGCTGGGGCTGTCGGGCGTCGCTCGACTTCCTGCCGACGAAGCTCCTGGACTTCGCGGGGCGCGAGGCGGAATTGGAGGCGGACAAGAATCCGTTCGCCAAAGTGGTCCTGGCGCACCTCAAAGCTCGGCAGACGCGGCGCGACCCCGATGAGCGTCGCGCGTGGAAGTTCCGTCTGGTGCGCGGGCTGTACGAGCGCGGGTTCAAGGCGGAGGACGTCCGCAAGCTGTTCCGCCTGATTGACTGGCTGATGGAACTGCCGCCGGCGGTTGACGACTTGTTCTGGCAAGACGTGGAATCTTATAAGGAGAGTCGCCGTATGCCATTCATCACCACGCCCGAGCGCATGGGTATCAAGAAGGGGCAACTCCGCTCCATTGAATCGATTTTACGAGGCAAGTTTGGCGACAATGGGCTCTTGCTCATGGAGGAGGTCCGGCTTCTCAACGACACGGAGAAGTACGACGCTTTCGTTCAAGCTGTGGCAACTGCCGAGAGCCTGGAAGACGTCCGCAAGGCCATTGCGGAAGCCGCGGCGCCGAAAAAGAAGTCGCGACGGAGCCGGAACGATTCCTGAAAAACTTATGAGGCAGAAACCTACAAGGAGGAGTGCTACATGCCGTTCATCACCACGCCGGAGCGCATGGGCATCAGGAGGGGACTGCTCCAAGCAATAGAGGCGTTGTTGGAGAGCAGGTTCGGCTCCGAAGGGCTGTCTTTGCTGGAGGAGATTCGACTTTTGAATGACGCGGAAAAATACCGCGCCCTCGTGCCGGCGATGGGCACGGCTCCTAGTTTGGAAGACGTCCGCAAGGCCGTCGCGGAAGCCGCGGCGCCGAAGAAGCGGGCGCGACGATTCGTCCAGTCCACGGACGCGGTCGGGGGACGGCGAGAAGTGATCGCGAGGGAAGCGTCGGTCAGCGGGCGGAGCCGTTGCGTCCGGCCGGGACCGGCTGGAAGCCGACCAGCCGGCGCCGCGCGGTCAGTTCGTGCCGGTTCGCGTCGAACTGGCGCACCGCCGCGTCCCAGTCCCAGGCTCCCGCGTCCATCCAGCGCATGATGAGCAGGTTCTTCAACTCCTCGATCTCCGCGAAGCTGAAGCCCTCCGTCTCCGCGACCGCCCGCGCCGCGTCGATCCCGGCGCGGATGTCCTCGTGCCAGCGCTCCAGCAGCCGGCGGCGCAGCGGCGCCGACGGCGGCTCGACGTGCAGCACCAGGTCGAGGCGGCCGGGGCGCTTGAAGGCGCGGTCGATCAGGTCCAGAGAACAGTTGGTCGTGAACACGAAGACGACGCCCTCGGCGACGCTGATGCCGTCCAGCGCCGTCAGGAAGACCGCCTGGTCGTCGCCCTCCTTGACGGCGTCGCGGTCGCGCAGGGCGACATCCATGTCGTCGAAGAAGATGACGCCGCGGCGCTCGACGGTGAACAACTCGCGGACCGCCTCGACGCGGTTGCACCCCTCCTGGGCGGCGCGGTAGGCGTCGGGCGTGACGAGGTGCCACTCCCAGCCGCGGCGGCGGCACTCCTCCCACAGCCAGCGACAGGCCATCGTCTTGCCGTTGCCCGGCGCCCCCGTCAGCAGCACGCCGCGCCGCGCCCGCCCGCCGTAGGCGCGGATGCGGCTGAGGCTCGCCTCGTCGAGGAAGCCGATCGTGTTTCGCCACAGGCGGTCGAGTTGCTCCTCCGGCAGGATCGGCGGCGGGCTCGGCGGCTCAGCGTCGCGGCGGCAAGACAGCGCGGCGCGGTACAGGCGGGCGTAGTCCGCGCGGCCGACGGCGTAGAAGTCGATGCCGTCGGAGTGGCGCTCGAAGTGGTAGTTGAACGAAACGCGGGCGAAGCGGACGCCCTCGACCTCGTAGAGGCGGATGCCGAGCGACGCGCCAGTGCCGAGGCGACGGTTGTTCGGGTCCCAGTCGCGGACCAGCACGCCGTCGACGGGCACGAGGGCGCCGCGGTGAGCCTTCTTCAGCAGCGGGTTGGCGAACTCGTCCAGGTTGACGGCGACCGGGTCGACGAAGCCCGCCTCGCGGACGAGGAGGTCGAGCAGGGAACGGTGGTCGGCGGTGTACTGTTTCAGCATATCCGAGAGGACAGGACCACTCCGGGCAAGGTTCGCGCGTCCGCGCTGGACGCCGCCGCGTCGGTCTCGTATCCTCTCCCGCGGACACTCGACAGGTTCCCCGGTGCCCGCGCGGCGCCGGGGACAATAGGGAAAACGGTGCGAAGCCGTTGCGGGGCCGCCGCTGTGATCGGCCAGGCCCCCGACGCTACGCCACTGCGGTCATGTGCCGTGGGAAGGCGGTCGGGGAGCCGTTACGAGCCGTAAGCCAGAAGACCTGCCTGCCGAGGACTGATCCGATGCTCCGGCCACGGGCATCCGGGCAGGCATGGGTGTGTTCGCACGCGCGAGCCCCTGTCCGTCTTGCCAGGCCGGACGCGACCTCTTTTGCCCGGCCCGGCAGAAAGGACAAGTCCCATGCGTCTCCCGTCCGGAGTTCGCCGCCCCTCCGCCTTCACCCTCATCGAGCTGCTCGTCGTCATCGCCATCATCGCGGTGCTGATCGGGCTCCTGGTGCCCGCCGTCCAGAAGGTGCGCGCCGCCGCCGCGCGCATCCAGTGCGCCAACAACCTGCACCAGCTCGGCCTCGCCGTCCACAACTACGTCAGTACCTACGACGGCACCCTGCCGCCGGCGCGCACGCGGGAGGGCGGCAAGGACCGCTGGTGGTTCGGCGCCACCGTCCCTGGAGCGACCGCCGTTGACACCGCCGCCGGCCACCTGATGCCCTACGTCGAGAACAACGTCGGCGTCCTGAAATGCCCCAACGTCGACCCGTCAAAGATCCTCCAACGCTACCAGGGCGGCACCGGCGGCTACGGCTACAACTACTCGTACCTCGCCCCGCTGAGCTACCCGCCGCCGGCCTACGCGCCGGTTTGGCGGCCGGTGAAGATCGTCCACGTCGCCGCCACCAGCCGGACGGTCTGCATGGCTGACAGCGCCGGAACCTGGATCGACCCGTGGCCGAGCGGGACGCCGGTGCTGGTCGAGGTGCCGCTCGTGGAGCCGCCGTCGGGGCAGTACCCGGCCGTCCACTTCCGCCACGTCGCCACGGCCAACGTGCTGTTCCTCGACGGCCACGTCGAGGCGTTCACGCCGGGCACGCGCAACGCCCCGCCGTCGTGGGAGCCGCCGTCGGCGAACGCCCTCCGCGACCGGGAACAGGTGTTCGACGTCGGTAGCACCGACGAATTGTGGGACCGAGATTAGGACACGCGCGGGCGCGGCCTCATAACATAAGAGGCACGAACTTGGGGGCGGGCGGACGGTTCACGCCGGCCGCCCGCCGACGACTCGACAACGTTCGGGAAGGCCGCGCATGCAATTTCGACCCCTCGGGCGCACGGGCCTGAACCTCTCCTGGCTCAGCTTCGGCGCCGCGTCGCTCGGCGCGGAGTTTCGACCGATCGACCTCAACGAGGCGATACGCGCCGTCCGCGTCGCCCTCGACCTCGGCATGAACTTCCTCGACACGTCGCCCTACTACGGCCGCGGCCTGAGCGAATGCCTCCTCGGCCCCGCCCTGCGCGACGTGCCGCGCGACCGCTACCTCCTCGGCACCAAGCTCGGCCGCTACGACGTCGGCCACTTCGACTTCTCCGCCCGCCGCGTCGTCGAGAGCGTCGACGTCAGCCTGCACCGCCTCGGCGTCGATCACCTCGACGTCATCCTCTGCCATGACATCGAGTTCGTTGACATGGCTCAGATCGTGAACGAGACGCTGCCGGCCCTGCGCAAGATCCAGCAACAGGGCAAAGTCCGTTTTATCGGCGTCAGCGGCTACCCGATGGCGATCTTCCGCTACGTCCTCGACCGCGCCGACCTCGACGTCATCCTGTCGTACAACCACTACACGCTCCAGAACACGATGCTGACCGGCCTCGTGCCGTACCTGAAGGCGAAGGGCGTCGGCGTCATGAACGCGGCGCCGTTCTCGGCGCGGCTGCTGACGAACCAGCCGCTGCCGCCGTGGCACAAGGCGACGCCGCGGGTGCGCGAAATCTGTCGCCAGGCCGCGGACCACTGCCAGGCGCGCGGCGTGGATATTGCCCAACTCGCCGTGCAGTTCTCGATCACTAACCCGGACATGACGACCTGCGTCGTCGGCTCGGCGAACCCCGAGAACGTGCGCAAGTGGGTCGAGTGGTCCGAAAAGCCCATCGATCAGGGGTTGCTGGCGGAAGTGCTGGCCATCCTGCGGCCGATCCACGACTGGTTCTACGTCGAAGGACGGCCGGAGAACAACGACCCGCCGCTTGCGGCTTAGCAATTGCGAAGCCGCAAGCGGCGGTCGTCGCTCGCGTGGAGAATCCCGATGAAAGCCCTGTCCCTCGAAGCGCCGAAGCAGTGGAAGCGCCTCGACGTCCCCGCCCCCGGCCAGCCCGGCCCCGGCGAGGCGCTGGTGCGCGTCCACCGCGTCGGCATCTGCGGCACCGACATCGCCGGCTACCTCGGCAAGATGCCGTTCTTCAGCTACCCGCGCATCCCCGGCCACGAGCTCGGCGTCGAAGTCCTCGCCGTCGGCGCCGGCGTCGCCAACGTCCGGCCCGGCGACCGCTGCTCCGTCGAGCCGTACATGAACTGTCAACAATGTCCCGCCTGCGCGCGCGGCAAGAGCAACTGCTGCGAGAAGAACCAGACGCTCGGCGTCCACTGCGACGGCGGGCTGCGGCCGCGCTTCCTGGTGCCCGCACGCAAGTTGCACGTCTCGCGCAAACTGTCGTTCGAGCAACTCGCCCTCGTCGAGACGCTGGCCATTGGCTGCCACGCGACCCACCGCGCCGCGCCGCAAGCCGACGAGGCGTGCCTGATTATCGGCGCCGGCCCCATCGGCCTCGCCACGCTGGAGTTCGTCAAGCTGACCGGGGCGAAGGTGATCGTCCTCGACGTCCACGACGGTCGCCTCGACTTCTGCCGCCGCGTCATGGGCGTGGAACACACCGTCAAGCTCTCCGAGAACGTCGAAAACGACCTGCGCGGCCTGACCGACGGCCACGGCCCCGACGTGGTGATCGACGCGACGGGCAGCAGCGGCTCGATGTCGAACGCCTTCGGGCTGATCGCCCACGGCGGGCGGCTCGTCTTCGTCGGCATCACGACCGACGAGGTGCGCTTCCGCCACGCGGTCTTCCACAAACCGGAGGGGACGCTGCTCTGTTCGCGCAACGCGCTGCCGGCGGACTTCGCGCGGATCATCGGCCTCATCGAGGAAGGCCGCCTCGACACGGGGCCGTGGGTCACGCACCGGGCGGGCTTCGACGAGTTGATCGACGTGTTCCCGTCGTACACGCGGCCCGAAACCGGCGTCATCAAGGCCGTCGTCGACGTGGGGGAGTGAAAAGAACCATGCCCGAGACGATCCTGCAATTCGGCGCCGGCCGCTTCCTGCGCGCTTTCGCCGACCGCTTCGTACAGCACGCCAACGACGCCGGCCAGGCGGTCGGTCAGGTCGTCGTCGTCCAATCGACGCCCGGAGCGCGCGCCGATCTCCTCAATGCCCAGCCCGACGGCTACCACGTCCTCGTGCGCGGCTACGAGGACGGCGAACTGATCGAGCGGGCGGAGCTGGTCCGCAGCGTCAGCCGGGCGCTGACCGCCCAGAGCCAGTGGGCCGAGGTGCTGGCCGTGGCCCGTTCGCCGGAGTTGCGTTATGTCGTCAGCAACGCCACGGAGGCGGGTTACGCGGTGGACGCCGCCGACCGCGCCGCCGACGCCCCGCCGCGGTCGATGCCGGCGAAGCTGGCGCGCGTCCTCTGGGAGCGCTTTCAGGCCGGCGCTGTGCCCCTCGTGCTGCTGCCGTGCGAACTGTTCGAGCGCAACGCCGCGCGGCTGCGCGAGTTGGTCCTCGGCGAGGCGGAGCGCTGGGCGCTGCCCGAGGCGTTCGCGGAATGGGCCGGCGACCAGTGTTTATGGCTGAACAACCTCGTCGACTGCATCATCACCAGTCCGCCGCCGGAACACCCGCTCGCCGCCGGCGACAAGCTCCTCGTGTGCGCCGAGCCCTACGCCCTCTGGGCCGTCGAGCGCCCGGCCGGGCGCGCGCTCGACCTGTTCCGCGATTCCGCGATCCGAGTCGTTGACGACGTGAACCCTTACTACCTCCGCAAAGTGCGCATTCTGAACGGCTTGCACACGGCGATGGTGTGCAAATTCTTCAAGGCGGGGTTCGAGACGGTGCAGCAGGTACTCGCCGACCGGGCGGCGGCGCGCTGGGTGCGCGACCTCGTCTTCGAGGAGGTCGTACCGACCCTCGCCTACCGCGTCGAGGGCGCCGCCGAGTTCGCCGATCAGACCTGGGACCGCCTGCGCAACCCGTTCCTGGAACATCGTCTGTCCGACATCGCGCTGCACCACGCCGACAAGGTGCGCGTGCGGCTGCTGCCGACCTACGAGGACTACAAGAAGCTGTTCGGCCGGCCGCCGCGCCGCCTGACCGAAGCCCTCTCCGGGGGGACCGTCCCGTGATCAAATCCGCCGTGACGATCAGCCTGGTGAGCGAGGCGAAGGGCGGCCCGTTCGTCTTCTGGGATGACCTGCCCGCCGCCTGCCGCAGTGCGAAGGATCTCGGCTTCGACGCCGTCGAGGTCTTTCCGCCGGGACCGGACGGCGTCGACGCGGCCCTGCTGCGCCGCCTGTTGGACGACCACGGCCTGGCGCTGGCCGCCGTCGGCACCGGCGCCGGCTGGGTGCGGCACAAGCTACACCTGTGCCTCGCCGACGCCGAGGCGCGGGCGAAGGCCCGTACCTTCGTCCGCTCGATCATCGACTTCGCGGGTCCGTTTGGGGCGCCGGCAATCATCGGCTCGATGCAGGGGCGCAGCGGCGATGAGGTCGATGCGGCGACGGCACGGCACTACCTCGCCGAGGCGCTCGGGGAGTTGGGCGAGTACGCGAAGCAGTACGGCGTGCCGCTCCTCTTCGAGCCGCTCAACCGCTACGAGACGAACATGGTCAACACCGTCGAGGGCGGAGTCGACCTGCTGAAGTCGCTGCCGACGCCCAACGTTTTGCTGCTGGCCGACCTGTTCCACATGAACGTCGAGGAGGCGGACCTTGCCGCGTCGGTCCGCGCCGGCGCCGGCCACATCGGCCACGTCCACTTCGTCGACTCGAATCGCCGCCCCGCCGGCCTGGGGCACCTCGACTTCGCGCCGATCGCGAAGGCGCTGGAAGAGATCGGCTACGACCGTTATGCGTCGGCGGAGGCGCTGCCCTACCCCGACCCGGAGTCGGCGGCGCGGCAGACGATCCGCGCGTTCCGGCAGTATTTCCGCCCCTGAGAGACTGACCCCTTGCTCCCCTCTCCCCTTTGGGGAGAGGGGTTGGGGGTGAGGGGGTGCGCCTCTTGCGGGTTGGGGGGGGGGGGGGGGGGCCCCGCCCCCCCGCCCCCCCCCGCCCCCCCCCCGGCCGGGGGCCCGACGCGCGGCCGCAGCCCCCGGCCCCACACCGAACACACGACGACCAAGCCGCCCCCCCCCC
>JBBROG010000167.1:0-19711 GCA_038229635.1 Gemmatales bacterium
GCACCCCGCCGGGCCGAGTCCTGAAAAACCGGGAGCGATTGCCGGGCCGTCGGGAACTATAGGGAAGAGAGCCCGAAATCGGAGAGCCCCGGACATGGCCGCGGCACAACTCGGCACACTCCTGTCGCACATCCGGAAGCTGGCGGACGGTCAGGGCGCCCGCACGGGGACCGACCGCCAGCTTCTGGACAATTTCTCGAGCCGCCACGACGAAGCCGCCATCGCCGCCCTGGTCGCCCGGCACGGGCCGATGGTCCTGCGGGTTTGCCGGCGCGTGCTTCACCACGAGCACGACGCCGAGGACGCCTTCCAGGCGGCCTTCCTCGTCCTGGCCCAGAACGCCGGGTCGATCCGCAAGCCGGAGGCGTTGGCCGATTGGTTGCACGGCGTGGCGTATCGGACGGCCATGAAAGCGAAACGAAGTGCGGCGCGGCGACGGAACCACGAGGCACGCTTGCGGGAGCGGACGCCCTCGACCGCGGCCGGCCCGACGTGGGATGACGTGCAGGCCGTTCTGGACGAGGAGATCCAGCGCTTGCCGACGTCTTTCCGGTCGGCGTTCGTGCTGTGCGTCCTAGAAGGCAAGACGGTCCCGGCGGCGGCCGCCGAGTTGGGATGCAAGGAAGGCACCGTGTCGAGCCGGTTGACGCGGGCGCGCCAACGCCTCCGGCAACAACTGGACCGCCGCGGCATCAAACTGGCCGCGCTGTTGGCGGCCCTGTGCGTGGCGGAAAGCGTCGGCAAGGCGGTCGTGCCGGGGGTGCTCGCCCAGACCGCTGTCCGTTTCGGGCTTCTGGTGGCGTCCGGCGGAACGGCCGCTGGACTGATCTCCCCTCACGTCGCCGCGCTGGCGACAGGAGTTACCAAAGCCATGTTCCTCCAGAATGTCAAAACCGCTACCCTCGTGTTGCTCACGGTCGGCCTGTTCGCCGCGGGCGCGGGCGTGCTGGCGCGTCAGGCGCTCGCGGCCAAGGAGCAGCCGGTCGGACGTCAGAAGCCGGCGCCCGCGACCGCCAGGGAAGACGCGAAACCGCACGCGGCGGCCGACAAGGACGTCCTCACCTACGGCGGCCGCGTCCTCGGGCCGGACGGGAAGCCCGTCGCCGGCGCGACGCTGTACCTGTCGCCGGCCGGAGGCTACCTCAGGCAGCCGTCCCCGTCGCCCGAATATGGGACCACCGGGTCCGACGGCCGCTTCACGTTCACGGTGCCGAAAGCGGAATTCGGCGATCAGTTTACCGTCGTCACGGCGACGGCGGCGAACCACGGACCCGGCTGGGTGGAGGTTCCGAGAGGCCGCAAAAGGGACGACTTGACGCTTCGACTGGTCGCCGACGACGTGCCGATCACCGGCCAGGTCATCGACCTGGAGGGGAAGCCGGTTCCGGGCGCGACCCTTACCGTGTCGCAGATCAACGCGGCCCCCGGAGAAGACCTCGGCCCCTGGCTCGAAGCCGCCAAGGACAAGAAAGCAAAGAGCTTCGAGATCGATCAGCAATATGTCAAGCGGTACACCATCGCCCTGGCGCCGAAGGTCACGACGGACGCCGACGGACGCTTCCGGCTCACCGGCATCGGCCGCAACCGCCTCGTTCGGGCACAACTCGACGGGCCGACCATCGCCAGCCAGCAATTCTGCGTCCTCACGCGGCACGGAAAGGCCCTCGAACTGACGGAATTCGCGGGCAGGCCGGAGTACGGCGACCCGGGCACGGTGACTATCTACTACGGAGCCGACTTCCGGCACGCCGCCGCGCCGACCAAGCCGATCGTCGGCGTGGTTCGCGACACGGACACGAAGAAACCGCTCGCGGGGATGACGATCCAGAGCTACTCGGTGGCCACGGGTCCGGGCTCCTCCCGCATCGTGGACATTGTCCGGACCACGACCGACGCCGCAGGCCGCTACCGGTTGACGGGCCTGCCCAAGGGCGACGGCTACAAGATCGTGGCCATTCCCGGCGGCGACCAACCGTATGTCGTCACCAACAAGGACGTGCCCGCCAGCCCCGGCCTTGACCCCGTGACGGTCAACGTCGAGCTGAAGCGCGGCGTCTGGATCGAGGGCAAGATGACCGACAAGGTCACGGGCAAGCCCTTGCGCGGGGCCGCGGAGTATTTCTCGCTGTACAGCAACCCGAACTTGCAGGACTATCCCGGCTTCGAAGGCACCTTATTGATGGACCGGCCCGGAGGCGGAACGAAAGAGGACGGCTCGTACCGAGTCGTCGGCCTGCCCGGTCCCGGCCTGATCGGGGTGTACTACCAAAGGGACTCCACCCTGCGCGCCCCCGACCGAGACGACGAGTTCGGGACCAAGGAGTCCTCCCTGAGAACGTCTCCTTACCACATCTCGTTCACGAGCAACTTCAACGCCCTCGCCCGAATCGACCCGGCCAAAGGGGTGGATTCGGTGAAGCGCGACGTAACCCTCGACCCGGGTTGGACCCTCACGGGCACGCTGCTCGGGCCGGACGGCAAGCCCCTGACCGGGGTGCGAAGCTTCGGCCTGACCGGCCATGAGTGGGACGGCGAGGCAATGAAGACGACGGAGTTCACGGGGTGGTTCAACCCGCGCCAACCGCGCGACATCTTCTTTCAACATCGGGAAAAGGGGCTGATCGGAGTCGCCCGCCCGCCGAAGGAAAACGGCGGCTCGGTCACGTTGCGCATGGGGGCCGGGGCGGCGGTCGCGGGCCGGCTGGTCGATGCGGACGGGAAGCCGCGGGCCGGCGTCGAACTGGAAGTGTCGTTCCGCGCGAAGGGGTGGCGCTACTGGTTGGACTATCCCCCCGATCACATCCGGACGGACCGCGAGGGCCGGTTCCGCCTCGAGGCGCTGCTGACCGACCACGAGTTCCGCCTGTCCGACGGCAAGGACGTGTTGCCCTTCGGCGGCACACTCCGCGCGGGCCAGACGAAGGACCTGGGGGACGTGCGGCTGAAGCCCGCGAAGGAATGACGCGGATGATCGCGAAAGGACCGAAGGTTTTCCCCCCGCCAGGCACTATAAAGGAGGACGCAACGGACCCGAACGAGTCAACCCTATGGTCAACACACAGCTCGGCGCCGTCGTCCGGCACATCCGCCGGATCGGCGCCGCGGAGGGCGGGCGGAAGATGGACGAGGAACTTCTCGCCGCCTTCGCCGCCGGGAACGATCAGGCCGCGTTCGCGGGCCTCGTCACGCGCTACGGCCCCCTGGTCCTCGGCGTGTGCCGACGGGTGCTGCGCCACGAGCACGACGCCGAGGACGCCTTCCAGGCCACGTTCCTCGTCCTGGCGCGCGGCGCCGGGGCGATCCGCAAGCGAGAGTCGCTGGGCAGTTGGCTCCACGGGGTTGCCTACCGAGTAGCCATGAGAGCGAAACGACAAGCGGAACTGCGGCGGACGCACGAAGGACGAGCCAGGACGGTCGCGCCCGGCGACCCGGCCTGGAAAGCCGCCTGGCAGGAGGTCCAGGTCCTCCTCGACGAGGAAATCCAGGAACTCCCGGAGAAGTGCCGGGCGGCGTTCGTCCTCTGCTGCCTCGACGGCGTAGCGCAGGCCGAAGCGGCGCGACGGCTCGGCGTCAAGGAGGGCACCGTCTGGAGCCGGCTGGCGCAGGCGCGCAAGCTCCTGAAGGAGCGGCTGGCCCGGCGCGGCGTTTCGCTGGCGGCGCTGCTGGCGGCGGGCGCCCTGACAGGACGCGCGACGGCGGTGCCTCTCGCCTTGTCGGCTTCGGTGGCCTCGGGAGCCGGGGCGGTCCCGGCGGGTACGGTTGCGGCCCACGTCCTCGCCCTGGCGAAAGGGGTCGAAAAAACCATGCTTCTGACCACGATCAAGACGTCGGCGCTCCTGCTGCTGACCGCGAGTCTTCTGGCCCTCGGCTTCGGCGCCGCGCTCCACCCGCGAGCCGGGGCGCAACCGACCGAGGCCCAAACGCCCGAGAATTCCAAGGCGCTCGCCACCCCCAAGGCGGCCGACGCTGTCGAGGTGAGCGGCCAAGTCCTCGGCCCCGACGGCGAGCCGTTCGCCGGCGCGAAGCTGTTCCTGTGGACCGAGGACGTCAAGACGAAGGACGACATGCCCGTGCGGGCGACGACCGGCCCGGACGGCCGCTTCCGCTTCGCCGCGCCGAAAGCGGACCTGGGGCGCGGCGCGAAGCTCGTGGCGGCCGCGGAGGGCCACGGCCCCGACTGGAAGGAGCCGGGCAAGGGCGACAAATTCGATGAAGTAACAATGAAACTGGTAAAGGACGACGTGCCGATCGTGGGGCGAATCCTCGACCTCGAAGGGCGTCCGGTGGCCGGAGCCGCAGTTGACGTCGTCCGGTTGAGCAAGCGGTCCGACGGCGACCTGGCCGCGTGGGTCGGGCGTCAGGTCGCGCGGGCAAAGAGCCGCGTTCACAGCTACGAACAGGATGGGTTGGACACACTCCCGGCGGTCGCGGCGGGCGTCCCGGGGGCGGCGACGACCGACAAGGACGGCCGCTTCCGCCTGACGGGCTTCGGCCGCGACCGGGTGGTGCGGCTTGAGGTTCGCGGCCCGACCATCGCCCACACGAGTTTCCGGGCCGCCACGCGCGCGGGTCCGCCGCGCGGCTGGGTCGAGGGCGACTTCGCGCTCTACGCCTCCACGTTCGACCACATCGCCGGCCCGACGAAGGAGTTCGTCGGCACGGTCCGCGACAAGCGCACGGGCCAACCGCTGGCCGGCGTCCGCGTCGAGGGCGGCCCGGACCACCTGGCCCGCGCGACGACGGACGCGAAAGGCGCGTATCGACTGGTCGGCGTTCCGAAGGGGCCGAACTACCTGATCGCGGTCGGCGGCGGCAAGGGACGGCCGTACTTCGACGCGAACGCCCACGCCGCCGACACGCCGGGGCTCGAGCCGATCCGCGTCGACTTCGCGCTGGAGCGCGGCGTCGAAGTCACCGGCCGGCTGACGGACAAGGAGACGGGGAAGCCCGTGCCTGGCGCGGTCATGTACTTCCCGCTGCCGGACAACCCGCGGCTGAAGGATTACACTGCCTTCGGCGGAGGGGTCATCATCTCGGACTGGGGCAAGGCGGGGGCCGACGGCCGGTTCACCGTCCTGGCGGTCCCCGGCCCCGGCGCGCTGACCGCGGGCGCCGCCGAGGTGAATCGCTACCTGCCGGCCGCGACCGCAGGGGAGCTGCGCGGGCTCGGCGTCCTCTCGCTGCCGGCGGCGACGATGCACGCTGTCGCCCGCCTGGAGGTCGATGAGAACGATCCGAAACCGTTGACTTTCGCCTTCGCCAGGGCGCGCTCGCGCACGGGCTCGGTCGTCGGGCCGGACGGCAAGCCGCTGGCAGGCGCTCACGTCGCCGGCCTCCGCGTCGGCGACGAGCCGCGCCGGCTGGAAGGGCCCGGCTTCGTCGCGGAAGGACTGGCCGCGAAGCGGACGCGCCTCCTGATCTTCCTGCACCCGGAGAAAAAGATCGGCAAAGTGGTCGCATTTCCCGGCGACGAGGAGGGGGCGCTGGCGGTGCGGTTGGAACCTCTTGGCGCCCTCGCGGGCCGGGTCGTGGACGCCGACGGCAAGCCGCTGTCCGAACTCAAGGTCACGGCCTACCCAACCGTCCGGGGGGTCTACGACAACCTGCCGCACGAGCTGCACGCCTTCCAGGGCGGCTTCGGCATCGCGCCCGCGCCGTGGTCCAAGTTCACCGCGCGGGAAGCCGTCACGGGCGCCGACGGCACGTTCCGCTTCGACGGCCTGCTGCCGGGGCTCGTTTACGACGTCCACGCCAGCCGCGGCGACCTGGCGAAGCCGAATACGCTTGTGGTTTCCAGGCGCCGGGTCGGCGTCGAGGCCGGCAAGACGAGCGACCTCGGCGACCTGAAGGAGTCCGCCGCCCCGATTCCGTGAAAAAGTTTGCCGCGGTGCCGGCACTATATCCTGTGACGACATCTCATGGGGAGAGTCAGGCACATGGCAAACGCACAACTGACGGGGGCCTTGCGACACCTGCGCGAGACGCACGCGCTCGCCCAGGCGTCCGACGCCCACCTGCTTGAGCGCTTCACCGCCGGGCGCGAGGAGGCGGCCTTCGCCGCCCTGGTGCGCCGGCACGGGCCGATGGTCCTGGGGGTGGCGCGGCGTGTCCTGCCCACCGCCCAGGACGCCGAGGACGTGTTCCAGGCGTCCTTCCTTCTGCTGGCCAGCAAGGCGGCGTCGATTCGCAAGCGCGACGCGGTCGGCTGCTGGCTCCACGGCGTCGCCCATCGCCTGGCGGTGAGGACGAAGGCGCAGGGAGCCCGGCGGCGGGCGCGGGAGAGAGAGGCGGCGGACATGCGCGACACGCGGTCGGACTCCGGGGCGGCGCGGCGGGACCTGCAAGCGGCACTCGACGCGGCCCTCGGGGAACTGCCGGAGAAGTACCGCGCCGCCCTCGTTCTCTGCCACCTCGAAGGCAAGACACTCCGCGAAGCGGCCCTTGTCCTGGACTGCCCGGCGGCGACCGTCGGGACGCGGGTGGCGCGCGGCCGCAAGCTGCTGCGCGAGCGTCTGACGAGCCACGGCCTGACCCTCTCCTCCGCCGGCCTGGCGGCCCTACTGATGACGAGCGCCGCCTCGGCGGCGGCGCCGGCCGCGCTGGTGAGGTCCGCCGTGAGGGCGGCGCTTGCCTTCGCGGCGGGGCAACCGGCGGCGGCACTCTGTTCCGCGCGGGTGGCCGGACTCGTCGAGGGAGGGTTGCGGGCGATGACACCGAGCAAGCTGAAACTGGCGACGGCACTGCTGCTGATGGCCGGCGCCCTGACCGGCGCCGCGGCGTGGGCGCGCGGCGGAGGCGCGGCCGGCGAAGGGGCGCGGCCGCGAGCCGGCGCGGAGGAGAAGAAGAAAGTGGCAGCGCCGGCCGGCGCGAAAGCGGAAGCCGGCGACGCCGTCGAGGTGAGCGGCCAAGTCGTCGGCGACGACGGCAAACCCTTCGCGGGGGCGAAGCTGTTCCTCCTGACGAGTGCCGTCAAGAACAAGGGTGATCGGACCGAGAAGGCGACGACCGGCGCGGACGGCCGCTTCCGCTTCGCCGTCAGCGCGGCCGACCGGAGCCGCGGCGCGAGAGTCGTCGCGTCCGCCCCAGGCCACGGCCCCGACTGGGGATACCTGCGCAATGACGATAGAATAGGCGAATTCACGCTGAAACTCGTAAAAGACGACGTACCGATCACCGGGCTCCTCCTCGACCTGGAAGGGCGCCCCGCCGCCGGCGCGACCGTCGCGGTCGCCTGGTTCGATCAGGTCGACCTGGCGCCCTGGCTGGCCGACCGGACGAAGAATCACCTGACGACGACGCGCGGCGCCAGCCCGCTCACCCTGGACGGCCCGGCGTCGGTCACGGCCGACAAGGACGGCCGCTTCCGCCTGACCGGCTTCGGCCGGGACCGCATCGCCCACCTCTTCGTCCGCGGGGCGGGGCTCGCGGACACCGACATCGAAGTGCTGACGCGCGCCGGCCTCCCCGGGGGGTTGCGCGTCCAGTCCCGCGCGGTCTACCCGCCCGACCTCGTCCTGACGGTCAACCCGAGCAAGCCCATCGTCGGCACGGTGCGCGACAAGAAGACGGGCAAGCCCGTGGCCGGCATCAAGGTGGTGTGTCCGGGGGGGACGTGGGGCTGGCCGTCGGCGACGACCGACGCGGCGGGCCGCTACCGGATCGAGGGCGCCGGCAAGCGCAAGGACTACACGCTCGCCGCCGGCGGGCTGCCCTACTTCAACTCCACCAAGATGGATATCGCCGACACCGCCGGCCTCGACCCGCTCGCGGTCGATTTCGACCTCGAGCGCGGCGTCGCGGTGAAGGGGAAGGTCACGGACAAGGCGACGGGACGTCCGGTGAGCGGCAACGTCGGCTACGTCGCCCTGAGCGACAACCCGCACTTGAAGGACTTCACGGACCTTGGGAAAGGCCAGATCTTCGCGGTCGCCCTCGGCACGATCGCGGCGGACGGCTCGTTCGTCGTGGTCTGCCCGCCGGGTCCGGGCCTGCTGGCGGTCCGGGCGGACGCCGCCGACCGCTACGCCGTCGCCGACCTCGCCGGGACGAAGAACGCCTCGGGCCGCATCCTCCACGACAGCAACGCGGTCGTCCGCATCGACCCGTCCGAGGACGACGAGAAATCGCGGACGCGCGACGTCGTCCTGGAGTCCGCCAGCGGCGTGTCCGGCTCCGTCGTCGGGCCGGACGGCAAGCCCGTCGCGGGCGCGTACGCCGCCGGGCTGCACGCCGTCTGGTCGTTCGGCCGCGGCGCCGAGAAGCTGGAAACGGCGTCTTTCACGGCCCACGCCGTCGGCGCGAAGCCGCGCGCCGTCGTGTTCGTACATTCGGAAAAGAAGCTCGCCAAAGTCGTCAAGGCTGGCTCCGGGACTCCCCTGGACGTGCGCCTGGAGGCGACGGGCTCCCTCGCCGGCCGCGTCGTCGGCGCCGACGGGCGCCCGCGAGCCGGCCTGAAGGTAAAGACGTCCTACCGATATCAGGAACTCGAGGCCGCCAGCGCGGGAGGGGCAGACTCTCCGGGCCTACCGTGGGAATTATACTTCGACTACCCCGCATGGGACAAAATCCTCAACCGCGAGGCGACGACCGACAAGGACGGTAGGTTCCGCCTCGACGGACTCGTGCCGGGCCTCAAGTACGACCTCGCGGTCCGCGACGGCGAGGCGACGGAACTCTCTCGCGAGAGCCTGTCCGTCGAATCGGGAAAGGCCAACGACCTCGGCGACCTGAAGGCCAAAACCGCCCCCGCGAACGACCGAGAGGAGTGACCATGAACGACGGCACCAAGAGCCCCGCTCGGGGACAACCCTGGGCGGTTTACGAACCGAGCGACGCGGAGCCGTGGAACCTGTGCCGCGTCGTCCACCTGCACCGCCGGGCCGGCTTCTCCGCGACGTGGCGCGAACTCCGGCGCGACCTCAAGGACGGGCCGAAGGCGAGTGTGGACCGCGTCCTCGCTGGCACCTCCCGCGCCGACGGCGTGCCGGAGAACTTCGCCGAGATGGCGGCCCTGCTGGCCGAGTCGGCGCGGGATCCCGAACGCCTCAAGGCGTGGTGGGTCTACCGTATGCTCTTCGGCCCCGACGCGCTGACGGAGCGGCTGGCGCTGATGTGGCACAACCACTTCGCCACCAGCATCGCCAAGGTGCGCGAGGCCGCGACGATGCGGCGGCAGAACGAGCTGTTCCGAACGCTCGGCCGCAAGCGGTTCGGCGAATTGCTCCACGGCGTCGTGCGCGACCCGGCCCTGCTGGTCTGGCTCGACGCCCCGGCCAACCGCAAAGGACACCCGAACGAGAACCTCGCCCGCGAGTTGATGGAACTGTTTACTCTCGGGATCGGCAATTATGGCGAGGCCGACGTCAAGGAGTCGGCCCGCGCGCTCACCGGCTGGACCGTCGCCGACGACACGTTCAAGGAGGATCCGGCGCGGCACGACGACGGCGACAAGTCGATCCTCGGCCGCGCGGGGCGGTGGAAGGGCGGCGACCTGGTGAAGGCGCTGCTCGACCACCCGGCGACGGCCCGGCGCCTCGCCTGGCGCCTCGGGCAGGAGTTCCTCGGCGAGGGCGCCGCCGACGCGGCCGGCATGAAGATGCTGGCGGACGGGTTGCGCGAGCGCGACCTCGACGTCGGCTGGGGCGTCGAGACGGTACTGCGCTCGCGAGCCTTCTTCGCGGAGACCAACTTGCGGACGCGCGTTTCGGGTCCGACGGAGTTCGTCGTCGGCGCGGCGCGGGCGCTGGAGACCTTCGACGCGCCGCCGAGCACCCTCGTCCTCGCCGACTGGTGCGCCCGGTTGGGGCAGGATCTGTTCCAACCGCCAAACGTCGGCGGCTGGCCCGGCGGCCGCGAGTGGGTCGCGGCGCCGACCATGATCGGCCGCGCCAACTTCGCCGCGGCGCTCGTCGGCGGACGACTCGGGCGCGGCGGAGCCGCACTCGACCCGGCGGCGCTCGCGACAAGGCACGGACGCGGCGGCGGCCTCGGCGACACGGTCGGGTTCTTCGATGAACTGCTGACCGGCGGCTCCGGGAGTCGCGAGCGCGTCCTGGCGGCGCTTGGAACCCTGGCGGCGAATGACCCCGCGACGGTCCGCCGCGCCGTCGTCCTGATCCTCGCCTCGCCCGAGATGCAATTGAACTGAAGCCGCTCGCGGCTTCGCGAGCCTTGCGAAGCCGCAAGCGGCGAATCCCTGGAGGTTCCCTCATGTTTTCCCGACGCGACTTCCTGAAGACGTCGTCCCTGATCGCCCTCGCCCCGACCGTCCCCGGCTTCCTCGCCCGCGCGGCGCGCGCCGCCCAACCCGACCGCGACGCCCGTGTCCTCGTCGTCGTCCAACTCGACGGCGGCAACGACGGCGTCAACACCGTCGTCCCCTTCGCCGACGAAGGCTACGCCAAATACCGTAAAACCCTGCGCCTGGGGCGCGAACGGCTCGTCAAGGTGAACGCCGAAGTCGGCCTCCACCCCGCGCTGGGCGGCTTCGGCAAGCTGCTCGAAGACGGCCGGCTCGCGGTCGTCCAGGGCGTCGGCTACCCGAACCCGAACCGCTCGCACTTCGAGAGCATGGCGATCTGGCACAGCGCCCGCTTCGACCCGGAGGAGCGCAACGGCCTCGGCTGGCTCGGCCGTGGGCTGGACGCCGCCATTGCGCGGGCCGACGGCTCCCCGGCGGCGGTGTTCGTCGGCGGCGGGCAGATGCCGGCGGCGCTGCGGGGCCGGCGCTCGACCGCCTCGGGGCTGACGCGCCCCGAAGACTTCCTCCTGGCGCCGGAGGCGAAGGCGGCGCCGGGCAAGCGCGGTGAGGACGCGAACGACGGCCTGGCCGCGTTCGTGCGCCGCTGCGCCCTCGACGGCTACGCCGCCGCCGACCGCATGGCCGAGGTCGCCCGCGCCGCCGACGCCTCGGCCGTTTACCCGACGACGGAACTGGCCGGGCAGCTGCGCCTTGTGGCACGCCTCATCAAAGGCGGCGTCGGCACGCGCGTCTATTACGTCCGTCAGCCGGGCTACGACACGCACGCCGGCCAGCTGGGGGCGCATTTCGGACTCTTGAACGAGCTTTCCGGCGGCGTGAAGGCGTTCCTCGACGACCTGACGGCGGCGAAGCTGGCGGAGCGCGTGACGGTGCTGGCCTTCAGCGAGTTCGGCCGCACGGTCAAGGAGAACGGCAGCGCCGGTACCGACCACGGCACCGCCGGCCCGGTGTTCCTTGCCGGGCCGGGAGTGAAGGCGGGCCTCGTCGGGAAGGCGCCGAGCCTCCTCGACCTCGACCCGAAGCACGGCGACCTGAGAATGAGTCTGGACTTCCGCCGCGTCTACGCCACGGTGCTGACCGACTGGCTCGGCCTCGCCGCCGACGTCGCGCTCGGCGGTCCGTTCGACAAGCTGCCGCTATTCCGCGCGTGAACCCAGTCACGGGAGCGGCGACCCGCCGAGTTCCTCCAGGCGTTGGCGGTACTTTTGCCAGCGCTCCGCGTCGAGGACGCCGACGGCCCCGCTGGCGGCGTCCCGCTCCAGGCCCGTCGCCACGCGGGACCAGAGCACGAGCCGCTCGACCTTCCCGGACAGCGGCTCGTGGACGGGGTACAGGCTCGCGAACCAGGCGGGCTCGGAGGTCATCACGGAGCGGCCGTCGGGGTGGAAGGCCGCCCGGTGACGCGCCTCCGAGCCCGGAATCGGTAGGCCGAGCGGCTTGCACGTCGCCACGTCCCAGAGCCGGATTTTCCCATCCCGACAGGACGTCAGCACCGACGTGCCGTCGGGGGCGAACGCCAACTCGCGCACGGAGCCGGGCTGTTCGAGGGCAACGCCGCGCGGCCGCCCCGTCGCGGTCTCCCAGAGCCGGGCGGTGCGGTCGTCACTCCCCGTCAGAACGGTCTTGCCGTCCGGGCTGAAGACGGCCCGATTGACCCTGCCCTGGTGCGTCAGGGGATCGCCTCGGGCGGCGCCCGTGGCGTCCCAAAGCCGCGCGGTGCCGTCGTCGCCCGCCGTCAGGAAGACACCGCCCTCCGGGGAGAACGTGACGTCGTTCACCCCTTCGTGGTTCGGCGCCGTCAGGACCGCCACGGGCTTGCCGGTCGCCGTCTCCCACAGCCTCGGCCGGCCGCTGCCCCCCGTGACGAACGTCTTCCCGTCCGGGCCGAAGGCGGCGGCGCGGACGCCTCCGGGGTGGAGCAACGGTCGGTCGAGGGCGGGGCGCCCCGAGGCGGCGTCCCAGAGACGGACGGTGCCGTCGCGGCTCGCCGTCACGACGACCTTGCCGTCCGGGCTGAAGGACGCCACGCGGATTCCGTCCGGGTGCGACAGGGCCTCGCCGATCGGCTTCCCCGTGGCCGTGTCCCAGAGCCGCGCCTCGCCCTTGGGCTCGGGGCGCGAGGCGTCGTCGCCGCCTGCCAGGAACGATTTGCCGTTGGGACCGAACGCGACGACATGGACCATCCCCCCCATACACAAACCCGGTAAGACTGTCCGGTTCGTGGCCGCTCGAAGCTGAAGTCGGGCTGAGGGTTATGACCGGGCAAATCGGACAGTCTTACCGGGTTTGTGTACCAGGCGCGGCGGGTCGCTCAGGGTAACGCCTCCGGTGGCCACGTCCCACACTTTGACCGTCCCGTCGAAGTCGCCGGTCATGGCCTTCGCCCCGCCCGGCGCGAACGCCAGGGCGGTGACCCTCTCCTTTGGCCCGCCGAAGCGGCGCACCGGCGCCGGGTCGGGCACCTTCCACAGCCGGACAACGCCGTCCTCGGTCCGCGTCAGCAGCGTCTTGCCGTCGCGGCTGAAGGCGGCTGTCCGGACGCTGCTTTGGTGAAACAGGGGGGCGCCGACGAGTCGGCCGGTGTCGGCGTCCCAGAGGCGGGCCGTCTGATCCCGCCCGCCCGTCGCGACGAATTTGCCGTTCGGACTGAAGACCAGGGCGTCGACCGTGCCGTTGTGCCCCAGAAGCCCGGGTCCATCTTGCCCGGTCGCGACATCTCTTCTTTGGAGAGTGCCATTGCCGTTCGCGACCCAGACGGCCTGCCCACCGGGGCTCAAGGCGGCCGCCACGACGCTCTGTTGGTGAGGGGGCAATTCGCCGAGTTCTTGGCCCGTGACTGCGTTCCAGCGCCGCTGCCGGCGCCCGTCGGCCGTGAGCACGACCTTGCCGTCGGGGCCAGCGAAGACGGCGGTATGCAAGACGTCGTCGTGCGTGAAGGGATTGCCGATGAGCGTGCCGGTCGCCGTGTCCCAGAGTCGGGCCGATTTGTCCTTGCAGTTCGTGAGGACGCGCTTGCCGTCGGGACTGAAGGCGACGGACAAGACCTCGTCCTTGTGCGTGAGAGTGCGGAGGCAATCTCCCGTCTTGGTGTCCCAGATCCGGGCCGTCCCGTCCCGACTCCCCGTAACGAGCAAGGTGTCGTCCGGGCCGAACGCGGCCGCCGTGACGGTCCGGCCGTGCTTCAGCGCCGGGCTGACGGCCTCGCCGGTGACCGTCTCCCGGACCCGGGTCGTCCCGTCCGTGCTACCCACCGCGACCTTCTTCCCGTCGAGGCTGAAGGCCACGGCCGAGATGCCGCCGTCGTGCTTAGGGTATTCGCGACCGGGCTTCCCCGTTGCCACATCCCATAACTGGGCGGTGCCGTCGCGGCGGCCCGTCACGACGGCGCGGCCGCCGGGGGTGAAGGCGGCGACGCTCGCCCGCCCCGGCAACAGCATCTTGAGGGAAACGAGCCGGCGCCCCCCGTCGGCGAGGTAGGCGCGGGCGACGCGCTCCAGGTCCCGGTCCCCGTCCGTGGCGATTTCCAAGATGTGTGTCAGGCCAAGGAGTCCGCGGGCGATGTCCTCGCGCTCGCAGTAACCGATGCCCTGGTCCAGGGACAGGCTCAGGGCGAGGCGCTGGAACTCCCGCTTGCCCTTTGCTTCGTTTTGTAGCGCGGCCTCGGCCCGTGCCTCGTTCTCCTCGGCCAGGCGGCGCGCCGCTTCTTCGTTTTGTTGCGCGGCGACGGCCTTCTCGCGCTCCACTTCCGTGCTTGCCAACGCGACCTCGGCCGTCTGGCGTGCCGCGGCCGCGTCCCGCCAATGCCAGGTCACGAGCCCGAAGCCGGTGGAGGCCGTCACGACGAGGACGGCCAGGAGCGCGGCCACGGCCGGGCGTCGGCGCGTCCACTTGGCTAACCGCTCGCCGACCCCCGCCGGCCGGGCCAGGACCGGCTCGCCGCGCAGCCAGCGTTCCATCTCCTCCGCCACGGCCAGCGCCGAGCCGTAGCGCTCGGCCGGGGCCTTGCGCAGGCACTTCAGGCAGACCGCTTCCAGGTCGCGGTCCACCCGCGGCCGGAGTTCCCGCGGCCGCGGCGGGTCCGTTTCAACGACGTCCATCAGCGCCTGTAACGGCGATAGGCCCTGGTGCGGCGGCCGGCCGGTCAGCAGGTCGTACAGCACCGCCCCCAGGCCGTAGACGTCCACGGCCGTCGTCAGCGCGTGCTCCGCCCGCGCCTGCTCGGGCGCCATGTACCCCGGCGTCCCCGCGCCGTCCCACGTGGAGCCGCCCGGCCCGGCCGTCTCGAGGCGCCGCGCGAGGCCGAAGTCGGTGACGAGCGGCTGGCCCTGCGGGTCAATCAGGATATTGAGAGGCTTCAAGTCCCGATGTAAGATCCGCCGCTGGTGCGCGTGATGCACCGCCCGCGCCACCGCGGCCATCAAGCCGGCCGTCGCGCGCGGGTCGCGGCCGACCCGTCCCGCCGCGGACGCCAGACTGTCGCCTTCAATGAACTTCATGCTGAAGTAAGGCTGTTCTTCGTGTTCGCCGACCTCGAACAGCGGCACGATGTTCGGGTGGTCCAGGTTGGCGACCGCCTCGGCCTCCCAGCGGAAGCGGGCGACCCACTTCCGCCGCTCCTCGTCGCTCTTCAGGTCATGAAAGCGGTCGGGGCGGATCACCTTGAGCGCGACGGTGCGGTTGGCGCTGACCTGGCGCGCCTTGAAGACCTTGCCCATGCCGCCGCCGCCGAGTACGCCGAGGATCTCGTAGCCGGGGATCGTTACGGGCGTCTCCCAAGCCGGCGCACCCTCAGGGACGGCCGCCTCTTGACCCGGCGTCGTGGTGGCCCCGCCGGCGGAAGGAGCCGGCACGGCCCCGATCGCCCCCGAGTCGGGCGGCGCGTCGCTCAGGCCGGCTTCGGCCAACGCGGCCCGGACGATTCCCTCGTACCCCGGGAAGCGCCCCAGGTAGTCTCCTTCCGCGGGCCGCTCGCCGTCGCGGACGCGGTAGGCCAGCTCCACCCGCAGCAGCTCGCGCAGCAAGGCGGCGCCCGGACGGCCCGCCCAGCCGCGCAGGAAATCTTCCAAATGCGGCCGGTTAAGGGGTGATTTGTGGTTCCAGGCGTCGTCGAAGCGGCTGCAAATCTCCCCCGCGCGCAGGGCGTCCCGCAGGGGCAGGTCGTGCAGGCTGGGTAAGGACGGTGCGTTCATGACGGGCGACGGCGCGAGCCGCTCCGAGGGGACAGGGGAACGACCTTGGACCCCGCCGAGTGTAACGGGGATTTCCGCCCTCCGCAAGCGCGGGGCGCGCTTTGGCGTGCGGCGTCGGGCCGCCGAAGAAAAAGCGGAAATCCGCTGTCAGGTTTTGGCCGCGAGTGCCGTACTCTTCGCGAGCGGTGTTCGCAACCGGCTGTCGGCCGCGGCCCGCGTCCGCCCGTCCCCCTACCCGAGAGCGCCATGCCGATGCTCGAACTGTCCCAGGGCCTGAAAAAGGCGAAGGACGGCACTCACGTCCACTTCGCCCTGGTGGCTCAGGGTTCCTCCGGCAAGCTGTTCGTGGCGACGGCCAAGGTGAATGAACAGGAGCCGTGCGTCAAGGAGGCCAAGGCCAAGGGAGGCACCCTCTTCCTCGGCACCTGCTTCGCGGAAGAGGGCGTGATGATCTTCCAGACGAAGAAGGCGCCGGACACGCTGGCCGCGTTACTCAAGAGCGTGATGAGAAAAGACGCGGGGATCAGCATGCCGGTGAAGACCCGCACGGCGGCCGAGGCCGGCGGCGACGACGCCCCGGACGCCGCCGCGAAGCCCGCGGCAACGAGTCCTCGGCCGTCCGGGGCGCCGCCCGTCGGCAAGGTGGCGCTCGTCAAGCGCCTCAACGCCCTGACCGCGCCGCTGGCGGACCTGGTGTCGACGAAGGACCCCCGCGCCAAGGAGGCGGCGCGGCTGATCGCCGCGGCGACGTCCGCGGCCGACACCGACGTCGCCGCCGCCGCCGTGTTGGTCGGCCGGGCCGAAGAACTGATCGGCCGAGGTGCCGCGCCGGCGAAACCAGAGGCGCCGGCCTCCGCCGCCCCGGCCTTCGGCGAGCGCGAGAAGAAGGAGCGCGGCGCCATCGCCCAGCTACTCGCCAAAGCAAAGGCGAAACACCTCGACCCGGCGGTCAAACTCCTCGCCGGGGTCGAGGCCGCCCAGGCGAAGCTCGACCCGTCCTCCCTGCCCGAGGCGAACCAGGCGGCGGCGCGGGAGGAACTGAAAGGCCTGCGCGACCGGGCCGCGGCGCTGCGCCAGGCTCTCGACGCGGCGGGCGCGGGCTGTCGCGCGGCCGCGACCCACTTCGGCTAGCACCCCCCGGTTTCGGCCCCCTCGCCCCCCTTAACCCGACAAACGGTGTCTCATGGACCCGCAGCAGGCACGTAAGGCCTTCGACATCATGCGCCACAACCTCGACGCGGTCGCCGCGTCGCTGGGGACGCTGGCGGACGAACTGACCACGATCGGCGCCACCCTGCGAGGCAAGGGCGCCCACCTCGACGACGGCGGCACCCTCGTGTCCGCCGCCGAAACGGCCCGCGCCGGCCGGGCCGCCGGCCTCAAGCCGCTCGAGCCGATCTTCGCCGACTTGGAGAAAAATGCCGCGCCGGGGGACGTCGCGCGCCGCACGGTCGACGGCCAGGACGTCGAGGTCCGCCGGAAGCGCTGGGCCGAGGTCGGCGGCAAGACGGTCCCCTCCGACGTCAACCAGGCGAAGACGGTCTACCTCGGCGAGAAGGAGCGCGAACAATACCGCGTCAAGGGCGAGGAGGTTCGCACCGCCGACGTCCAGGCGTCCGGCGCGGACGCCGAGGCCCGCGCGGCCCTGGGAGAGACGGCGGGGGGGCAGGGCAACGTCGCGCTGAAGAACGGACCCGGCTTCGTCGCCGGACAGAAGAACATCTTCTCGATGGACGCCGAGGGCAACGTCTTCGCCGCCGGCACGCCCAAGGGGCCGCAAGACGCCCACGCCCACCACTCCAGCTTCCTCGCCGGCGAGGACGTCGCGGCCGCGGGCGAGTTCATCACCGACGCGCAGGGCGTCGTGAAGAAGGTCACCAACCGGAGCGGGCACTACAAGCCGGGCGAGGAGCAGACCCACCAGGCCCTCGAGGGGCTGGAGGCCCTGGGCGTCAACATGGACAACGTCCGCCTGGAGCAGCACACGGCGGCCGGCACCACGACCGGCATGGCGAACGAATTCCGCCAGGGCGCGACCGCCGAGACGTTCGAGCGGCGGCACGCACTCCTGGACGAAATGAAGGATAACAAGGTAGGGAATATGATAAAGATGGACGCGGCCTCCGCGGGCGCGGCCAAGTTCGCCCACGCCCGCGCCGTCGCGGGCGCCCAGGTCGAAGCCGACGAGGAACGTCGCGCCGCCGAGGCGAAGTTGCGGGCGGCGCCGGAAGGGTCCGAGGAAGCCGACGAGGCACGGGACGAACTGGCGGAGGTCGCAGCGCAGCAGGGCGTGAGCGTCGCCCGCGCCGACAACAAGCTTCAGCAGGACCGCCTCGCCCTCGGCTCCAAGGGGGAGGAGACGGACCGGCGAAAGAACGTCCTCGACGTCCAGAAGAAGGTCATCAAGGCGGCGGACAAGAACCTCGCCGGCGAGGCCCTGTCCGAGGCCCTGGAGGAAATCCGGAACCTGACCGACGCGGCACTCGAAGCCAAGCCGGAAGAGGCGGCCGCCAAGCTCAAAGCCCTGAAAGCCCTCAAGGAGAAGTACGAAGCGGAGGAGGAGGACGACGACGACGAGGACGACGCGGACGATAAACTCGAGGATGGCGGCGACGAGGCCGTGGACGAAGACGAGGACAGCGACGAGGACGAGGACGAAGACAGTGACGAGGACGAAGCGGACGATCCGGAGGATAAGTACGCGGACCTCGGGGCGACGCAGTCAACTCCTTCGGCCGCCGAACCGGCGGCGAGCGATCCGGAGGATAGGTACGCGGACCTCGGGAAGAACTCCGGCAACTGAACCGGCTTGTTCCCCGAAGACGAACGGACGATCACTCCCTTTCTTCCCGGCCTCCCAGGGTTTCGCGACTCCCGCGAAGCGCCGGGAGGCCGGCTCATTTCCCCTACCGACCTTGTTCTCCCTCGCGCATCGGGTATACTGACAAACGTACACTGAACGTCCCTCATCCCAGCGAGAGAAGCACCCGGCGGCGCGGGCGGTCTGGCCGTCCTCCCGCCCGGTACGGTATAACCTGGAGAGCGCATGGCTACCGCCACCCTGACCCCGAATCCCCGAGGAAGTGTCATGGCCGATCCGGCACACGAGCGCGAGCTGAAGAACACCCTGGCGCAGATCGAGAAGCAGTTCGGCAAGGGCTCCATCATGCAGCTGGGCGAGTCGCGCGCCCTCGACGTGCAGGGCATCCCGACCGGCGCCCTGAGCCTCGACATCGCCCTCGGCGGCAAGGGCGTGCCGCGCGGCCGCATCGTCGAAATCTTCGGCCCCGAGGCGAGCGGCAAGACGACCGTCGCCCTGCACATCGTCGCCAGCGCCCAGAAGCGCGGCGGCGTCGCCGCCTTCATCGACGCCGAACACGCCCTCGACCCGACCTGGGCCAAGCGCATCGGCGTCGACCTCGAAAGTCTCCTCGTCAGCCAGCCGAACAACGCCGAGGAGGCGCTGAAGATCGCCGAGATGCTCACCAAGTCGAACGCCGTCGACGTCATCGTCATCGACTCCGTCGCCGCCCTCGTGCCCAAGGCCGAGGTCGAGGGCGAGATCGGCGACACCCACGTCGGCATCCAGGCGCGGCTCATGAGCCAGGCGATGCGCATCCTCACGCCGACGATCTCGAAGACGAATACGTGCATGATCTTCATTAACCAGATTCGCCTGAAGATCGGCGTCATGTTCGGCAACCCCGAGACGACCTCCGGCGGCATGGCGCTGAAGTTCTACTGCTCGGTGCGCCTCGACGTCCGCAAGATCACTACGGTCAAGGAGGGCGAGGCGACGGTCGGCTCGCGGGTGCGCGTGAAAGTGGTGAAGAACAAGATCGCGCCGCCGTTCAAGCAGGCGGAGTTCGACCTGATGCACGACTCGGGCATCAGCCGCGAGGGCGACCTGATCGACCTCGGCATCGAGGACAAGATCGTCGACAAGTCGGGCGCGTGGATCAGCTACGGCGACGTGCGCCTCGGGCAGGGCAAGGAAAACTCGAAGCAGTTCTTGCGCGACAACCCGGCGCTGCTCGAGGAGATCGAGAAGAAGATCCTCGAAAAGCGCGGCCTGTTGCCCAAGCCGGAGGGGGCGCCGGAGGACAACGGCAAGGCCGAGGCGAAGGTCGAAGAGAAGGTCGAGGAGAAGCCGCCGACGAAGCGCGGCCGCCAGGCGGCGGCGCCGACGCCGCCGGTGCCTGCCGAGTAACGGTCCCGGCTTGCCGCGTCGCGCGCGGGCGCGCCGCGGCACGCCGGGGGC